>NZ_JBNPEC010000112.1:0-12148 GCF_051117345.1 Alcanivorax sp.
CCGCTGTTCACCGGCACCACCCGCTGGTGTCCGGCCTATCTGCCGCTCGGCATTTCCACCTGCAAGGCATCCAGCGCCCAGAAGTAAGTTCGAAAGAACAGGGCACCCAGCCTTCAGCCATTGGCAACCGTATCCCCCTGTTCATCAACGATACGGGGTTCTCCCCGAACCTCCTGGCCAAAGAAGAGAGCCCTCCAAACATTGCGATTAATCGAGCGTCCCGGGACGGGGCGCCGCTTCAATAGTATCCTTACCCTGCACGCCCCTTATGGGCTGCGTTCATCGACAACCATATTTGGCGGTGGGCAGACATATCGGTTCCTCGTTGCGCAAATACACCCCTGGTTCAGTTGTGAAGTATCGCTATGACAGCCTCATTTGATTGTCTGTATTCCTTTCGTCGCTGCCCCTATGCCATGCGCGCCCGGTTGGGCATTTTGTTTGCGGGTTTACAGGTTGAGTTGCGGGAAGTGACCCTGAAGAACAAGCCTACGCAAATGCTGGCGATAAGCCCTAAAGGCACCGTGCCGGTTTTGCAGCTTGCCGATGATGCTGTAATTGAAGAAAGCCGGGACATCATGGTGTGGGCGCTTGAGCAGCAGGATCCACAAGGGCTGTTAGACGCAACGATCCTGGATCAGGCGAATGCGCTGATTGAGCAAAACGATAACGAGTTCAAGTATTGGCTGGACCGCTATAAATACGCGGACCGCCATGTTGAGATGACTCAGACAGAGTACCGGCAACGAGGAGAGGCCTTTCTTCAGGTCCTGGAAGCGTTGCTGGAGAGAAGCCCATACCTGCTCGGCGATGATCCGACCATCGCGGATATTGGTGTTATGCCGTTTGTCCGCCAATTCGCCCATGTCGATCGCGATGTGTTTAGCCGCCTGCCTTACCCGAATCTGCAGCGGTGGTTACAGCACTGGTTGGAGCACCCACTCTTTCTCCAAACCATGACCAAGCTGCCGGTATGGCAGGAGGGCGATGATGTGGTGGTTTTTCCTTCTCGCGCCTGAGCGATGTCTGTCTTGGGGAGCGGCCTCGTGCGTCAATCCTCTACGAGCGCGGGTGTAATCCCCCATTGTTCACCCTGTCTTTCCCTATCAAGGCTGGGGCAATCGATTGCGTGCCTTGTCCACCAGCCAATGGAAGATCCTGAATTGTGACCGCAGGTAGATCATGTATTCCGGGTGCCACTGGACGCCGAGGACGGGAATACTGTCGGTGGGCTCAATGGCCTGGGTGATCTTGTCCAGATCCCAGCCGGTGCGGCGCAGGGGCTCGGCCGGGCGCTTTACTGCCTGATGGTGCAGGCTGTTAACGCGGAGTTTGGTTTTGCCGGTGATGCGGGCGAGTCTGGAATCGGGTTCGAGCCAGACCTGTTTGGTGGGCAGCAGCCCGGGGCGGTTGTAGGTCAGGCGGCGAATAGAGCGGATGTCATTGTGAAGGGTGCCGCCGAGGACGGTGTTGATCAGTTGCGCCCCGCGGCATATGCCAACCATGGGGATATCATGTTTCAGCGCGTGCCGAATCCATTCGATTTCCAGTGTGTCTCGCTCCGGATCGAGTTTGACCCTGGCATCGACTTCACCGCCATAATGCTCCGGGCTGATGTCGTTACCGCCACCGATCACCAGTGCATCCGGCGGCGCCCCCTGCCACGGATGATCAACCGAAATGCGTTGGGGAACAGCACCGCACAGGCGTAATGCCAGCGCCGTGCACCACCAGGCCGGCGCCCAGCGACGGTGGTTGCCGGTAACGCCTATGTGTGGTCGTCCAGCCATCGAGATATCCTTTTCACCCAAGCGCCACGATCCACACCAATCAGCGGCCTGTCCGCCGCCAGGAATTCGTCGCCCAGCTGCTGGAGCGAGGCGTCGTCGTTGGCGAGTTGCTCGACCCGACACCAGCGTATCCAGGAGGAGGCGAGGCTCCATTGCGGGTCGTCAATCTGGCAATTGGGCAATCGGTAATGAAAGGTCGGCCGTGATTTGATTTTCGCGTCATCGACAGTGGCGCGAACACGGTCAGCATCGATTTCGGCAAACAGGGGCAGCATGTCCAGCGCGCGGTTGCGGCTGGGGTTATGCTCAAGATAATCGTCGATCAAGGTATTGATATCCGGCGCCTCTCGCCTCAGCAGCACCTTGATATAGGACTCGTCGAACAGGTCGATGTAAGGGCTGATTCGTCGTGCCATATCGACATCGTTGGCCTCGACCTGCCACCACTGGAGCAGCACGAACGCGCGCAAGTAACGGTGAATGGTGGGCGCATCCAGTGCCGGAATTTCCGTATTGATATGCACGCCGTAGGCCGCAATCAATGATTCTTCGGTCCCGGTGGCGCCGGCCTTGCGCAGCGCCTCGACCAGATCGTCAAGTATATGCAGTGATGTGATGGGCAGTGGCGGGCATACCACTTCGACGGGTACCAGCAGCTCTGCCGCCTTTGACAGCGGATGCAGCAGTTCCTCCACCGTCTCGCCCGCGTTGGCCGCCATGGTCTTGAGAAAAGCCCAGTCGATCTCGATATTGAAATCACCGTGATCGGTTTGCACACACACTTCCGCGGCGGTTTCGTCTTTCACCTTTCCGCCGAGCGTATCGCACACCACGCGGGCAGTATCGCGGAATGCAATACCGGAGAACTCAAGCTCGAAGCCCACAGTGCGCACTTTTCCTGCGGTATTTCTGAGTACATCCAGTGATTCCAACCGGGAACTGTACGAATCCATTCCAGAGCGACCTCGCTGCTAGTCGAAGGTGACTTTCCCTCGAGTTGGGCTCACTGACTCGATGCGGTTTGACCACATTACGCTGCATGAAGAGAGAACAGCAACCACGAACACCGAACAACAGAACACCCACAACGTTGCAGTTCTCCTGTGGATCTGATCGTTGATGGCGGATCTCTGCTGTTCGTAAGGTCCGTATTCTGGAGTATGGTCAGCAAGGGTTACGGAGCTGGGCGTAGCATGTTCGGAGATGGACAGCATCTACTACGTTTAGATAGCAGCACCGTGAAGATCATGCGGGTGCTTGGCCGCCGTGGTCCAGTCGACACTTTATAACGCTCCGGCAAAGAAAAACCCCGGCGGATAAGCCGGGGTTTTTTGTTTCCCATCCCGCCCTTGTGAGGCGGGGCCAGAAATTGGCACGGGGCGCGGATGTCCCGTTTTTGTCAGTGGGTATCTTGAATGATGAGCGAGACGGGGGGAGGGTTGAGGTGTCGGATTTCTACCCGAGCCTCACCCTCTCCCTCTCCCTGTCCCTTATTCGCTCCGCTCACCCTACGGGCCGCACTGCGTGCGTTACTCCGCTCCGCTACGTTCCCTCAAGGGAGAGGGGACCCTCCAGAGAGGCGGGAGTATAATTGCACCTGCTCGATCACGGTCGCAATACCCTGACCCTGGCCGATGGCGCCGCCGTTCAGGTTTTATCTTCTCCGGTGAATGTTCAGGCAGAGAGGGCGCCGCTGGCGCCCTCAAGGCGGTGTTACTCATTCGCTGACAGATCGGACGCGGGCTGGCTCAGGTCGTTGTTGTAGTTCGCTGAGGTACTGATCGTCTGGGCTTCTGCCCAAGCGTCCTCATGGTTCATCCCGCTACCGCCGTTTGCTTTCAGGCGAAGCCAGAGGTACAGGGTGGTGAAGTGGCCATCCACATGACTGCCGTCGCCGCCGATGTGGCCATGGGCATAAATGCCGGGTTCATCGGTGGTGGTGCCGTTTTTGTATTCTTCCAGGTAATAGAAGAAATAGTGGCTGTCGCGAATGCCTGGCCAGTCATCGGGGATGGCCAGGCCGTGGGTGTTGTAATTGTTGAAGAGCCAGTGAAGCAGGGTATAGGCCGCCTTGCACTGGGCCGGGGTTGGCAGGTTGTAGTTGGCGTTATCTTCGGCCCAGATAACATTGAGCCCGTCGTCACCCTCTGCCTGGTGGCGCTTGACCATATCAATACCAATGGAATGTGCATTGAGTGGGCCTGCATGGGTCGCTCGTTGGACCAGGTCCATATGCTGGTAGACCGTGCCATCGGGGAGAATGGCCAGATGGGTGGAAAGGCCTCTGTTATTGTTGAAGTTGTGTTGGCGATCTTCGGACCAGTCATCGGTCAGGGTTTCATGGATGACGGCTTGTGTGACGTCAGCATGATCTCTGCAGGTGACCGAACTGTGGGTGAATTTCTCGACTCCTGAGGCGGTCCAGTTTTTCATCGTGAGGCCGGGAATTTCTATTTCCCGGGCGCCGGCGATCAGGGAGCCTTCATTGTCCGGCTCATATTTCGCGCAGTAGTCTGCCGGAACCGCATCACTGGCCACAGGGTGCAGGTTGCCGTCCCCGTCTACCTGATACAGTTGCGCATAAAGCTTTTTCCCTTTCAGGGATCCGCTATAGCCGTCGGCTTCAGCTTCCTCGCGGACGGAGGCTTCCAGGGTTTCCCAGGGGGTTTCCTGCTTAATGCTGAAATCGCGGCCTTTGGCGTGTTTCTCCAGCAACTCCATGCCCTTGCCGGATACGCCGCGATCACTCTTCTGGTTGATCTCCTTGGCGGCCTCTTCCATGGCTTTTTCGCCGGCTTCCTGGGACAGCACGCGGGCTTTCATGGCCCGCTCAAGGGCTGCTCGCTTCTTGTCGAAGTTCTTGCCGGCGTTTTTATCGGCTTCCAGTTCCGCCAGATGTGATGTCAGCGCATAGCCGCCGAATTTGCTGGCCAGTTGGCCGGCTGCATTCAGTGCTGAGAGCGCATTTTTCTGGGTGCCGGCCAGCCCGGATTTATCATCAAAGGCGTTGCTGCTACCCAGTACACCGAGCATGTCTGCGAAGCCCTGGGGATTGGGAGCTGCAGGAGCGTTTTGCAGGTTGATGATGGAATCGGGCATGTTGCTGGGTGTGGTGCCCTGTGGTTCTGCCCGGCGGGAATCCATCCAGCCGGCGGGGAACTCGGCCAGCGCCGGGTCCTTGTCGTTGAGCACCCAGTCCGTGGACCCTTCGTGCTCCTCACAGGCATTGCACTCGTCCATGATGGCCTGCGCATAGAGGCCACCGGTGGGAAGGCTGACCCGCATGGGCATGCTCGGCCCCACCTTGTTGGTGTAGCGGTCCATGGCCTGTGTGGGTGACTCATAGCCATTGATGCCCAGGAAGGCGCCGGAAGAGACCCGGAAGACCAGCGAGTTACCAGCAATCGCAATGGGATCGCGTTCAACCACTGAGGCAATGGAGCGGCGGTCACTGTCCGACAGGGCAAAGCCGTCCAGCATCATGAACAGCTCATCCCGGTCCATCGTCCACCAGATCAGTTTGTGATAGTGGTGCAGGTTCTCGTTGATGTGATCGACAATGCGATTGAGCGCCATTGAGGCCTCGTCCCGCATGTCTGCCTTTTCCCAGGCACTGGAAGGAAAGTCGAGAACGGCTTTTTCGGGGTCGACCACGGTGACCAGACCATCAGGCGTTACCATGGGCGCGCTGATCAGGTCCCGTTGGTAACGGGGACTGCGAACCTTGCGGCCATAGTGAATGGTTCTGAAGTCGATTGTTCCGTGAGTGACATTGGCAAATGAACCCACCGGAAGCCCGGTGACGGCTTTTACGGAAAGCTGTTCGATATCCTTTCTTGTCAGGTCTTCCTGTTGGGTCGGGGCGTCTGCGGATTTATCGATCTCCCGGACGGGCACTTGGAAATCAACTCTGACCACGCCGTTGAAGTCGTAGTCGCCGGCGAGGGTGAAGTCGGCGCCTTCCAGTTCTGTACCGTCCTTGTCTGTCAGTTTCAGGGTGTCGATCCAGCGACGTGCCATGGCCGGGGCAATGGACTTCTGGAAATATGCATCCCGCTGGGACGGCGTAAATTCCCTGAACATGGATACCACCTTGCCGACGGAAAATGGCAGCAGGGGCGCCCACTGATCCCATAGCCGGTAGGTGATTCTTTCGCCGGTCATGCCTTCATCGCGCATGTCCTCATCCAGTTCATCAGCACCATATTCGTCCTTGGGCCTTTCAATGCCGAGTTTGATATAGAGCGAACCGGACAGATACTCCAGCGGTTGTTCCCTGCGCTCACCTTCTGGCAATGGGGAGTTTTCCCAGTTATCCAGAAGGTCATCAAGATACTTCAGGGCCCAACGTAGTTCTGGAATGGCGAGTGATGTCTCCAGGGTGTTCTTCCAGCGTGCGAGCCTGGCGAGGGTGAACGGCCTGACAGAGAAAGGAACGAACAGGCATTCTCGTACCCCGGCAAGCACGGTATCTACCCGGATATGCCGCAGGATTTCATGGTAGATCACAGTGAGGGAGTGGCAGTAATTGGGGTTTCTCACAACTTCAGAGACCCCTTCCACTTGCTCTGACTGGTCAATTTCGTTGACGACGGTACTCTCAAACTGTCGAAGGGAGTCGCCATATTGTCGTATGGCATCTCGCAGATGTTGTTCTTCGGTGGCAGAGACCGATCTTTCGCCTTCCTGCCAGGCATTGGAGGAGGCGCTGCCATGCGCCGCACCGCCACCGATGACAAAGCCTTTCATGGCAAAGCCCAGGCCGCCGGCGGCACTGGTGGTCTTGGATGAGCTGCCGCCCTGGCTCCACTCATTCAGGTTGGAGCGCACCGCATTGCTGTAATCTCTCTCCCGGTTAGTTGCCTGGGAGACTTCCTCGGCGAAGGTGGTTCTTTCTGTACGGGTGCTTGTTTCACGCCGCTGCCAGTCCAGCTTGACGATACGGCGCGTTTGTCGTGGCGCCAGTGTTAACGTGTGGGCCACATTCCCCAGCGAGTAGCCGTTGGAACGCCACTGAACCCGCCACTCGAAGATATGCCCCCCGGCAACCGAGAGAGATTGGTACTGTGACGGGTTGCCATCCCAGTCAATGGGGTTGTTTGGTCCTACCGGTTCCCGGCGATTCCGCCAGGGAATCCTGGGAAGCGGCAGATAGTCGATGGCTGAAATGGGGGGAAGCTTTTTCCTGATGGCATCGTTGAGGAAGCGGGCGCCATTGGCGATGCCGTTGATTAACGAAAGATTCTGGCCGCCGATGGCGCTGGCCGATGTACTTCGAACCCGCGTCTCTGCACTGCCGCTGCTTTCATCACTATCAATCGTGTCCAGATCCAGCATGACAGTGCTTTTCTGCATCAGGGCCTTGTAGTCGGGCTGAATCGAACTGGTGGATTCAATCTCGGGCTGCTCAACCCGGAAAATGGTATGAAAACGTCTTTCACCCAGGATCCTGGCCGGATTACTGAATGGTCGGCAGTAGGACCCGGGATCGTCACCGAATTGCTCCGGGTTGTTGATCAGGTTCTGTTCCTCCACATCCAGAGGGGTGTCCTTGGGGGAGCACGCCTCGCATTCTTCATCCGTTTGTCCGGCTTCGGATTCCTCAAACGGCAGGAAAATCCGCAAGTCCTCCCGTTGTTGTTCATAGGGTGGGTCAGTGCGCACACCGATGATGAGCCTGGGCCCTTTCAATACCCAGGCCCAGCACATGACATCACTGTTAATGGGGCGCTGAATAGAAAAGGCACCATCGAACTTCAGTTCTGCCCCGCTCAGATCCAGCGCACCAAGGCTCTCAAGTGTTTCGGTGTCCTTGGGCACAATCGCAGCGCCATTGGCCAAGGGGCTGTTTTCAGGCTTGCCAAGCAGTTTGAGCAAGGCCGCCTTCTTGTTGTCATCGTTGATGACATCAACGCTCAGGGTCCATTTCCGGAAGTCGATGGGTTGGTCTGCCAGGCTGTCGAAGTACCCGGAACGGCGAAGATAGGGCTGCTGGGGTGGTGGGGTTTTCTTGCTGAGTTTTTTAAGGAGAGAGGCGTCGATTTCCACAATGACCGGCATGCGGTCGTGGGCATCTGCAAGCGTTATCTCTTCGATTCGGTGAAGTTCCTGGCCTTGCAGATTCTCGATAATGGCTTCTGCACTTTTCGTATGATCCACTGAATCCAGGGTGGCTTTGCCATGGCCGGAATCATCCAGATGAATCACTGATGACGCTGATGCTGGTGTTTCTCCTTCCTCAGCGGGTAGTGGATAAATGACGCGCACCTGCAGGGCGCTGGCGCCTCGGACGCTCTCGTTATCGGCGGGTTTTATCCGCAGGGTGGCTGCTACTGGCATGGGGCACTCCTTTGCGTTGTTTTCCTTCTTTTGAATCAATTGGTGGCATGCACGTGCCTTGCTAAGGGCGAGGAAACCGACGGGTGAAAGATTGCGCCATACCTCCGCAAAACGTCTCCGCTTTGCTGGTGGCGTCGTTGCACAGGGTGGATTCCTTCCCACTGCTGATCGCAAACACCTTTACCAGAGCCATGCCGGGGCTTTCAAGGAAGTGGAGGGACGGCTGTAGGAAACAGGTTCAGGAATGGATGTTACGAGTCAAAAGATTACAGCGAATGTGCGATATGACTTACAAGGGGGCTGAGGGCTATGAATGATTCAACAGGGTGATCATGCATGCTGGCCGAGCGAATGGCTGACACTTTTGCTAAAAGGCTTTGTTGAGCCGTGCAGGTTCAGTAGTGAATTCCCTTTCTGCTTTTCTGCTTTTCCGGCAGACAAAGAAAAACCCCGGCGGGTAGCCGGGGTTTTTTGTTTCCCATCCCGCCCTTGTGAGGCGGGGCCGGAAATTAGCATCCGAGCCTGATCACCGAATCGCGTCCAGCGTCAGGCTTCGGGCGTCAGGCGTGTATCACACCCGCTCAATCACGGTCGCAATACCCTGACCCAGGCCGATACACATGGTGGCCAGGCCGAGCTTGCCGCCTTTCCATTCCAGTACGTTCAGCAGGGTGCCGGTGATACGCGCACCGGAGCAGCCCAGCGGGTGACCCAGGGCGATGGCGCCGCCGTTCAGGTTCACTTTCTGGTCGGCTACATCCAGCAGCTTCAGGTCCTTCATGACGGGCAGGGACTGGGCGGCGAACGCTTCGTTCAGCTCCACGTAGTCGATGTCGTCGATGGTCAGACCAGCGCGGGCCAGGGCCTTCTGGGTGGCCGGTACGGGACCGTAACCCATGATGGCGGCGTCGCAGCCGGCAACGGCCATGGAGACGATCTTGGCGCGGGGCTTGAGGCCCATTTCTTCGGCCTTG
Organism: Alcanivorax sp.; assembly: GCF_051117345.1. Classification (GTDB taxonomy): domain Bacteria; phylum Pseudomonadota; class Gammaproteobacteria; order Pseudomonadales; family Alcanivoracaceae; genus Alcanivorax. The sequence goes on from NZ_JBNPEC010000112.1 coordinate 9,104, forward strand.
GCGGCGCTCATGACCAGCATGGCGGAGGCACCGTCAGACAGGGCAGAGGAGGTGCCGGCAGTGACGGTACCGTTGGCCGGATCGAATACCGGACGCAGTTTCTGCATGTCTTCGAGGGTGGCACCGGGGCGGATCACTTCATCGATTTCACACAGGACCTTGTTGCCTTCCTGGTCGTGACCTTCGATGGGAACGATCTCGTTCTTCCAGCGATCTTCCTGGGTGGCTTCCCAGGCCAGACGATGGGAACGCACGCCGAACTCGTCCTGCTGGTCACGGGTGATGCCGTGCATCTTGCCCAGCATTTCCGCGGTCAGGCCCATCATGTTGGACGCCTTGGCGGTGACCTTGGAGATCTCCGGGTTGATGTCCACACCGTGATCCATGGCCACGTGACCCATGTGCTCCACACCACCGATGACGAACACGTCGCCGTTGCCGGTCTGGATGGACTGGGCGGCGGAGTGCAGGGCCTGCATGGAAGAACCACACAGACGGTTCACGGTCTGGGCAGCGCTGGTGCGCGGCAGGCCGGCCAGCATGGAGATGTTACGGGCGATGTTCATGCCCTGTTCTTTGGTCTGGTTTACACAGCCCCAGATCACATCTTCGGTCTGCTGGATATCCCAGTTGGGGTTACGCTCCATGAGCGCTTCCACCAGCAGGGCAGATAGTTTTTCGGCACGCACGTGACGGAACTGGCCATTACGGCTCTTGCCCATGGGGGTACGGACCGCATCGACGATGACTACGTCATTAGGATTCAAACTCATTTCTCTAACTCCTTTCAGTCCGTGGCTTAGGCGAAGAAAGACTCGCCTTTGGCGGCCATGTCTTTGAGCATCTGCGGTGCTTCGTAGATGCCACCCAGGTGCGCGTACTTGTCACACAGCGCGACGAATTCTTTCACGCCGAGGCTGTCGATGTAGCGCAGCGGACCACCACGGAAGGGAGGGAAGCCGATGCCGTAGATCATGGCCATGTCGGCCTCGGCAGCGGACCCTACGATGTTGTCTTCCAGGCAGCGAACGGTTTCGGTGCACATGGGGATCATCATGCGGGCGATGATTTCTTCCGCATCGAATTCCTTGGTGTCGGCGACGTGGGGCTTGATCAGTTCGTAGGTCTTTTCGTCGACCACTTTCTGAGTCTTGCCTTTCTTGTCGAGCTCGTACTTGTAGAAACCAACGCCGTTCTTCTGGCCATAACGCTCGTTTTCGAACATCACGGTGGAGACGTCTTTGAAGTCGTACTGCATACGCTCGGGGAAGCCGTCTGCCATTACCTGGGCGGCGTGAACACCGGTGTCGATGCCGACCACGTCCATCAGGTAGGCGGGGCCCATGGGCCAGCCGAACTTCTGCATGACTTTATCCACCGCCTGGAAATCGGCACCGTCGCGCATCAGCATGCCGAAGCCGCCGAAGTAGGGGAACAGTACGCGGTTAACCAGGAAGCCGGGGCAGTCGTTGACCACGATGGGGGTTTTGCCCATTTTCTGGGCGTAAGCCACCAGGGTGCCGACGGTTTCGTCGGAGGTCTTCTCGCCACGGATCACTTCCACCAGCGGCATCATGTGTACCGGGTTGAAGAAGTGCATGCCGGCAAAGTTTTCCGGCTTCTTCAGGGCTTCGGCCAGTTTGGTGATGGAGATGGTGGAGGTGTTGGACGCCAGGATGGTGCCGTCTTCCACTTTCTCTTCGGTCTCGGCCAGAACGGACTGCTTGATCTTCTGGTTCTCGACCCCCGCTTCCACGATCACGCCGGCGTTACCGAAGTCGCCATAGTTCAGGGTGGGGCGGATGTTGGACAGTACTTTGCCCATGCCGGCCGCATCCAGTTTGCCTTTGCTGACGCGCTTGGCGAGCAGCTTGGAGGCTTCGTTCATGCCCAGGTCCAGCGCCTTGTCGGCGATGTCCTTCATGATGATGGGGGTGCCTTTCAGGGCGGACTGGAAGGCGATACCGCCACCCATGATGCCGGCGCCCAGTACGGCGGCCTGCTCAAAGCCTTTGGAGGCCTTGGCGGTTTTGCCGTTGACCTTCTTCACCTGCTGGTCTGCCAGGAACAGGCCGACCATGGCGGTGGCTTGCGGGGTCTTGGCGACTTTGGCGAAGCCTTTGGCTTCCACTTCCAGCGCCTGGTCGCGGTTCATGCCGGCGTGGGCCTGCATGGTTTTTACCGCAGCCACGGGAGCGGGGTAGTTCTTGCCAGCCTGACCCTGGACCATGGCCATGCAGGTCTGGAAGGCCATCATGTTTTCCATGGGCGGCAGTTTCAGGGGCTCGAGCTTTTCCTGACGCTTGGCGCGGAAGTCGATTTTGCCGGCCAGGCACTGCTTGACCAGGTCGATGGCAGCGTCGTTGACCTTGTCGTGGGCGACCACGGCATCGGCAACACCCACTTTCAGGGCCTTGTCAGCCTTGTGCTGGCCGCCAGCGGCGATCCACTCAACGGCGTTGTCCACACCGATCACACGGGGCAGACGCACGGTGCCGCCGAAGCCCGGGTACAGGCCCAGCTTCACTTCCGGCAGTCCCACCTGGGCTTTTTCGCTCAGTACACGGAAGTCTGCAGCCAGGCACATTTCCAGGCCGCCACCCAGGGCGATGCCGTTAACGGCAACCACTTTGGGGATATCCAGATCTTCGAAGGCGTTGAAGACCTGGTTGGATTTCAGACACCAGCCGGCGATTTCGTCTTCCGGCAGTTTGAACATGTCTGTGAATTCGGTGATGTCGGCGCCAACGATGAAAACCGACTTGCCGGAGGTCACGACCAGGCCCTTGATGTCGCTGTTGCCTTTAATGGCATCGACGGCCTTACCGAGATCTTCCACGGTTTCCTGATTGAACTTGTTAACGGACTCGCCCTGAAGGTCAAACTTCAGTTCGGCGATGCCGTCGTCAAGCAGTTGTACGCTTACGGCGTTGCCTTGATAGATCATAGCTTCTGCTCTCCAGTCCCAAAGTACGCGGCTAATCAGGCCGCTTTGGTATTGCCCCGGTCCCCGAAAATGGGGGAGGCGGCGTCCTTCATGTAGGC
>NZ_JBNPEC010000017.1:0-12112 GCF_051117345.1 Alcanivorax sp.
TTTGGCCTCAACGCCAAAAGCGCCGCTCGACTGGTTAGCGTGTAACTATATTTTTCTGGGTTATCCCCAGGCACGCGCGCCACCCACCTGGTATTCGGTAACCCGGGTTTCGAAGAAGTTCTTCTCCTTGCGCAGGTCCATGATTTCGCTCATCCACGGGAAGGGGTTGTTCACGCCCTTGAACTGCTCCGGCAGGCCCAGCTGGACCAGGCGGCGGTTGGCGATGAACTGCAGGTACTCTTCCATCATGGCGGCATTCATGCCGAGCACGCCGCGCGGCATGGTGTCACGGGCGTATTGAATTTCCAGCTCGGTACCTTCCAGGATCATCTGGGTGGCCTTGTCGCGCATCTGGGAATCCCACAGGTGTGGGTTTTCCAGTTTGATCTGGTTGATCACGTCCACACCGAAGTTCACGTGCATGGATTCGTCACGCAGGATGTACTGGAACTGCTCGGCCACGCCGGTCATCTTGTTGCGGCGACCCATGGACAGGATCTGGGTGAAGCCGCAGTAGAAGAAGATGCCTTCCAGTACGCAGTAGAACGCGATCAGGTTTTCCAGCAGCGCCTTGTCGGTTTCCACGGTGCCGGTCTTGAATTCCGGATCGGACAGGTCGCGGGTGTACTGGATGCCCCACTGCGCTTTCTTGGCGACGGAGGGAATCTCCTGATACATGTTGAAGATTTCCCCTTCATCCATGCCCAGTGATTCGATGCAGTACTGGTAGGCGTGGGTGTGAATGGCTTCTTCAAAGGACTGACGCAGGATGTACTGGCGGCACTCCGGGTTGGTGATCAGGCGGTAGATGGCCAGCACCAGGTTGTTGGCGACCAGGGAATCGGCGGTGGAGAAGAAACCCAGGTTGCGCTTGACGATGCGACGCTCGTCGTCGGTCAGGCCATCGGTTTTCTTCCACAGCGCCAGGTCGGCGTTCATGTTCACTTCCTGGGGCATCCAGTGGTTGGCGCAGCCATCCAGGTATTTCTGCCAGGCCCAGTCGTACTTGAACGGTACCAGCTGGTTCAGGTCAGCGCGGCAGTTGATCATGCGCTTGTCGTCGACTTCCACACGGCCGGCGGTGCCTTCCAGCTCGGCGACGCCTTCACTGGCATCCATTTGCGACACGGTGGCGCGGGCGCGGGCTACGGCGTCGGTGGTGTCTCGTTCGGTTCGTCCTTGTCGCTGCTCGTCGGCTCCGCCTGTAATCGGCGCACTTCCCGCTCCCGGTGCTTTAGCTTCAGGTGCCGCTTGGTCAAATACCGTCTCAGGTTGCGGCGGCGTTGCGGGGCTTGGCTGCGGTTTGGCGACAGGCGTCTCTTGCGCATTAAATTCGTCCCAGTTCAGCATGTGCTCTCTCCATATTCTTTCAGGGATGACGCCGTGGCGTCATCGATGGTGCATTGTTTTAGTGGCCTGGGGCCGGCAGCGGGACGCCTGACGTTTAAAGCATGGCAAGCGTCGAGCGTCCGGCAACTGGCGCCTTACTGACAAGCCTCACAATCCGGGTCATCAATGGAGCAGGCCTGCGGTACGTCAGCGGCCTGGTTGAATTCGGCAGGGGCTTGCGGGGCGGCGGAGACCCGGTTGAGCTTGCCGTCATTGATGGTGGATTTTTCTGTTTGAGTTGCGCCGATGGCGCGCAGGTAATAGGTGGTTTTCAAACCCAGCAACCAGGCCATCTTGTAGGTCACGTCCAGCTTCTTGCCATTGGCTTCGGCAATGTACAGGTTCAGCGACTGGGCCTGATCGATCCACTTCTGGCGACGGCTTGCGGCCTCCACCAACCAGCGCGGTTCCACTTCAAAGGCGGTGCGGAACTGCTCTTTCAGGTCGGCCGGGATACGTTCGATGGGCTGTGCAGAACCATCGTAGTATTTCAGGTCGTTGACCATCACGTTGTCCCACAGGCCGCGATCTTTCAGTGCCTTGACCAGGTAGGGATTGACCACGGTGAACTCGCCGGACAGGTTCGATTTCACATACAGGTTCTGGTATGTGGGCTCGATGGACTGTGAAACCCCGGTGATGTTGGCAATAGTCGCGGTGGGGGCGATGGCCATGACGTTGGAGTTACGCATGCCTTTCTTGGCCATTTCCCGCACGTTGTTCCAGTCCAGAGACTGGCTGCGATCCACCTTGCAGTAGTCCTCGCCACGTTGCTTGACCAGAATGTCGATGGAGTCGATGGGCAGTATGCCCTGGCTCCACAGGGACCCTTCGAAGGTCTGGTAGGCGCCGCGCTCTTCGGCCAGTTTGGCGGAAGCCTGGATGGCGTAGTAGCTCACCGCTTCCATGGAATTGTCGGCGAATTTCACCGCGCCTTCGGAGGCGTAGCTGATGCCCTGCTTATACAGCGCGTCCTGGAAGCCCATGATGCCCAGCCCCACCGGGCGGTGCTTCATGTTGGAACGTTCCGCCTGGGGCACGCTGTAGTAGTTGATGTCGATCACGTTATCGAGCATGCGCACGGCGGTGTTGATGGTGCCTTGCAGCTTCTCGATATCCAGGCCGTTTTCGTCCACGTGCTGGGCCAGGTTCACGGAACCCAGGTTACACACGGCGATTTCTTCCTGGTTGGTGTTCAGGGTGATCTCGGTGCACAGGTTGGAGGAGTGCACCACGCCCACGTGCTGCTGCGGGCTGCGCAGGTTGCACGGATCCTTGAAGGTGAACCAGGGGTGGCCTGTTTCAAACAACATGGAGAGCATCTTGCGCCACAGGTTGACGGCGGGGACGCGCTTGAACAGCTTCATTTCGCCGCTGCGGGTTTTTGCTTCGTATTCCAGGTACGCCTTCTCGAACGCTTCGCCGTACAGATCGTGCAGGTCCGGGGCGTCGTTGGGGCTGAACAGGGTCCACTCTTCTTCGTTGATCACGCGCTTCATGAACAGATCGGGAATCCAGTTGGCGCTGTTCATGTCGTGGGTACGACGGCGGTCGTCACCGGTGTTCTTGCGCAGCTCCAGGAATTCTTCGATATCCATGTGCCAGGTTTCCAGGTAGGCACAGACCGCGCCTTTGCGCTTGCCACCCTGGTTAACGGCAACGGCGGTATCGTTGACCACTTTCAGGAACGGCACCACACCCTGGGAGCGACCATTGGTGCCCTTGATGTAGGCGCCCAATGCGCGCACCGGGGTCCAGTCGTTACCCAGGCCGCCGGCAAACTTGGACAGCATGGCGTTGTCCTGAATGGCGCCATAAATGCCGTGCAGGTCGTCGGGCACGGTGGTCAGGTAGCAGCTGGACAGCTGCGGGCGCAGGGTGCCGGCGTTGAACAGAGTCGGCGTGGAGCTCATGTAGTCGAAGCTGGACAGCAGGTTGTAGAACTCGATGGCGCGGGCTTCACGATTGTCTTCTTCCACGGCCAAGCCCATGGCCACACGCATGAAAAAGCACTGGGGCAGCTCGATGCGGGTGTCGTTGTGGTGGATGAAGTAGCGGTCGTACAGGGTCTGCAGGCCCAAGTAGGAGAACTGCAGGTCGCGGTTGCCATCCAGGGCGGCGCCCAGCTTGTCCAGATCAAACTCGGCCAGCTGCGGAGACAGCAGTTCCAGCTCGATACCTTTACCGATGTAGGCTTTCAGGGCCTCGCCATAAAGGGCGTTCATCTCGTCGTGGCTGGCGCGCTCGGCCACGTTCAGGAATTGCAGGCCTTCGGCGCGGATCTTGTCCATCAGCAGGCGCGCAGTGACCTGGGAGTAGTTCGGCTCCACTTCGATCATGGTGCGGGCCGTGATCACCATGGAGGTGTTCACGTCATGGATAGAGACACCGTCGTACAGGTTCTTCACCGTTTCGGTGATGATCTTGTCGGCGTTCACGTCTTCCAGGCCGGAGCAGGCAGCGCGGATCAGGTGCTCCAGGCGTGCCATATCCAGCGGTGCCTTGCTGCCGTCTTCCATGGTGACGCTCATGTCCACCTGATGGGTGGGCTCGGGCAGGTCGTGGTTTTGTTCGGCGCGCTTGGCGGCCTGACGCTCACGATACAGCACGTAATCACGGGCCACTTTCTGCTCGCCGTTACGCATCAGGGCCAGTTCTACCTGGTCCTGGATTTCTTCAATGTGGATGGTGCCACCGGAGGGCATGCGACGCTTGAAGGTGGCGCTGACCTGCTCGGTGAGGCGCGCCACGGTTTCATGGATACGGGAAGAGGCGGCAGCGGTGCCGCCCTCTACCGCCAGAAACGCCTTGCTGATGGCCACGGTGATCTTGTCGTCATCGTAGCCAACCACTTTGCCATTGCGCTTGATAACGCGAAGCTGGCCCGGGGCGGTGCTGGCAATGGACTGGTCCTGGCCGCTGTCGTCGCCTGCCGGGGAGCCGGTGTGGTTAGGGTTTTGGCTCATATCCGTCTGCATGGTGCGCTCTCCGTTGTTTGTGCTGTTCTGTCTGTTGTCGGGTTTGTGTGGTGGTGCCGGCGTGGTCTGATGCCGCGTATGGCACACCACGCAAAACGCCACAGCCGTCAGGCCATGGCGCAGTAAAATCTGTGTTGGGTGGTGCCTGGTGGTCTAATTTGGATGCGGACCACTATATCTTGTGTCTTGTCCATGACGCTGATCTTGCCCCTGGTAGCCCGAAAAGCTCTAAATGGCTGATGTGACTGTATTTTTCGGTACGCTGGATGGTGTTATCCTGGGGTGGCAGCGATTTTACAAAAACCCAATATGTTGGGGTCGCTGCCTGACTTCAGTACAAGTTATAGTTGCGTCCGCGGATTTGCAAGCACTTCGCCTGGGGAAATTTTGTGGATAAGTTGTGGACCATTGTGGGTGCATTTGGAGCGCGCTTTTCCGGGGCAGGCCAGTACTAGATATTGTGTTTGTCAACTGTAAAAACTCTGCCGTGAAGCGGCTTCAGTGTGCCTTTGGTATCAGCAAGGTTGCCGTGGACAGTGTCTATGCGTATAAACACCTGATAGGGATACGTTTGTTACAGTTTGCCGCCTTGTGCACTGTGTACGACGACAATAATGATACGAAGTGAAAAAGGATAAGGACGGGATGACAACGGTGCAGGATAACCCGCCAGCAATCATGATCGTGGAAGACGACGAACGACTTGCCGATCTTACCTGTGAATATCTGCAAACCAATGGTCTCAATGTGACGGTGGTCAGCGATGGCGAAGAAGCCATTCGTCGCATTCGTGCCGAGCAACCGGATCTGGTGGTACTGGATTTGATGTTGCCCGGAGCCGACGGCTTGACCGTCTGCCGCGAGGTTCGCAGCGCCTACAAGAATCCCATTCTCATGCTCACCGCCCGCACCGATGATATGGATCAGGTACTGGGTCTGGAGATGGGGGCCGATGATTATGTGGCCAAACCGGTAAAACCCCGGGTACTGCTGGCACGCATTCGTGCCCTGCTGCGCCGGGTGGAAACCGACAACGAACGCGACAGCTCACCGGCGCGCCTGGAATTTGGCGCTTTGGTGATCGATAACTCTGCCCGGGAAGTGACCCTGGCCGGGGAATCGGTGGACCTGACCAGTGCCGAATACGACCTGCTCTGGCTGCTGGCCTCCAATGCAGGCACGGTGCTGTCCCGGGAAACCATCTTCGAGAAGCTGCGTGGCATTCAGTATGACGGCCAGGATCGCTCCATTGATGTGCGCATTTCCCGTATCCGCCCCAAGGTAGGGGATGACCCGGAAAACCCCAAGCGTATCAAGACGGTGCGATCCAAGGGCTATCTGTTCGTCAAGGAAATCGGCGCGGCCTGAGCGTTTCTGTGCCGTGGCGTGATGCTGGGTGACGCTTGAATAGTATTTTCCTGAGGCTCTACGGGGGCTTGCTGCTGGCGCTGTGTTTTATCGGTGCCATCACCTATGCCGCCGTACAGCTGGTTAACAGCTATCGCTCGGATATCTACCGGGAAGAAATGGCGCGGGGTACTTTCTACCTGATGGCGGAAGGGTACCAGCGCTATGAACCCGGTGAGCGCGACCGCTGGAGCCAGGTGCTCAGCAAGCTGTTCAGTGCGGATATCCAGTTGCAGTCTGCCGGCGAGCTGGAGTTGGGCTACCGGGAAACCCTGCACCTGGAAGACGGCCTGGTGGTCATGCGCCTCAATGAGGAAAAAGGGTATGCCGATATCCTTTTTCAGCTTCCCGGTGAGTCCGAGTACATCACCACCCGCATGACCAAGGTGTCCGAGCAGCAGGCGCGGGCCACTGCGGTGCTGGTGCTCAACCACCTTTCCCACTTCCCCGAAGACGAATGGGAGCAGGCCCTGGGTCGGCTCCAACAGCACTTCGGTTACCCTCTCAGTCTGGTGTCCCGGGATGATGTGCCCCTGGACCCGGAGCAAGAACAGCGCCTTAACCGCCGCGAAGTGGTTATCGGTCTGGATGACAGTACCCGTAGCGACTCCAGCATCCGCATTTATGCGCCGGTGGCGCAGACCGGCAAATTGCTGGTGATTGGCCCCCTCAGTCTGTTCGATCAATTTCCGATGGAATTGCTGTTGGTGGCGGGGGCTCTCAGCCTGCTGGCGGTGGCGCTGGCCACCTACCTGCAAGTGAGCCCGCTGCAACGGCGGCTCAAGCAGCTTGACCAGGCGGTGAGTCAGCTGGGCAGCGGTGACCTGGGCGCCTATGCGAATATCGAAGGTAACGATGCCATCGGCCAGGTGGCGGCCACCTTTAATGGTATGACAGCGCATATTCGTCGTCTTATCGAATCCCAGCGGGAGATGACCCGGGCGGTGAGCCATGAACTGCGTACCCCGGTGGCGCGGCTGCGTTTCGGGCTGGAGATGCTGGCGGATATCGAATCGGCGGAATTGCGCCGGGAAAAGCTCAATGCCCTGGATCATGACATCGAGCAGCTGGATCAGTTGATCGACGAAATCCTCACCTATGCTCGCCTGGAGCAGGGTACCCCCAATATTGAATTCAAGCCGGTGGTGGTGGGCGAACTGTGCGAACAGTTACGTGAAGAGCTGGAAACCATTCGCGGCGACACCGTTATCACCGTGGAATGTGATCAGCCCACCCTGGAAGTGGAAGCGGAAGAACGCTATCTGCATCGGGTACTGCAGAACCTGGTCACCAATGCCCTGCGTTATGCCGGTTCACAGATCGTCATGGTGGTTGATGGGGACGAAGATCAGGTGGTTATCCATGTGGATGATAACGGTCCGGGGATCCCCGAGCACGAGCGCGAGCGGGTGTTCAAACCCTTCGCCCGGCTGGACAAGAGCCGCCACCGCGCCAGCGGGGGCTATGGCCTGGGCCTGTCCATCGTCAAACGGATTGTCGACTGGCATGGTGGCGATATCCGTGTGGACGAAAGCCCCATGGGTGGTGCCCGGTTTACCGTCATCCTGCCGCGCAGTCAGCAAGGCCAGCATGTGCTGGGGCGGGTGAACTGAGCTACAAGCTACGCTCGTTGGATGGCAGCGTGGGGTGGATTACGCCTTCAGCTAATCCACCCTACGTTCTAAGCTCTGGTCAAAGGCTCTTTAATAGCCGATAAGGTCTATCGGGTTGTCCGTTATCGTTCAATCTGTCATCAGGCCTTCATGTAAAATACCTTACCCGACACATCCGCGGGATTGTCTGTCTGATCCCGCCACCAATACTGATAACAGGGTTAGCCGAGCCATGTCTTACATTCTTTCCATTGACCAGGGCACCACCAGTTCCCGCGCCATTGTGTTCGACGGCAGTGGTCGGGCCTGCGGGCAGGCGCAGAAAGAGTTTCGCCAGCATTTTCCCCATGACGGCTGGGTGGAACACGATGCCATGGAGATCTGGAACGATACTCTGGCCCTGTGTCAGCAGGCGCTGCGAAACGCCCGTGTTGAAGCCCGGCAGCTGGCCGCCATCGGGATTACCAACCAGCGGGAAACCACCGTGCTGTGGGACCGCAAGACCGGTGACCCCCTTGCCAAGGCCATTGTCTGGCAGGACCGGCGCACTGCCTCTGCCTGCCAGAGCCTGCGGGATGGTGGCCACGAGGACATGGTACGCAGCAAGACGGGCCTGTTGCTGGATCCGTATTTTTCTGCCACCAAGCTGGCCTGGCTGCTGGATAATGTGCCCGGCGCCCGTTCGCGTGCCGAAGCGGGTGAGCTGGCGTTCGGCACCATCGATTGCTGGCTGCTCTGGCAACTGACTCGTGGCAAGGTGCACGCCACCGACGCCACCAACGCCTCGCGTACCTTGTTGTTCAATATCCATGAGCAGGTCTGGGATACGGCGCTGCTGGAATTGTTTGATATTCCCGCGGCGGTGTTGCCGGAGGTACGCGATAGCGCCGGGGAATTCGGCTCCACCTGCCCCGAGCTGTTGGGCGCTGCGGTGCCGGTGGCCGGTATTGCCGGGGACCAACAGGCGGCGCTGGTAGGGCAGGCCTGTTTTCAGCCGGGGATGGTGAAAAGCACCTATGGCACCGGCTGCTTCATGGTGATGAATACCGGTGAGGCAGTGGAATCCCATAATCGCCTGCTCACTACCGTGGGGTACCGGCTCAACGGCAAAACCACCTATGCGCTGGAGGGCTCCATCTTCGTGGCCGGTGCGGCCATCCAGTGGCTGCGCGACGGCCTCAATCTGATCCGTGATGCCAGCGAAACTGAAGCGCTGGCACGCCGCGCCGGTTCCGCCGGTGGCGTCTACCTGGTACCGGCCTTTACCGGCCTCGGAGCTCCCTGGTGGGATCCCCACGCCCGTGGCGCCTTGCTGGGGTTGACCCGCGATACCGGTATTGCCGAAGTGGTAACGGCGGGACTGGAAGCGGTGTGCTACCAGTCCCGGGACTTGCTGGATGCCATGGCAGCAGACTGCGGTACCCGGCCTACGACCTTGCGGGTGGATGGTGGCATGGTGGTCAATAACTGGCTCAGCCAGACCCTGGCGGATGTGCTGGGGGTCTGCGTGGACCGGCCCGTGGTCACCGAAACCACGGCGCTGGGTGCGGCCTATCTGGCCGGGTTGGGCGTGGGCCTGTACGACTCCCTGGATGCGGTGGCGGAACAGTGGCGCTGCGAGCGGGAATTTACGCCGCTACTGGAAGAAGGGGAGCGCCAACGTCGTTACCAGGGGTGGCGTGAGGCGGTGGCCCGGGTCTGCCAGAGCCCGGCTGGTGAGTAAGGTTCTGAGGTAAGTGCCCGAAAAATCAGGGACTTTTGTGCCACTTTTTTCATTGGCATGGCGATGGACGGTCCGGTTTCAGGGACGAAAACTGTGACGCGGTAGACATTTAGGGTTAGAGTTCATCAAACAATAATACTAAATTGCTACCAACGGGTGCGACTGATAGTGGGGATGGTCGCACCGGATCGGGAATCCGGCATGGATCAATCGTTAACGCTTAACCCTGCAGCCTTGCAGTCCCAGCGACTGCGCCGGGTACTGTTCGCCATACTGGCCGGTGGCAGTGCCCACACCCTGTTGTGCTGGATCTCCCTGCAGCTGGACTTCTTCCGTGGCGGCTCCTCCCTGTTCTATGCCTTGTTCGGTGCCATCTGGGTGGGGCATCTGGGCTTCATCCTGTTCATGCTGCTGGGACTCAACCGCCGCCTTTCTGAACCCTCCATGATCATGCCGTTAATGGTCTGGTCCACCACGGGTATCCTGTTGACTGCCCTGGTGGTGGACCAGGTGCGCCTGTGCGTAATGATGATTTTCTTTGCCATTGTCCAGATGGGCGTACTACAGGCGTCATTCCGGCAATTTGCCTGGCTGGCCGGCTACTGCGTATTCGGTTATGCGGTGATTCTCGGCGTCGTCTCGGGGTACTGGCCGGAGGTAGTGGACCTGCGCGGTGAATGGATTCAGTGGGGCCTGTTCTCGGTGATGGTGCTGGCGGTGATTCTGCTGGCATCGGAAATTTCCACCATCCGCTCCCAGTTAAGCCGGCGCAACCTGCAACTGGCGGACATTGTCGAGCGTATCCACGACATGGCGGTAAAGGACGAGATGACCGGATTTTATCGCCGCCGCCATGCCATGGAGCTGCTGGCCAAGGCCTGTGGACAGGCTGCCCGGGGCGCCTATCAGTTGGGCGTGGTGTACCTGGACCTGGACCACTTCAAGCGCATTAACGACCAGTATGGCCATCGGGTGGGGGATCTGGTGCTGGAGCGTTTTGCCGAGGTGTCACGCCGGCATTTGAGCGGCCAGGATTTTGCTGCTCGCTTGGGCGGGGAAGAATTCATGCTGGTACTGCCAGTCAGTGACCCGGAAGAGGCCAGTAATCTGGCCGAGGGGATCTTGCTGGGCATGCGCAGCCAGCGCTTCAAGGAAGCGGCGGGACTCAGTGTCACGGTGTCGGCGGGCCTGGCCATGTACCATCGTGAGGAAACGCCGGAGCAGGTGGTTATGCGTGCGGATCGGGCTCTCTATCAGGCCAAGGAATCCGGTCGCGACAAACTGGTGGTGGAGCAGGGCGCATGAATCAGGATCTGCGGCAGGCGGAAAAGCTGACTCTCAGCGAAAAGCGGCTGTTAAAACGACACAGTCGTTCGGCCATGGCGATCATGGCCATGCATACCCTGCTGTGTGTGGTGTATTTCCAGTTCGGTTATTTTGCCGTGGAACTGGAGCAGGGACTGCTGATGCTGTTTGTGGTCTGGGCATCGCTGTTTGCCTACCAGTTACTGCTGGCCACGGGTTGGACCCTGCGCCTTAGTGAACCGAGCCTGTCGCTACCCATGGTGCTGCATTTCATGGTGGTCTTCATGGTCTCCGGCTATTACGTGGACGAGTTTCGCCTCAGTGTTGTCACCCTGTTCTTCGCCGGTTTGTTGCTGGCATCGTTCCGGCTTTCCGGCAAGGTGATGATTGGGGTGGCGATGCTGGCCAGTGTCGCTTACGCGGTGATGCTGTGGCTGGCCATGAATGACCGCTGGGTGGAACTGAGCCTTTCCGTGGAGGCCTTGCAGTGGCTGGTGTTCTCCATGATCTCGGTGAGTTTCGCGATCACCGGCGGCGGTATCAACCGTCTGCGTGATGCCCTGGCCGACAAGAATCATCAACTGGCCCGTGCGGTGGAGCAGGTCCGCGAAATGGCGATCCGTGATGACCTGACCGGCCTGTTCAATCGTCGCCACCTGTTGGAAATCCTGGAGCGCCAGCGGGCCCTGTTCACCCGTAAGGGCCTGCCCTTTGCCATTTGTTATGTGGATCTGGATCACTTCAAGCAGATCAATGACCGCCATGGTCATGATTGGGGTGACCGGGTATTGCGTCGCTTCTCTGCGTTGGCGCTGGCGGGGATGCGTGACGGCGATTTTTTCGGCCGTCTCGGCGGCGAGGAATTCCTGCTGATCCTGCCGCAAAGCAATGAACAGGGGGCCTTGCGGGTCGCCGAGCGTCTGCGTGAGCGTTGGCGCGAGGAAAGCTTCGGCCAGGAAGGCGGCCCCAACGCGGTTAGCCTCTCCGTCGGCGTTGCCGCCTGCCAGGAAGACGAAACCGTGGACGACTTACTCAACCGGGCGGATCAGGGGCTGTACAAGGCCAAGTCCGGGGGGCGGGATCAGAGCAGGGTAGCTTGAAAAGGCAGTGAATAGTTAACAGTTAATAGTTAATAGTTCGCGCCTGACTTTTTCTGTATTGAAACGCATGAGGCCGCGCCCAGGTTTTGGGCGCGGCCTCATGCGTTTCAAAATCGCGGTCGTCTTTCTCGCGCGCTGTTCACTGTTAACTATTCACTGTTCACTGACTGTGAACGCCACCAGATGCTTGGTCGCCAGCCGCACATGCAGCGCATCGCCTTCCACCACATTGGTGTGGCTGTCGGTCTGGCAGAGCAGGGTTTCTGCGGCGCCGACGCGGAGGTGGTAGAGGATGGTGGCGCCGGTGAATTGGCGGCGGGTGACGGGCAGAGCCAGGTGTGCGCTTTCGTCGGCGATCACATCCTCGGGCCGTAACAGTACATCGACGTTACCTCCGGGTGTCAGGGCCGTATTGCTGCGCCCGGTGAGTTCACCCAGGCTGGTTCTGACCGTGTTCTCATCCACTACCTCACCACGGAGAAAAGAACCGTAGACGGCGAACTCTGCCACGAAGCGGTTGGCGGGCGCGTGGTAAATGTTGTACGGCGTGTACCATTGTTCCAGCTGGCTCTGGTGTATTATGCCAACCCGATCGGC
>NZ_JBNPEC010000232.1:0-12105 GCF_051117345.1 Alcanivorax sp.
AATATCTGGCCCCGCTGCTCGGCGGCCAGTCCTACCCTCCCTACCAGGACGGCCTGCCACAATTCGCCAAGTTGAAACTGGTCCCGGTGGCCAAAAAGCTGAACGACGCGTTCGAGGTGTAAGCCCACCCCGCTACGACAAACGCCCCGCAATGCGGGGCGTTTTTGTTTTACCCGGACCCCTACTACGACCCCCTGTAGGAACGTAGCGGAGCGGAGTAACGCACGAAGTGCGGCCTGAAGGGTGAGCGAAGCGAATAAATTCCCTTCCAGGGGACGAACCTGAGCCCAGGCGAGGGAAACGGGTGACGTTCACCTCATGCCTTCATTCAGTTTGTCGAAACCTGAAATCCCTGACCGACCTTCGGTCGATTTCGTGCTTCACACGGTTCGTCCCCTGGAAGGGAACTCCTACAGGGAGCTTTGTAGCTCGGACTAGAATCGGGAAGCCAGCGCTAGCCCTCCATCGCCGCCATGTCCATCCACATCATCTCCCACACATGCCCGTCCGGGTCCGCCAGGTTGCGGTTATACATGAACCCCAGGTCCTGAACCGGGTTGATATCTGCCGTGCCGCCATTGTCCGCAGCAGCCCTATTCACGGCATCCACCGCATCGCGGCTATCAAAGGACAACGCCAGCATCACTTCACTGGAAGAGGAAGGCGGAATTGGCCGGTCGGTAAAGGTCCGCCATTTGTCGTGGGTCAGCAGCATCACATGGATCGCCTCACTCCACACCATGCAGGCGGCGGTCTCGTCGGTGAATTGCGGGTTATTCTCGAACCCCAGCGCGGTATAAAATGCCATGGAGGCTTTCAGGTCTGTTACGGGCAGGTTTACAAAAATCATTCTGGCCATGATGCCGTCTCCGGAGGATTGATGACAAGACAGCGCGTGTGCTGTCATCACCTTATCGAACGACCTCGATCAGTTTCGACACAGCCATCACATTTTTAACCTGAAGACCCGCACGTCTATAGCGGGAGCACCGCCTTGCCTGGCCCCCACAAGCGGTCAATCTGTCGGCTGAACACCGCCAGTTCGCCACTGGTATAAAACGCCTCACCCCCGGTGTTCCCGGATTCCGCCAGCAGCCCCTCGCTCCCCAACCGCCGCACCACTTCCCGGGCCACCGCCGACTCGGTGCTGACGATCTGCACCCCGGGCCCTGCCACCTGCGCAATACGTTCAGCCAGGTAGTTGTAATGGGTACATCCCAGCACAATGGTATCTGCGCCCTTCTCCAGCAGCGGCGAGATATAGCATTTCAGCAGTTCCAGAGTCCTGTCGTCATCAAAACGCAACGCCTCGATCTGGCCTACCAGATCCGGACAGGGCTGCACCGCAATACTCACGGTGCTGGAAAACCGTGCCGCCAGCGCACTGAATGAATGGGTCTGCAGTGTCCTCGGTGTGGCCAGCACACCCACCACCCCGCTACGGGTGGCCAGCACCGCCGGCTTGACCCCCGGCTCCACACCAATGATCGGCACCGAATAGGTGACTCTCAGCTGCGCGATCGCCGAGGTTGTCGCCGTATTACAGGCCACTACCACCGCCTTGGCTCCCCGCCCCAGCAGGAAATCCGTCACCGTATTCATCCGCCCCAGAATAAAGTCATCGGATTTGTCACCATAGGGCGCATGACGGGAATCGGCCACATAGAGGATATCGTCGGCAGGCAGCAGCTCACGGACTTTCGCGGCTACGGACAGGCCGCCGATACCGGAGTCGAAGATACCAATGGGGTGGGAATGGGGCATGGCTGGGTCTGAGGGTCGAGTTGATCGTTGGTCGGATAGTGTACTCGACCGGGGCAGGAACCGGGAAAGATATGCTTCAGCCTCGGTACTCTGTCACAAGGAGTGAATAAATCGCCTGGTCCACATAGCCGCTATACAACCACTCGCTCTGCCGGAGCGTCGTTTCATGGGTAAACCCGAGCCGCTCCGGTATGGCCCGGCTTTTCCGGTTATCCACGGCACAGCGGATCTCGATTTTATTCAGGTCGAAATCGTCAAAGCCGATCTGCAACAAGGCTCTGACACTTTCCGTGACAATCCCCTTACCGGTATAAACCTCGGCCAGCCAGTAGCCAATAGAACCGATGCCCTGCACCGTGTCGATCTCATGGAAACCGGCAACACCGCAGAGAGCCCCCTCATGGATAATGACAAAGTTCGGCGCTCCACCTGAGGAAGCCACCGCCATGGCGGATTCGATAAAGGCCGCGGTATCCTCCGGAGACAGGACCCGATCTAGCCAGGGTAGCCACTGGCGCAGGTAGGCCCGATTGGCATCCGTTAGGACGTACAGGGGCAAAGTATGGGCTGGGTTTAATGGTTCCAGGGTTATCTGGGGCTTCATTCTCTATTCGCTTTTAAAAGACGGGCTTCAGTCTGCTGCCGCAAAATGGGCCATCTGATCCGCATGGGCCTTCACAAAGGCCGGGCGAGCGGTGGCGCGGGCCACATAGTCTCGACAGGCGGGATATTCTGCCAACCCGTCAAACCGGTCCACCAGTCTCAACACATCCGCCATCAGAATATCGGCTGCAGAGAAAGTGCCGACCAGCCACTCCCGTTTCTCCAACACCGCTTCCATATGCTGCAAGCGTGCCTGAAGAAACCCCTCCAGGTGTTGCCTCCCCGGTGTGTCTGCGGTGTCACCAGAGAACTTGAACAACGACCAGGGCAGGCTTGCCGCTTCCACCGAGTTGAGTGCCGCAAAGAGCCATTGAGTCACTTCGCTTCTGCATTGCGGGTCGGCCGGCATCAGCGCCTCACTGCGCTCTGCCAGATGCAGCAGAATGGCGCCGCTTTCGAAGAGGGAGAGATCCCCATCAACCAGCCAGGGAACCTGCCAGAAGGGTTGATGGGAGAAATGCTCGGCAGTCCGGTCTCGGAACGGCACGCTCTCTACACGGTAAGGCAAACCAGCTTCTTCCAGCGCCCAGCGAATGCGCAGATCACGGACATAGCCGCGAGGAACGTCAGGCACCCAATCGAATGTGGTGAGAATCATGTGGGTCATTGGGTCACTCCTTCTCCCTGTACTACCCGCTATCGCCATGCCTGGCATTATTCAAATTTCCGGTAGGCGATTAATATACAGCATGCACCATTAAAACCTTGTTATTTGACCATGTGCACAATTACACCTTTCTGGGGATTCCCCGCACGTCGTTATTGAAGATGGTCACACGCAGCAACCAGGACTCGCGGCTTACAATTTTTATATCCGTAAATTAACCAGAAGCCTCAATTGCGTACAACGTCCAACATTGTTCAGAGGCGCCCTCAGTATTTCGTGTCATAGCCTTGCTACACTGGCAGCATGATGCGTTTCTTGGCGAGTTTGCTTGCGATGTTGCTGTCTCTGCCGGTTATGGCCGGAGGCGAAGGCGATAATGTCACAGTGCTGGTGGTACGCCACCGGTGGCATACCGGCATTGCCTTTCCGGCGGATCGGCTCTCCCCTGCCCTGGGATTTCTTGAGCCGCACTTCAGTGAGCCGCAGTTCTACGAGTTCGGCTGGGGAGATGATGCCTTTTACCGGCAGAATGACAGCCTGTGGCTTCGGGTACGTGCCATGTTGTGGCCTACCAGGTCCGCCATGCATGTGGTGGGGCTGGAGCGGCACCCGGAAATGCTGCCGCATACGGATTTGCAGGCACTGTGCCTGAGTACCGAGCAGCTTGCTCAGCTGCAAGAGAGCCTGGCCGGGTTTTTCCAGCTGGATGATCAAGGGGAATTACCCGCTGGCGACCCCGGCCTGTATGGGGACAGCCGTTTCTTCCCTTCCAATGAGACATTCTGGTTCGGTAATACCTGCAATACCTGGACCGCCAGGCGCTTGCGCGATGCAGGACTGCCGATACGCGCCTTTCTTACCCTCACTGCGGGCCAGGTGCTGGGCCAGCTGCGCGAAGGCAATCAGGCCGGCGCTTGTCCGCCTGTCGATTAAATTAAACAAAATGGTTGAATATCTCGATTTTCATCTTTATGTTTAACCGTATGGTTAAACATTCTGATCAACATCTTGATGCGGTCTTTGCCGCCCTGGCCGACCCCACCCGCCGGGCCATGCTGCAACAACTGGAGCAGGGACCCCGCAGTGTGGGGGAACTGGCCGAACCGTTCGCCATGTCCTTCGCTGGCGCCTCCAAGCATGTGAAGGTACTGGAAAAGGCCGGGCTGATTCACCGCGAGGTACAGGGCCGCACCCACCATTGCCGCCTGAATGCCGCGCCCATGGCCGAGGCGGACGCCTGGTTGAAACGCTACCGGACATTCTGGAACAACAGGCTGGATGCTCTGGAGCAAGCCCTGAAAGACGGCGATTGATACTCAGGCCACATAGACACAAGGAGATTTGTCATGGAACCCGATGTGCAGTTTACCGACGCCACCACCCTGACGGTGGAACGCACCCTGCCCGGCCCTATCGAGCGTGTCTGGGCCTATCTTACCGAACCGGACAAGCGGGCCCGCTGGCTGGGCGGCGGTGCGCTTGGGCAGTTTGTGGGCGGCGCGGTGGAAATCCATTTCCATAACCGGGACCTGTCCGAGGACAAACAACCAGCTCCGCAGCAGTACAAACACATCGAGAATCAGGCCACATTATCGGGCACCATCACCCGCTTCGAGCCGCCCCATGTGCTGGCCCATACCTGGGGCGACAATGAGGGCGAGGTGACCTTTGAGCTGAGCGAGGACGGCGACCAGGTACATCTGCTAATTACTCATCGTCGGCTGCCCACGGATATCGACACCCGCAGCAGTGTGGCCAGTGGCTGGCATACTCATCTGGGCATTTTGATCGAGGAACTGAACAGCAGACCCCGTAGCGCCTTCTGGCCACGCCATACGAAGCTGGAAGCCCACTATCGCGAAGTATTGGCGAAATAACGCCATCTTCCCGGCACATCGTACCGCTTCAGGAACGGAGGAGTCGTGAGCACACAACTGACTATACAGCTGATGTTCCAGGGACAGGCCAATCAGGCGTTGGCTCTATACGCGGATGTCATTCCCGGCTTTACCCTGATACACAAGGGTCTCTATGGCCCGGAGGGCCCTGGCAAAGAGGGCAGCATTCAGGAAGCTGTGTTTGCCATTGGTGATACCACCGTGCATTGCATCGACAGCCCAGTGGCCCATGCGTTTGATTTTACGCCGTCCACGTCACTGTGTTTGACCCTGGACGACAGGCCAACCGTCGAACGCGTCTTTGCCGCCCTGCAGGAAAAGGGCAAACCGCTCATGCCCCTGGACGATTATGGATTCAACCCCTGCTTCGGCTGGTTGCAGGATTGCTTTGGGGTGTCCTGGCAGATCTCGGTGAAGTCAGCGTAACCCGTCATACGCGGAACCGGTTCTGCTGTGGGGCAGCCAAGGGAAAGATGTCACCTTGTGAACAAGGCGACAACATCGAGAACATGGAGGACTTATGGGCCTGCAATTTCAACCTGGTAGAAACATCGCCATGAAAGTGCCCAGCCACGAGCACAAGGCTACCGTACGCTTTTACCGGGATGTGCTTCGGCTCAAGGATATTTCCGGTAGCAGCCCAGGCGATACGCCGAAATTTGAGTTTGGTGACAAGGTGCTCTGGCTGGACTGCGAACCTGGGCTCAGCCAATCCGAGATATGGTTGGAAATTGTGACCAACAATATTGGCCAGGCGTCGGAGTATTTCCGGGAGCAAGGAAGCCAACGCCGCGATGACATTGAAGACTTACCCGAGGGGTTTCAGGCATTCTGGATTGCAAGTCCATCCAATATTATTCATCTGATATCCCAGCAATGAGTGGCATGATCAGATCACCAACCCTGACACAAAAGCAACCTTTCGACAGATAAAAAAAGGCCGGCAAAAGCCGGCCTTAAATACTAGGAAAGGAGCAGGACGTTAGAGTTTCACGCCCAGGTGGTCCAGCGTCTGCATGGTCAGCTGACCGGAGGCCAAATCGTTGTCCTTCTGGTAAGCAACCACGGCTGCGCGGGTCTTGGAACCGTAGACACCATCAATCCACACCGGATCGTAGCCTTTATCTTCCAGGGCTTTCTGGAGGCGGCGGACCACATCCTGGGTGGTGTTGGTTTCACACAGGATTTCACGCCACTCCATATCGGCATCGGTCACCTTGACCTGCTTGGGCACGTCCTTGTACACGGCGGGGATAACGGTTTTCTTCTCTTTCGGCGGCTCTACCTGCTTGACCACATCAACCGTGCTGTAGACTGCCGGCACAGTGACTGTTTCAGTCCGCGCGGGCTGATCGACCACTTTCTTGGTAACGGTTTTGTACACCGCAGGAATTTTTACTTCTTCGGTACGCTCGGGTTGTACCAGTTCCTTGCGGCTAACCGTCTTGTATTCCGCAGGCACTTCCACCAGACACATAATCTCGCCGGTGGAGTCATCGATTTTCTCGATGGGGCCACGACCTTTTTTCCAGGTGGTGTAGGCGGGCTTGACCAGCACCTGCTCGGTAACGGTTTTATATTCCGCCGGCTTCGTGATCAGCTTGGTAGTAGCTTCTTTCACCAACACTTTCTCGGTCACCGTCTTGTAGGTGGCCGGAATCACTTTCAGCTTGTCATAGGCTTCGCTGACCAGCACCTGCTCCTGGACGGTTTCATAACGGGCAGGTGTGGTGGTGATCTTGCTGTCTTCCTGGGACACCATGACCCGCTGCATCTCGGTCTTGTAGGTTTCCGGAATCACAACCCGCGCATAGCAATGGCCAGGCTTGGCGTTTGGCGGAAGAAGCTGATTCCCGGAGCTCGCTGGCGCCGGCGCGGGGGCAGGCTGTTGCTCACTGGAGCTCAGCGCAGCACGCAGTTGCTGATTTTCCTGCTGCAGTTGCTGCTGCTGGCTTTGTAGTGATTGATATTCGGCGCTTTCCTGCACTGTCTGGTTACTGGCACAACCAGTGGCAAGAGCGGCGACAATGGCCGGCAAAATGAGGCGATTAAATTTCATAGTCTGTTCCCTTATGAAAGACTTCCTTGATTTCATCAGGGACAAACAATGCGCAATTAAAATGACAGGAACAATTACAAAGATGTAATTTTACAAAATTATTTTTGCGGAAATTATTTTTGCGGATTTCATTTGTAAAATAGTAAGCAAAAAACTTTTTATCCATAAAAAACTATTTGCTTACCGGGAAAATAAAAACACAATAAACAAGCACCGGTGTACCAACTATTTTCTCTCGTTACCGCACTCCAACACATCTTTTACGTAGGCGCGCTCTTCATTCAGATCATCACTGATCGCCGGCGCAGCTGGCAGAACCTGATTCATAATCACCGCCACCAATCCACAAAGGCTGATCCCCTGCAAGGTGAAATCGCCATTGCCCATCACCATGCCGCCGATACCGAAAATCAGCGTAACCGCCACGATCACCAGATTGCGCTGGGCATTGAGATCCACCCGCGCCTTGATCAGTGTGCTCATGCCTACACTGGCAATGGAACCAAACATGAGAATCAGGATGCCTCCCATGACCGGGGTAGGAATGCTTTGCAGCAACAAACCGAATTTGCCGATAAACGCCAGGCTGATGGCAAATAACGCAGTCCAGGTCATCACGACCGGGTTGAACACTTTCGTCAGCATCACCGCCCCGGTGACTTCCGAGTAAGTGGTATTGGGCGGGCCGCCGAACAAGGCGGCAGCCATGCTGGCGATACCGTCGCCGGTGAGGGTGCGATGCAGGCCGGGTTTGCGGATGTAATCCCTGCCGGTGACGCTGCTGATCGCCAGAACGTCGCCCACGTGTTCGATGGCCGGTGCCAGCGCCACTGGCACCATGAACAGGATCGCCTGCCACTGGAAGCTGGGCGCCACGAAGTCCGGCATAGCCAACCAGCCAGCCTGTTCTACCGCAGTAAAATCCACCATCCCCATCAGCAGAGCTGCCAGGTAACCACTGACTACACCGCAAAGAATCGGCAACAAGCGGAACAGGCCATGCCCCAGGGTTGCCACCAACATGGTGGCCAACAGGGCCACCATGGACACCAGCAGCGCCTCACCGTAGGGGAAAAGCCGCTCAGCACCATTGCCGGTCATGCCCATGGCGAAGTTCACCGCCGTGGGCGCCAGGCTCAACCCGATCACCATAATGATGGGGCCGGTAACCACCGGCGGCATCAGCCGGTGCAGAAAGCCAGGGCCGCGCCATTTCACCAGAGCGCCCAGCACCACATAAACCACGGCGGTACACAGCAGCGCCCCCATGGTGGCCGAGACACCCCATTGCTCGACGCCATGGGCGATAGGCGCCACAAACACGAATGACGACGCCAGAAACACTGGCACCGAGCGACGAGTGATCCACTGGAACAGCAGGGTACCCAGGCCGGCGGTGAACAGGGCCACGCTGGGGTCCAGCCCGGTGAGCAGCGGCATCAGCACCATGGCGCCGAAGGCCACGAACAGCATCTGCGCACCGATAAGGATAATTTTCCAGTTCCAGAATCCGGGCTGTTGCATGCCGGAGGCTCCTGTTTTAGCAGAGAGGATTAGCGAGTGCCGAAGATCTTGTCCCCAGCGTCGCCCAGGCCGGGGATGATATAGCCATCCTCATTGAGCCCCTGATCCACCGAGGCGGTATAGATATCCACGTCCGGATGCGCCGCTTTTACCTTTTCAATGCCTTCCGGCGCCGCCACCAGCACCAGGGCACGGATCTGTTGGCAACCCGCCTTTTTGAGCATATCGATACAGGCCACTAGCGAGCCGCCGGTGGCCAGCATGGGATCCACCACCAGAGCCAGCCGTTCATCGATGTCGTGGGCCAGCTTTTCAAAGTAGGCCACCGGCTCCAGGGTGTCCTCGTCGCGGTAGACTCCTACCACACTGACCTTGGCGCTGGGTATCAGCTCCAGCACCCCGTCGAGCATGCCGATGCCGGCACGCAGAATCGGCACCACCGTGACTTTCTTGCCCTTGATGCGCTGGGCCGGTGCCGGGCCCATCCAGGTATCCACCTGATAATCCTCCAGCTGCAGATCACTGGTAGCTTCATAGGTCAGCAAGCTGCCCACCTCCGCGGTGAGCTGGCGAAAACTCCGGGTGGACAGGCTTTGTTGGCGCAGCAGGCCCAGCTTGTGTTTAACCAGAGGGTGGGTGATTTCGTGGACGGACATGGACACGCTCCTTGGGACCAGGTGGCGGAATACAGATTGCGAGTATTGTGCCGTTTACGCCGCAAAAGTCACTGCCGTGCACCTGTCACTGTTCTCGGGACCACTGCGGTGGTAGCGTCAGGAAGTAAAACGAAGAACCCGTGAGCAAAACCCTCCATTGCCAGCATGGTACGGGATGCGGAAAAGCTGTGGGACGCGTTGCAGGAATGGCAAACCCGACAGGAGTCAGAGTCATGAAACGTTTCAGCCTGGGCCTACTGGTACTGCTGAGCATTCTCGCCACCCCACTGTGGGCTGCCGACAGTATCAGCATCAACGAGCTCAAACAGGCCATGCAGGCCGACCGGGCCCCCATCATCATTGATGTCCGTGACGAGGATGAGTACCTGGCCGGCCACATTCCCGGCGCCATCATGGTGCCGGCCAAGCAGATGGAACAGCATCTGGACATGCTCAAGCAATACCGCAAGCAGGAAATCGTCCTGTACTGCGTCTCCGGGCGCCGCGCCAGCGCCGCCGCCACCGTGCTGGAGGACGCCGGTTTCAAGAAAGTGCGACTGCTTGAGGGCAACTACCCCGGCTGGAGCGAGGCCCAATAACTCGCCAGGGAGCCCACCATGGGCTCCTAACCCATTGACCATAAAGCTTTTCTCCCTACCCCTTCGGCTACGACTTTCCGCCATTAGCCGGGACCGCCTTGCATTGCTATAATCCGCGCCCACCACCAACCCTGTTTGAGAAGGATAGATCATGGATTTTGCTAAGGTTCCCGCCGGGAAAGAGATTCCGGAAGACATCTACGTGGTCATCGAGATCCCGGCCAACGCTGACCCGATCAAGTATGAGATCGACAAAGACAGCAACGCCGTATTCGTCGACCGCTTCATGGCAACTCCCATGTTCTATCCGGCCAACTATGGCTACATCCCCAACACCCTGTCCGAAGACGGCGACCCGCTGGACGTGCTGGTTGTAACCCCCTACCCGGTGGTTCCCGGTTCCGTGATCCGCTGTCGCCCGGTCGGCATCCTGAACATGACCGACGAAGCCGGTAAAGATGCCAAGTTGGTGGCGGTACCGCACACCAAGCTGACCAAGATCTACGACAACGTGAAAGACATCAACGATCTGCCCGAGCTGCTGCTGGCCCAGATCAAGCACTTCTTCGAGCACTACAAAGAGCTGGAAGCTGGCAAGTGGGTGAAGGTCGATGGCTGGGACGGCGCCGAAGCCGCCAAAGCCGAGATCCTGAAATCCGTGGAAGCCTACGAAAAAGGGTAAGGCAAGCCACAAGCTTCAAGCTGCAACGCGAGATAGTTTCGCGGTAAGCAGCAAGTAAAGAGGCCGCGCCCATTATCTGGGTGCGGCTTTTTTTTCAGCTGCCTTGATGCCCCCTGGCAGGCTCCGTGCGCTGGCACAGCGGAGCACTCATCTCCGCCTTCTCGCGGCTTCTAGTTCTTAGCTTGTAGCTTGTAGCTCGCAGCTAGGAGCTAAGATCCTGCCCTTACCTCTGCTCCCGATACGCCCGTGGCGTGACCCCACTCCAGCGCTTGAACGCCTTGGAGAAGTTGGCCACATCGCTGTACCCCAAGGAATAAGCCACCTCGCTGATGCTGTTATCCGGCTTCGCCAGCAGGCGCTGGGCCTGACGATAACGCTCCTGATCCTGAAGTTGCCGGTAGCTAAGCCCGGACTGTTGCAGGTGGCGTTTGAGGGTCCGCGGTGACACCGACAATTTTTCTGCCATGGCTTCCAGGGACGGCAACGGCGCCGGGCGATCCTGCAGGGCGCCACGTATCCGCTCGGCCATGACGCCATCCTCCTCGGTACGCCACTGACGGAACTCCAGCTCGCACTGCTCCCGGGCCAGGGCCGCCACCTGCGGGTCGGCCAGACGCGGACGGGCCGCCAGGGCCGACTGCGGAAAGACCAGGGCATCCTCATCCTGATCAAACAGCACCGGCACCCCCACTTCCTGTTTCAGGGTCGACAGATAGGCAGGGGCAGGCCCGCAGCGGCGAATCTCCAGGCCTTGCGGTGGCGCATCCAGCAACTGCTCGATCATGAACACCAGCCCCACCAGCATGGCCTCGATAACAAAATCATGGGCCACCCCCAGGGATGCAGTGCTGCGCAGTTGCAGGTGGGCCATCTCCCCCTGGCGGGTCTGATCGATAACCAGAAAGGGAGCCCGCAGGCCAAGAAAGCGGCAGGCTGCATCCAGGGCATCCTGGGCGCAGGCACTGGACAAGGCCAGCAGGCCAACCGGGCCATGCAGGGTGATGCTCATGGCCCGGGCATAGCGGAACCCCAACCCTTTATCACCGACCATGGCCACGCCCCGCTCGGCCACGGTCTGCGCCAGGGACATGGATACCCGCCGGTCCGGGGCCAGCAGCTCATCGCGACTCACCCCCAGCCCAGCCAGCAGTGACGGGGCATCCAGCTCCATGCTCACCAGCACGTCATAGAGCAATACCACGTAAATACCCGGTATCCCGGCACTTCCCCAGGGACGGCCCGAACTCACCATTTGTTGGCCCTCCACGACAAGACCTTGACTGCAAGACCTCGCATAGTAGTTGTCATTGATTGATGTCAGCAATGACATTCGTACCAGGAGACACTGATGAATCTGAAGCTGGTGAAAAAAAAGAAGCACCCTTCTGTGCCCATTATTCCGCGTCGCATGGGATTTTCCTTCGATGGCATACAGCACGATGACTACTGGTTCGACAACGACCCGGTACTGACCCATCTGCTGAATATCCTGTCGCTGACGTTTCCGGACGGCGAACGCTTCTTCGTGGATTCTGTTCGTGCCCTGCGCGACCAGGTAGAAGACAAGGATCGCCAGAAGGATATTTCCGGTTTTATTGGCCAGGAAGCCATGCACTCCCTGGAGCACCAAGCATTCAACGACCTGATTGCTGA
>NZ_JBNPEC010000216.1:0-2057 GCF_051117345.1 Alcanivorax sp.
AAGGCTTCGAATTCCTGGTCCGCCTTGTCGATTTCGTCGATCAGCAGCACCGCCGGCTCGTCACTGCGCAGGGCATGCAACAGGGGGCGCGGTTCCAGAAAGGTATCGCTGTAGAACGCTTCGCCCAGATCACCCAACCGCTCCATGCTCGCTTCCAGACTGTCGGTGTCCGCCAGCATGCCGCCCAGCTTGTCACGCAACAACTGGGTGTAGAGCAATTGCTTGCCGTACTTCCACTCGTACAGGGCCCGACTTTCATCCAGCCCCTCGTAGCATTGCAGGCGGATCAACGGGGCTTCCAGAAACGCCGCCGCCGCTTTGGCCAGTTCGGTCTTGCCCACCCCGGGGGGACCTTCTACCAGCACCGGCTTGTGCAATTGCGCGGCAAGGTAGATCGCCAGGGCAATCTGCTCACTACAGATATAGCCCTGCCCGGCAAAACTGCGAGTAATCTCTTCGACGGAATCAATACGGGTTTTCATGGAGGCTCCTGCAACAGAACCCAGAGGGTAGCGCAGGAAGCGCGGGGCGGGAATGACATCTGCACGCATGAGGCGTGCGGCAGGTTACCTGGGGCGCGACACTCAGTGCAGGGTAATATTGTCCGCCAGCACCAGCGGAGCGATCTCGCCCACCTCTTCAACGATAGGCTCGCCGTCCAGGCTGCTCACATCAAAGCGCGCGGACGTTACATCGCCGTCAATCATGTCGGGGATGGCATCCAGAAAGGCATCCACATGCTCGGAGCCAAAATGGATTTCCAGCGCATCCAGATCACTCCACTGCTGCCAGACCACGATTACCCGCGGCTCATCCGCCTGCAGGTATACCTCGTAAGCCAGACAGCCGTGTTCACCCCGGGAGGATTTCGCCAACGCCTGCACCAGCTCCAGCGCTTCTGGTTGCTGGTCTTGTTTCACGGGGAAAGAGCCTTTGACGATAATCATGGGGGTCCATTGCGCTGGGAAAACGGGAATTGTACCACAATCCAGCCCCTACTGTCCGCTCAAGCGCCGCCACAGAAGCGTACCGAGTCACCCAGCGGCACTCGCCCGACCCGGGTTCGGTTGGCTGCCACGTCGGCGTTTTCGTAGCCGAAACTGATGCCCAGCACGATGGCGGTGCTGTCCGGAATCCCCAGCAGTTCACGCACATCGTCAGGGTAGTAGCGCATGCTGCCCTGGGCACAAGTGCCCACGCCATGAGCGGTCATGGCCAGCAGCAGGGACTGCACGTACATACCCACATCCAGAGCCACGGTAACGCCGAAATCCCGCTCCATGCCGATAAAGGCCACATGGGGGGCATCAAACAGTTCGAAGTTGCGCAGCTCCGCACGGCGACGACCCTCCCGGTCTTCCCGGGCTATCCCCATGCTGCCGTAGAGCGCCATGGCGCAATCCACCTGCCGCTCCCGGTATAGACCCTGGAAACGGGGCAGGCTCTCATAGTCCGGCGCAAAAGGGATGCCCCGGCTGACCTTGTCCACCAGACGCTCGCGTAACGCGTTACGGGTTTCACCACTGGCCACCCAAACCTGCCAGGGCTGGATATTGCAGTTTGAAGGAGCGTGCTGGGCCAGTGAGAAAATCGCCTCAAGCTCTGATTGCGATACTGGCTTGTCGAGAAAACCGCGCACGGAACGGCGCTCGGCAAGAGCATGAGAAAGGGACATGGAATCGGCGTTCATGGGTAACTCCTCTGAATTACCCGCCAGTCTACCCAGACGCGAAAAGGGCGACGATGACAGAAACGCTCAGGCCGCTTCGCCAGAAGCCTCACGCATGGCCTGACAGATCTGGTCAATCACCGGAGCCGCAAGCTCCATGCGACCATCGCAGCCAGCCACACCAAGACGCCGCGCACAGGCCGGGCAGAGCACATTGAACACCAGCTCGTCCCCTTTACTGCGTGCGGGCAGTACCGCCCATTTGTCCTGGCGCGCCTGCTGGCCAATGCGGTGGTCGTAATCCAGATTGATGTCACCCCCGGGCCCGAACGCAAATGTGGTAGGACAGCGGCGGCAATTGAACCACATTGCGTACCGGGCTGGCGCG
>NZ_JBNPEC010000002.1:0-11940 GCF_051117345.1 Alcanivorax sp.
GCATCTGTCGCCCAAGGTGCGTCAGTTTGTGGATTTTCTGGTGGAGGGTATGGTGCGTTGAAAGGCGCTGAAACCTGCTTTTGTAGGAGCCCCTCTTGAGGGGCGAAGCGGAATGGGAGGGAGACAGGTTCTTCTGGAAAGGTCTGTCGAGTTCAGGAAGGCCTGATCGCCCTGCGGGCAATTTCCGCGCAAGCGCGGTTCGCCCCTCAAGAGGAGCTCCTACAGCAACTAAAATGGAGTGGATATGTATACGGGAAGTTGTCTCTGCGGCGGTGTTACCTTTGAAATTGCCGGTGAGCTGGCGCCGATTCAGGTGTGCCACTGCCAGCAGTGTCGCAAGGCTCAGGGCACGGCGCTGGTGACCAATATTCCGGTGGAGAGTGGCAAGTTGCACTGGGTCAGTGGTGAAGCGTTATTGAAAAGCTATGAATCTTCGCCGGGCAAGCAGCGGGTGTTCTGCCGGGAGTGCGGTTCGCCGATTTACAGTTGTCATGAGAGCAAACCTGGCGTGGTACGGATTCGGGCAGGGCTGTTGAATGAGCCGCTGGCCACGCGGCCCGCATTTCATATCTATACGGAGTCGGCCAGTAACTGGTGGGCCATCAACGATGACTTGCCGCAGTACCCTGAAGGTGCTGAATAAAAAATGCCGGGCCATCGCCCGGCATTTTTAGCTACGCCATCTGTGCTTTCAGTGCCTCGATTTCGTGGGCGTCGCCGTTGCGTGCCACGAAGGCCTGCCAGCTATCGGCGGCCTGGCTCTTGAGCACCTTGGCCACCCGCGGCAGCTCCGCATCAGGCAAATGGCCGAACAGGCCCAGCAGGCTGCTGTCGTGGGCTTGGGCCAGCGCCTGGCCCAGTGCCTCGGGCTGGCGCTCGGTGAGCACATCCACGGCCGGTGTCAGGTGTTCCTGATCCAGCAGCGGCAACAGGGTGAGCAATTCATCCCAGCTGCTTTCACTGGCCACGGTGGTGATCAGGCTTTCCATGACAGGGGCTTCGCGCAGCTTGGGCACATTCACCACCATCTGCTGATGCTGGTTGTCCATGGCGTTCACTGCCTGTAGCAGGTTGGTCCACAGGCACTGTTCGCTGGCCACTTCAATAATGTGGCTGATGACGGTTTCGCCCTGTTCGGCCACCAGGTTGCCCATCTGGCCACGCAGTTCGGTGTTCAGGTGTTCGTTCAGGGACAGTACTGCCGGCCACAGTTCATGGTCGGTGGCGGCTTTCAGGGTGGCCCGTTGCTGCGCTTCGCTGAGCAGTGCCCGCACGGTGTCCAGCTTGCTCTTATCTGCCAGGTACAGGGCAATCTTTACCATGGCTTCGCCGTCTTCGATGCTGCTGGTGACGGCTTGCAGGGCGGAGGGCTGAATCACGGCGACAAAGCGGGCCAGAGTGATGTGCTCGCCCATGGCCAGCAGAGTCTTCGCCACGGAAGCGACAATCTTGTCGGGCATGGCGGCCAGCAGATCCCGGGAGTACTTGGGTTCAAGATGGATGCAGAGCTTGGCCAGAAAATCTTCCGGCAGCTTGTCGGCCAGCTTGATGGCGCGCTCCGGGGGCAGCTCGGAGGCAATGCCGGCGGCGAGTACGGAACCGAGTACGGTGGTTGCCAGTTTGGCGCTGGCACCGGTGGGTACCAGTTTGCTGATGCCGGCCAGGCGCTGATAGCTGTCCTGATGCTGTTCGTAGAAAAAACCGGATATGGCACTGCGGAAGGAGGCCAGGGTGTCGAGATTCTGACCGTCGAGGAAAGCCAGATCGCTTTCCTGGTTTTCCAGCAAGCGGCTGAGTTTGAGCAGTTCGGCCTGAGTTTCAATATGCATGTCTGTCTCCTTAACCGAACAGCATTTTTTTCACCGGGCGGCGGAAGGGCCCGGGCACGACGTTAAGTGCATTGTTCATCGCTTTTTCGACTCTGGCGTCTTTGGTTTCCAGAGCCGCAAGGACGGCATCGGCCAGTTTGCCGGCCTGGTCGGCGGGCAGGGACTCGATAAAGGCCAGCGCATCCGCTGGCAGCCCCTTGTTCTTCAAGGTACTGATGGAATCAGACATGGTTCCTCCTTTGATACAGCGGCCCGGAGCACGCTCCGGGTCGCCCTGAATACAGGCTGTCTGGCGCAGCCTGCCTATGGCTGGCGCTACTATGCCAGCATTGGAGGAGGATGGGTGTTGCCGAAAAGCCGTTGCCGGGCGGCGCTCAAGAAAGCGCGGTGACGATGGTTCAGCCCGGCTCGCTGCTGCTAAAGCCCAGATTGACCGCGCCTGACCCCGGATTCCGGCCGCAGGCCAGGCTCAGGCGAAGTCCATATGGTCGGAGATAAAGCCCACGCTAATGGCGCCGGGGCCGATATTGACGCCGCCGGTGAGCCCCATATGGCTGATCAGCAGATCCACCTGGTGCTCTTCCGTGGTGGCTTTCAGTTTGCTGAAGCCGGGCATTTGATAAACCGCATCCGGATCCCCGGCGTAACTGACGCAGACGATGGGGGTCAGCAGGCCCTGTTCCACGCAGGCGCAGGCGTGGGTGAACATTTTCTCAACAGCGGTTTCGAAGCCGCGTACCTTGGCCACCGGGAAAGTCTGGTCCTGGCGGGCGCAGAGGATGGGTTTGATATCCAGCGCCGAGCCCATCAGTGCGCCAACAAAACCCACGCTCTTGTCGCCTTTCTTGCGGGCTCGTTTGTGTACGTAGTAGAGATCGGGAACCACAGCGTAACCCGAGGTTTTCGGGGTCAGATCGCTGATGCGCTGGCGGATGTCGCCGACTTTCATGCCGGCATTGATAAGTCGCATGGTTTCTGCCGCCAGTACCCCCTGGCCGGCAAACAGCGTCTGGCTGTCACTGACCCGGATGCGAAAGGGACCTTCCCGGCCGGCGGCTTCGCGGTATTTCCTGTAGTCACCGAGGATGGCATGGGCCGCTTCGGTGGCATTTTCGAAGATTGGGCTGCGGCTTTTCGGTACCGTCTGCACCAGGGCGTAGTCGAATTCGCCCACCGCCTGTTCCAGGAACAGGGTACGGATCTGGTCCACCGTGGGGGGCGCAGTTTCCGCATCGTGGTTCTTGTCCACTTCGTGGCGGGCGTAAAATTCGCGGGCCCGTTGCGGGTCGCGGTCGTCCACGAAAATTTCCTTGCCGATGCGGATGGGTACCGGCATTACCAGGATGTTGTTAGCGTCAATAAAGTCCTTGGGCAGATCACAACCCGAGTCCACAACCAGACCGATTCTCATTGTTATGCTTCCTGTGGGAAGTGTGAGAACCAGTCTAGTACCGCCGTTCCGTTACTGGCGTCTTTTTGCGTATGGGATTGGTTAGGGGCTGTTACAGGGCGCCAGGGGTTCAGGTGACGTGCTACTGAATATTGCCGCCCACCTGGATCACCTTAAGAGTGTTGGTGCCGCCGTGGGCATCGTTGTAGTTGCCCTTGGTGATCAGTACCCGGTCGCCCTCCTGCACCACGCCCATTTCTTCCAGGATCACCACCGCACGGCGGTTCACTTCATCGCTGGCAATGGCATGGCTGTCAAAGGGGATGGCGCGCACGCCACGCAGGATAGCCACCCGGCGCTGGCTGCTGGGATAGGGCGTGAAGGCATAGATGGGGATGCCGGAGCGCAACCGGGACATCAGCCGCGGGGTGTTGCCGCTTTCGGTCATGGCAATGATGGCGGTGACCTTGCTGAGACGGTTGGCAGCCTGCATGGCGGCCATGGCAATCACTTCATCGATGTTGTCGGTATTGTCGTTGATGGGACGGTCAGTGCGCCTTTCCTGCCAGGTACGCTCTGCGCCAAGAATGATGCGGTCCATGGCCTGTACGGTTTCCACCGGATATTCGCCGACCGCGGTTTCCGCTGACAGCATCACCGCGTCGGTGCCATCCAGTACCGCATTGGCCACATCGGAGACTTCCGCACGGGTGGGTTGCGGGCTATGGATCATGGATTCCATCATCTGTGTGGCGGTGATGACGAAGCGGTTGAGGGCCCGTGCCCGGCGAATAATATGTTTCTGCACCCCCACCAGTTCGGCGTCGCCGATCTCCACCGCCAGGTCGCCGCGCGCCACCATGACGCCGTCGGAGGCTTCGATGATGGCATCCAGGGTGGCATCATCCGCCACCGCTTCGGCTCGCTCAATCTTGGCAATGATGCCGCCTTCGCCACCGGCCTGCCGGTAGCGGCGGCGGGCTTCTTCCACGTCTTCGGCGTCGCGGGGAAAGGACAAGGCGAGAAAATCCACTTCCATGTCGGCGGCGGTGACGATGTCGGCCAGATCCTTGTCGGTGAGAGCCCGGGCGCTGAGGCCGCCGCCCTTGCGGTTTACCCCCTTGTGATCAGACAGCTCGCCGCCCACCAGCACGGTGCAGTCCACCCGGGTGCCGGTGATAGCGGTGACTTTCAGCTCGAGCAGGCCGTCGTTAAGCAGTAGCACATCGCCAGGCTGGCAATCGTTCGGGAGGGGTGGGTAACTCACTCCCACCTGTTGGTCGTTGCCGGCATCGTCTGCCAGGGCAGTATCCAGGGCAAAGGGTTGCCCGGCCTTTAGCAGGATGGGGCCACCGGGAAAACTGCCGATGCGGATTTTCGGCCCCTGCAGGTCTGCCAGAATCGCCACATGTTCGCCGCACAGCTCCGCACAGTGGCGAATGGTTTGCGCGGTTTGTCGGTGAGTATCGGCGTTGCCGTGGGAAAAGTTTAGGCGGAACACATTGACGCCGGCCCGGATCAGGGCATCGAGTCGAGACTCGGACGACGACGCAGGGCCAACGGTGGCGACAATCTTGGTACGGCGCAGGGGGGAGCGGGACATTCGAAGCATTTCCATCAGCTGATTTTTCGTCAGCATACCATGGTGATCTGGCGGAGGGATGACAGTGTGCCGGCAGTGAGCAGACAAAAAATACCCCCGCGAAGGCGGGGGTAAGAGGGGATGGTGGTGCTGGTGAAGATCAATGCAGCATGGCAAAGGAGCAGGACTGGGCTTCGCTCAGACGGAGAAAATCGCCCATGCCCATCTTGATCACTTCCGTGTGGGTACCGGCATTAAAGGCCAGCCAGTCTTCGCTGATCATGGTGTCGTCCACATACACCTTCATGTTGTAGAGGTTGCCGAAGGGTGGCTCGCCACCAGGTTCGCAAAGCGGGAAGCGATCCTTGAATTCCTCCTCCGGGGCCAGCCGGACGCTTTCGGCATTCAGGGCCTGGCGCAGCCGTTCCGGATCCAGGTATTGATCCGATGGCAGCACAGCCATGGCCAGCTCGCCGTCCACATCCACGATCACCGTCTTGGCCATGTGGCGTCCGGGAATATGGCTGAACTGGGCCACCTCGGAAGCGGTAATAGCTGGTGGGTGGTTATAGCAATGGTAGTTCACATTGTTGTTGTCGAGAAAATCAGCCAGTGCGCGGGCAGGCATGATAGACCTCCTCCCGGAGATGGTAAGCCGGGATTAGGGAGCTGCCAGAAGGGCAGTTTATGACTGGCTCCAGGCCAGCTCCGTGAATGTTCATATTCAAGCTTAGGGAGGAGGAAGCGGGTGGGGAAATACGGTTATGCGCTAAGGGAAATAGCGGAAAAGCATAATAGTTAACAGTGAATAGTTAACAGTTAATAGCGAAAAGAAAGAACCAAGAGATTGACAGGATAGGCGGCTAAGGCAGCCTATCCTGTTCACTGTTCACTGTTCACTGTTCACTGTTCACTGTTCACTGTTCACTGCTTCTCACAGCCCCAGGTTATCCAGAATTCGCAGATTCGGGCCGGCTTGGTTCATGGTGTAGAAATGCAGGCCCGGTGCGCCCATGGCCAGCAGGCGTTCGCACAACCGGGTGACTACTTCCTCGCCGAAGGCTTTTACTGCGGCATCGTCATCCTTGATGTCGTTGAGCTTGCTGTGCAGCCAGCGGGGAATGTCGGCGCCGCAGGTGCTGGAGAAGCGCACCAGGTTGGCCACGTTGAGAATCGGCATGATGCCCGGGTAGACCGGGGCGTCGCAGCCGATTTTCTGCAGCGCGTCCAGGTAGTAGCCATAGGCGTCAGCGTTGTAGAAGTACTGGGTCAGGCCGCTGTTGGCGCCGGCGTCAACCTTGCGCTTGAAGTGGGCGATGTCGTCTTCGAAGCTGCGCGCCTGGGGATGCATTTCCGGGTAGGCGGCGACTTCCAGGGTGAAATGATCGCCGGTTTCCTCGCGGATCAGTTGTACCAGTTCGTCGGCGTACTTGATCTCGCTCTGGGCATAGCCCATGCCGGAGGGCAGGTCGCCACGCAGGGCCACGATGCGGGTCACGCCGGCATCCTTGTAACCGTTCACCAGCTCCAGAATTTCGTCGCGACTCTGGCCGATGCAGCTCAGATGTGGAGCCGTATCGCCATGTTGATCGCGCAACTGGTTGACCATGTCGCGGGTGTTGTCACGGGTGGAGCCGCCGGCACCAAAGGTGCAGGAAAAAAACTCCGGCTTTTTTGCCAGCAGTTTCTGCTGGGTAGCCAGCAGCTTTTCTTTCCCCGCATCGGTTTTCGGCGGGAAAAATTCAAAACTGATTCTTTTGCTCATTTGGCGGTGCCTTTTCGATCAAAAGCAGTGTCACCACAGAGACACAGAGGTGCCAGAGTTAAAACCCATACATGGATTGTGCGGTTTTTCCCTCAGTATTCTCTGTGTCCTCTGTGGTTGATCGCTTTTAGTACTTGTAGTGCTCTGGCTTGTACGGGCCTTTCACGTCCACGCCGATGTAGTCTGCCTGCTCTTTGGTCAGCTTGGTGATCACGCCACCGAAGCCCTGCACCATATAGCGGGCCACTTCTTCGTCCAGGTGCTTGGGCAGTACTTCCACCTTGAGCATTTTTTCCTTCACGGTGTCAGAGTGCTTGGCGTAGCCCTGGTCGAACAGGTACATCTGCGCCAGTACCTGGTTGGCGAAAGAACCATCCATGATGCGGCTGGGGTGGCCGGTGGCGTTGCCCAGGTTCACCAGGCGACCCTCGGAGAGCAGCAGCAGGAAATCGCCCTCGGCCTTGTCGCGCCATACCTTGTGCACCTGCGGCTTCACTTCTTCCCATTCCCAGGTCTTGCGCATGAAGGCGGTGTCCACTTCGTTGTCGAAGTGGCCGATGTTGCAGACCACGGCGCCTTTCTTCAGGGCCTTGAGCATGTTGGCGTCACAGACGTTGAAGTTGCCGGTGGTGGTGACCAGCAGGTCGGTGGTGCCCAGCAGTTCCTTGTTGATGGAGGCTTCGCTGCCGTCGTTGACGCCGTCCTTGAACTGGCTGACCACTTCGTAGCCGTCCATGCAGGCCTGCATGGCACAGATCGGGTCCGCTTCGGTGACCTTCACGATCATGCCTTCCTGGCGCAAGGACTGGGCAGAACCCTTGCCCACATCACCATAACCGATGACCAGCGCTTTCTTGCCGGACAGCAGATGGTCGGTGCCGCGCTTGATGGCGTCATTGAGAGAATGGCGACAACCGTACTTGTTGTCGTTCTTGCTCTTGGTGACGGAGTCGTTCACGTTCACTGCCGGCACTTTCAGGGTGCCCTTGTTCAGCATCTCGTAAAGACGGTGCACACCGGTGGTGGTTTCTTCGGTGATGCCGTGGATGTTGTCGAGCATCTGCGGATAGGTCTCGTGGATGTAGCCGGTCAGATCGCCGCCGTCATCCAGGATCATGTTGGCTTCCCACAGCTCGCCATTACCGTCGCGACAGGTCTGCTCAATGCACCACATGTACTCTTCTTCGGTTTCGCCTTTCCAGGCGAATACCGGTACGCCGGCGGCAGCGATGGCGGCAGCGGCGTGGTCCTGGGTGGAGAAAATGTTGCAGCTGGACCAGCGTACTTCAGCGCCCAGCGCGACCAGGGTTTCGATCAGCACCGCAGTCTGAATGGTCATGTGGATACAGCCGATGATCTTGGCGCCTTTCAGCGGCTGTTCGGCCCGGTACTTTTCGCGGATGGTGATCAGTGCCGGCATTTCGGTTTCGGCAATATGAATCTCGGAGCGACCGTAGGCGGCCTGGGAAATATCGGCGACTTTAAAGTCGGTAAAGGTGTCCGCTTTTGCGTTCATGGTGTTCTCCATTCGTTTTTGACGAATGGGCGCCGTTGTTCCTTATGTGTCTGCCCTGCGAGCCTCGCGGTCATGCCGCTGCAGCGCCCCTCACAGGGCAGACGTTATCGGGACTTTGCCGGCGCCGTTCGAGAGACGGCGCCAGCAGCGATGCCGTGGTTAAAGCGCCTTGGCCAGATCAGCCGCCTTGTCGGTTTTCTCCCAGCTGAAGCCTTCGCGGCCGAAGTGGCCGTAGCTGGCGGTGGGCCGGTAGATCGGCTTGCGCAGGTCGAGCATTTCGATGATGCCGCGCGGGCGCAGGTCGAAGTGCTCGCGGACCAGGTCGACGATAGCGTTGTCGCTGATCTTGCCGGTGCCGAACGTGTTGACGGAGATGGAAGTGGGCTCGGCCACGCCAATGGCATAGCTCACCTGGATCTCGCACTTGCTGGCCAGGCCGGCGGCAACGATGTTCTTGGCCACATAGCGGCCAGCGTAGGCTGCGGAGCGGTCTACCTTGGATGGGTCCTTGCCGGAGAAGGCGCCGCCACCATGACGAGCCATGCCGCCATAGGTGTCCACGATGATCTTGCGACCGGTCAGGCCGCAGTCACCCATGGGGCCGCCGATCACGAAAATCCCGGTGGGGTTCACGTGGTACAGGGTGTCCTTGTGCAGCCACTCTTCTGGCAGTACCGGCTTGATGATTTCTTCCATCACCGCTTCACGCAGATCCGCCAGCTTGATTTCCGGCGCGTGCTGGGTGGACAGCACCACCGCATCCACGGCCACCGGCTTGCCGTTGTCGTAGCGCAAGGTGACCTGACTTTTCGCATCCGGGCGCAGCCACGGCAGTGTGCCGTTCTTGCGCAACTCTGCCTGACGCTCCACCAGACGGTGGGAGTAATAAATCGGCGCCGGCATCAGGGTGTCGGTCTCGTCGGTGGCAAAGCCGAACATCAGGCCCTGGTCACCCGCGCCCATTTCCTTGTCCTCGGCCTCGTCCACACCGATCGCAATATCCGCGGACTGTTTGCCGATGCCGTTGAGTACCGCACAGCTGGCGCCGTCGAAACCCTTGTCGGAGCTGTCGTAGCCGATATCCAGAATGACCTGGCGAACGATGTCCTCCAGTTCCACATAGGTGCTGGTACGGACTTCACCGGCGACGATGGCCATACCGGTTTTCACCATGGTTTCCACCGCCACCCGTGCATGGGGGTCATCCTTGATGATGGCATCCAGAACGGCGTCCGAGATCTGATCGGCCATTTTATCCGGGTGGCCTTCGGATACAGACTCGGAGGTAAAGATGGAATATTCACTCATTACTGGAGTGCTCCCTTTGGTTAACGCTTCACGCTGCATGCATCACGCCACAACGCAGAAAAATTCTTAGTTTCGAGTTTCGAAGTGCAAAAACCTGAAAGGCTGGGTCTTTGACGTTCGAAACTCGTTTCTCGCAACTCGCGAATGGCTTTCCTGAAACGACCGGCGGCACTCGTGCCTCGCAGCCTCTCGCTTGCTATTTACAGTTCTTCCTGAATGTTCTTACCTGCACCTGAAAACCATTGCGCAGTGCCAGAAACTGGCTTTCCTGCAATTCAAGACCGGCGCGGCCGGCCCAGTCCACCAGATCGGCTTCTTCAAAGCCAAGCCAGAAATCACCACAGGCCTCGTGGGCCCAGTGCTGATCATGCCGACACAGGTCGGTGATCAGCAGGGTGCCGCCTTCGTTCAACTGTCGTGCCGCTGCGCCGATGGCGCTGGCGGGGGCGGGCAGATGATGCAGCACCATGTTCAGCACCACGGCATCCACCGTGGGCAGGGTGGAGGCATTGGCCGGCCACTCACCCAGTATCAGTTGTACATTTTGCCGCTTGGCGACGGCCAGGCTTCGGGCCCGCTCCAGCATGGCCTCGGCATTGTCCAGGCCCAGCACCCTATCGAAACGGGCGGCCAGCTCGAGCAGGAACTGGCCATCCCCGGGGCCGATTTCCAGGGCGCTCTTGCTGTCTGGGCCCTCCGGGCAGGCCCGGGTCAGCAGCTCCAGGGCCTGCTCTGCGTACTGGTCGTAGTCGGCAATCAGTTCCTGCTGGTCGTCCAGTTCTGCATGGCGGGCAAAAAAGGCCCGGCTTTGCGCCGCCCGCTGGCTTTGTACCTGTTCCAGCCGCTCGGCAACCCGGACATCCAGGTGGCCATCATCCAGCTCATCCAGCAAGGCGCCGTGAAGCGCGCCCTCCACGCTGTCCGCCTGGGGCAGGCGCCGGCGGTAGAAGATCGAGTTGCCTTCCCGTCGCTTCTCTACCAGCCCGCCTTGGGCCAGCACCTTCAGGTGATGGCTCATGCCGGACTGTTTCATGGCCATGATGTCGCACAGCTCCAGCACCCCGAAGCTGTTCTGGCCCAGCACCTGCAGCACCTGCAGACGTAACGGGTCGCCAGCGGCCTTGAGGAAGCCCGCCAGATGATCGGTGATCTCCGGTGCGTCGGGTGCTTGTGCATTCATAGGGGGGAATTCTAGCGTAACGAACAGCTAAATCAAAATAAATTGATATAGATTTTTGCAGGCACCCCCAAGTGCGTCAGGCTGGCGATTGATGATGTGGGCAGAGATATGTCGCCCGTGCCGTCATGGCCGCCTTTCAGTGGTGCTCGGGTTGCCTTCTGGCTTGCAGCTTGCGGCTTGTAGCTATTACCCCCATGAGGGACAATAGCGCCCCTTTTCAGCCACCAGCCAGTTTGGAGCCCTGCATGTCCAGTGCCCCCGCCCGCCGTGAACTCGCCAACGCTATCCGTGCCCTGAGCATGGATGCGGTACAGAAAGCCAATTCCGGGCACCCCGGTGCGCCCATGGGAATGGCCGATATCGCCGAGGTACTCTGGCGCGGCTTCCTCAAGCACAACCCGCAGGATCCCACCTGGCCCGACCGGGATCGCTTCGTGCTGTCCAATGGTCACGGTTCCATGCTGCTTTACAGCCTGCTGCACCTCAGCGGCTACGGCGTCAGCCTGGACGACATCAAGAATTTCCGTCAGCTGGGCAGCCCCACCGCCGGCCACCCGGAATATGGCGACGCTCCGGGCATCGAAACCACCACCGGTCCGCTGGGCCAGGGTATTGCCAATGCGGTGGGCATGGCGCTGGCGGAAAAAATGCTGGCTGGCCAGTTCAACCGTGAAGGCCATGCCATCGTCGACCATTACACCTATTGCTTCCTGGGTGATGGCTGCATGATGGAAGGCATCTCCCACGAAGCCAGTTCCCTGGCCGGCACCTTGGGCCTGGGCAAGCTGGTGGCTTTCTATGACGACAACGGTATTTCCATCGATGGTGAAGTGGAAGGCTGGTTTACCGATGACACGGTAGAGCGGTTCCGGGCCTACGGTTGGCAGGTGATCCCCAATGTGGATGGCCACAACCCGGAAGAAGTGCAGGTGGCCATCGAGAATGCCCGCGCCAATACCACCCAGCCGACCCTGATCTGCTGCAAGACCATCATCGGTTTCGGCAGCCCCAATAAGCAGGGCAAGGAAGAATCCCACGGCGCAGCCCTGGGCGAGGACGAAATTGCCCTGACCCGGGAATCCCTGGGCTGGAAGCACGGCTCCTTCGAGATTCCCGCTGAGATCAAGCGGGCCTGGGATGGTAGCGAGAAAGGCGCCGCCGCCCAGAGCGACTGGCAGCAGCGCTTTGATGCTTACAAGGCCGCTTACCCGGAGCTGGCGGCGGACTTCCTGCGCCGCCAGGCCGGTGAGCTCCCGGAGAACTTCCTGGAACAGGCGGATGCCTATATCCGTGAGTGCCAGTAAAAGGGTGACAAGGTCGCCACCCGCAAGGCCAGCCAGAACACCCTGTATGCCTTCGGCCCGCTGCTG
>NZ_JBNPEC010000043.1:0-2013 GCF_051117345.1 Alcanivorax sp.
ACTACCGCCAGGATGGCCAGCCCGAGACCTGCCACCACCAACCATACCGGATCGCGCAGCGATATACGCTGGACCCTGGCGGTGACCAGAATACCCCCCATGGTGGATACCGTGGTGGCCATCAGCAAAGGCAGGTAGATGGCGGCAGGGTCGCTGGCGCCTTGCTGAGCCCGAAACATCAGCACCGTCACCGGTACCAGCGTCACTGACGAAGTGTTGAGCACCAGGAACATGATCTGACTGTCCGTGGCCCGTTTCGGCTGCGGATTACCCTGCTGGAGGCGCTCCATGGCCTTGAGCCCAAGCGGGGTAGCGGCATTGTCCAGGCCCAGCATGTTAGCGGCCAGGTTCATGGAAACCGGTGCGGATGCGTCCGGAGTGCGCCGGACCCCCGGCATCAAGCGGGCCAGAACCGGCTCCACCCAGGATGACAAGCGTGCGGCCAGATTGCTGGCTTCTGCCATCTTGAATAGCCCGCTCCACAGTGCCAACACCCCGATCAGCCCCAAGCTGACCTCAACAGCCAGGTCGGCCGCCGACCAAAGGGCATTGATCAAACGCCCTGGCGCCGCCATGTCACCACCAATGAGCTGGGTCACCGCTCCGGCGATACCCGCAAGGAAAAACAGGCTGAACAGTCTGTGCAAAGCATCCCCCGTACGCTAGGGTCGTGGTAATTTGTTGAAAATCCGTAATTTGGCGACTTTTATGACGGTGCAACTTCGCGCTTTCACGGTAGTCTACAGGTTATAGAGAAATTCAACTGCGAATGACCGCTTCCGGGCCGTCGCCTATACTGCAGGTAAACCGTTTGAGAAACAGCATGTCACTAGTTCGTAAATTCTTCCCTCTGGCACTGGCACTGGTCCTGCTGGGGGGCGCCATTCAGGGAGTGAGTGGCCTTCGTTCCGAGCCGGAGGTTCAGGGTGACCTTAAGCCCACCAGCGATCAGCTGGATGCCGCCGCGGAAATTGCTGCCAAATTGAAGCACCACTATCGGCAGCTGGAGTTCGACAACTCCCTGTCCAATCAGGTGCTGGACAGTTATCTCGAGGACCTGGATCCCAATCGCCAGTATTTTCTCGCGAGCGACATTCGCGAGTTCGAGCGCTATCGTGACAAGCTTGATGACCAGTTAAGCGACGGTCAGCTGGAAGACGGTTACACCATCTTCAACCGTTTCCAGCAACGCCTGGAAACCCGTCTGGAGAAACTTCTCAACACCATCGAGAACGATCGGGCATAGCTGACCTTCGATGATGAGTAAACCGTGTTAGTGGATCGCGGAGAATCACCATTGGCTGCGGACGAGGCGGAGCTGGACGACATCTGGCAGCGGCAGCTGAAAAATGCGGTGCTTTCCATGCGGCTCAATGACAGCTCACTGGAGGACATCCGCACCCGCCTGACCCGTCGCTATGAAAGCCAGCTCAAGCGAATTAACCAGAACACGCCGGAGGATGTCTTTCAGGTCTACATCAATGCCCTGACACAGACCTTTGATCCGCATACCAACTACTTCACACCGCATAACTCGGAAAATTTCGATATCAGCATGAGCCGCTCCCTGGAAGGTATCGGGGCGGTGCTGCAATACGAAGACGGTTATACCAAGGTGGTGCGTCTGGTTCCTGGCGGCCCTGCAGCCAAAAGCGGCCAGTTGAAACCGGCGGACCGGATTGTCGGTGTTTCCCAGGATGGCGAGGCGCCGGAACCGGTTATTGGCCTGCGCCTGGACGAAGTGGTGGATCAGATCCGTGGTCCCAAAGGTACCAAGGTCAATCTGGAGATCATTCCTGCCGGCAGCGCCAGCGAACACGACACCCGCACTATCACCATTGAGCGCAACAAGGTGGTGCTGGAAGAACAGGCCGCCAAGAAGGATGTGATCACCATCGAGCGGGATGGCGAAACCATGAAGCTGGGGATTATCGAAATCCCGGCGTTTTACCTGGATTTTGCCGCCTTCCACCGGGGCGATCCCAATTACACCAGCACCACCAGTGATGTGGC
>NZ_JBNPEC010000033.1:0-53866 GCF_051117345.1 Alcanivorax sp.
CTGGCCGCAGGGGCACCCAAATACCTGATGATCAACACCGGCTATGCCAACGCGGGCACCGGTAAGAAAGGGATGGAAAACTGTCTGGCCAGTTGTCGTCTGTTGGCTGACGCGGCCGGCTGCGCCGAGGATCAGATCCTGCCCTATTCCACCGGGGTAATCGGTGAGCAGTTTCCGTTGCCGGCGTTTGAAAAAGGGTTGCCCAACGCATTGGCAGAACTGGATGAGCACCACTGGGGCCGGGCGTCAGAAGGCATCATGACCACTGACACCTACCCCAAGCTTACCAGTCGCCGGGTGGAGATCGACGGCGTGCCGATTACCGTCACCGGCATGGCCAAGGGCTCGGGCATGATCAAGCCGAACATGGCCACCATGCTGGGTTTTATCGCCACCGATGCGCCTATCGCCAAGCCCCTGCTGGACCAGTGGGTGAAGACCCTGGCGGACAAGTCTTTCAATCGTGTCACGGTGGACGGCGACACCTCTACCAACGATGCCTGCATGCTGATCAGCACCGGTGCGGCCGAGATGGCGGAAATCCAGAGCCTGGATGATCATAGTCAAGTGCTGTACCAGGCACTGGAAAGTGTCTTCGTGGAGCTGGCGCAGGCGCTGGTGCGCGATGGCGAAGGCGCCAC
Organism: Alcanivorax sp.; assembly: GCF_051117345.1. Lineage (GTDB taxonomy): Bacteria > Pseudomonadota > Gammaproteobacteria > Pseudomonadales > Alcanivoracaceae > Alcanivorax. The sequence goes on from NZ_JBNPEC010000033.1 coordinate 642, forward strand.
CAAGTTTGTGTCGATTACCGTGGCCGGTGCGGCCAGTGAATCTGACGCCCGCATTGTGGCGGAAACCATCGCCCATTCCCCCCTGGTGAAAACAGCCCTGTTTGCTTCCGACCCCAACTGGGGCCGTATCCTGGCTGCTATCGGCAGAGCTCCCATTGCGTCCCTGGAAGTGGACAAGGTCAATGTCTGGCTGGATGAGTTGTTGTTGGTGGAGCAGGGCGGTGTGGCGGATAGCTACGAAGAGGCAAAAGGGGCAGCGGTGATGGCCCAGCCGGAAATCAGCATCCGTGCGGATCTGGCCAGCGGCGATGCCGAGTGCACCGTGTGGACCTGTGATTTCAGCTACGACTACGTGAAGATCAACGCGGAATATCGCACATAATCTGAATGCCTGACGCCTGACGTGAAAAGCCGCTGTAGGAGCTATGCTTGCATGGCGAACGGACTCGCGACATTCATTATGCTGTGTCGCCATGCAGGCATAGTGACTCCCTGCGCGCCTACGGGATTTTTGTTTCCATGACAGTACCCACACCCGCCATCACCGTCGTTGCCGCCATCATCCGCGGCAACGACGGCCGCATCTGCCTGAGCCGGCGCCCGGACCACAAGCATCAAGGGGGGCGCTGGGAGTTCCCCGGCGGCAAAGTAGAGCCGGGTGAGCCCCTGTCGGCGGCCCTGGCCAGGGAGCTGGAGGAGGAGCTGGGCATGCAGGCGGCCATTTCCTCTCCGTTCATGACTATCGCCCACCAGTACCAGGATCTGCACGTCACCCTGCATTTTCGTGATGTCACCGCCTGGCAGGGCGAGCCTACGGGCTGTGAAGGGCAGCAGGTGGGCTGGTTTGAGATTCCGGAACTGCCGGCGCTGGAGTTTCCGGCGGCGAACCGGCCGGTGGTCACCGCCATCACGCTTCCCGATTATCTTGCCATCGCGCCGGATAATCTGGATCTGGACGCCCTCAAAGCGGGTATCGGTCGTCTGGATGCTGCCCGTACCGGGCTGTATCTGCGCCAATGGAGCGAGCATGCCGCACTGCCTGAGATTCTGGCACTTTGCCGGAAGAAAGGCGTGAAGGTATGGTTGCGGGCCTCATCGGCAACACGGGCGCAGCAGGTGTCCTTACAGGGCGTCTTTGGGCTGCATTTGCCCGGGTCGGCATTGATGGATTGCCAGGAAAGACCGGCTTTTGCGGGGGTGGTGTCGGCAGCCTGTCACAGCCGTGACGCCCTGGAAAAGGCGGCAGACCTGGGTCTGGATATGGCGCTGGTTTCCCCCGTAGAGGCCACGGACACTCATCCGGATCGTCCCCCACTGGGTTGGCAGCAAGCCGGGGAATGGATTACCGGGTTGCCGCTGGCATGTTATGGGCTGGGTGGTGTCTCGCCAGCGGATCTGGAAACCGCCCGCCAGCACGGCGCCATTGGCGTGGCGGGTATCCGGGCGTTCTGGCCGGACGCTGCCTCAGCCTCTCTGTAGGATGCAGTTCGTTTAGGCTCAGTGCCCCCTACGGTAGGCGCGCAAAACACTTCCAGTCCCGCAATTCCCCTGTTGGAATCCAAGCCTGCCTACCGTATTAATGGTCCACGCGTCAGCTCAGCCGATTCGTTAGACGATCAAAACTCTTCAAAATCCCCGGGTGCATTGTCATCACCGGGAATCGCATGGCGTTCCGCTGCCCAATCACCCAGATCAATCAATTTACAGCGCTCGGAGCAGAAAGGTCGCCAGGGGTTATTGGTCCAGCGAGTGAGGGATTTGCACTGGGGGCAGGGATAGGTTTGGGTGGTGTTATTGGTATCAGACATGTTCAGAGTGCGTTAGCCATTTCCAGATAGCGTTGATGCAGGCTCGTCAGTTGCTCGTGAAGTGCCTGCAGCGAACCGTGATTCTCAACCACATCGTCGGCCTGGTCCAGGCGTTTGGTTCTCTCCATCTGAGCCTTGATGATGGCGGCAACCTGCTCTTCGGGAACATGATCCCGTTCCATGGCCCGTTTGACCTGCAATTCTGCCGGCGCATCAATGACCAGAATACGGTCCACCAGCGTTTTCTGACTGGTTTCCAGCAGCAGTGGTGATACCAGAACGGTATAGGCGGACTGACTGGCAGCAATTTGCCGTTTCAGCTCCTCGCCGATGGCGGGGTGAGTAATGCCTTCAAGTACCTTCAGGGCGTCTGCATCCGCAAACACAATCTCGCGCAACGCGCGGCGGTCCAGGGCGCCATCCCCAGTGAGTACATGCTCACCAAAATGGTCGGCGATACGCTTGAGCGCAGGCTGGCCCGGTTCAACCACTATCCGGGACGCCAGATCCGCGTCCACAATGGTGATGCCCTGCTGGGCGAGGAAATCCGTGGCAGCGGTTTTGCCGCTGCCAATACCGCCAGTCAGGCCGACTACGAACATGGAGACTCCAGAACGGGTTTCATCAGCGTCGGAGCCAGCCCTTTTCGCTTTGCAAGCAAGGCTCCAACAGGAAATCATCGAGGGGAATGTTGTCAGCGATTAACTATTCACTGTTAACACTTAACTGATTTTGAACATCCCAAGATACGAGCTGACGATGGTATCGCCCCACAGCAATGCAATCCAGCCAGCGGCCGCCAGATAGGGACCGAAAGGGATCTGGGTGCGTTTTTCGCCGCCAAATAGAGTAGCGAGGAGAGTGAATACCAGGCCCACTACGGAAGATAGCAGAATAATCAGCGGCAGATACTGCCAACCCACCCAGGCCCCCAGAGCAGCGAGAAGCTTGAAGTCACCATAGCCCATGCCTTCCTTGCCGGTGAGCAGCTTGAACAGCCAATACACGCTCCACAGGGACAGGTAACCGGCCATGGCACCAACTACCGCATCCGGCAGGGATACCGGTGAAACGCCAAGCAGCGCCGCCAGCAGGCCGGCCCACAGTAGTGGGTAAGTCATACTGTCCGGTAGCAGGGTGGTATCCGCATCAATCATTGACGCGGCCAGCAGGGTCCAGGTGGCGAAAAGGGTAAAGGCCAACCATGGGCCATAACCGAAGTGCCAGGCGCACAGGCCGGCCAGCACGCCACTGGCAACTTCAATGATCGGGTAACGCTTGCTGATCGGTGTCGAGCAGCTCTTGCATTTGCCTTTCAAAACCAGCCAGCTCACCACCGGAATGTTTTCATACCAGGCAATGGCGTGGTCACATTTTGGACAGCGCGAGCGCGGTGTCACCAGATTGAAGATATCGCCATTATCCTCAGCGGGTAGCTCCAGAATTTCGCGGGCTTCCTGCTTCCAGCTACGTTCCATCATCACCGGTAAGCGGTAAATCACAACATTGAGAAAACTGCCGATCAGCAGACCCAGAAAAACGCAGAGCCCAACCAGCAGGGTTGGGCTCGCGGAAAGAACGCTTAGAAGATTGTCTGTCATTAATTAGCCTACAACTTGGCCCAATTGGAAAATCGGCAGGTACATGGCGATGATCAAGCCGCCGATAAGAACGCCAAGCACTGACATAATGAGAGGCTCCATCATGCTGGTAAGGCCATCAACGGCATTGTCGACTTCGTCTTCATAATAAATGGCGACCTTTTCCAGCATGGCATCCAGAGCCCCTGATTCTTCACCGATAGCGGTCATTTGTAATGCCATGGCCGGGAAGACACCGGTTGCCCGCATTGCAAATTGCAATTGCTGGCCGGTTGAGACGTCTTCTTTCACTTTGTAAACGGCCTTGCGATATACCACATTGCCGGTCGCCCCGGCGCACGCGTCAAGGGCTTCGATTAAGGGCACGCCAGCAGCGAAGGTAGTTGAAAGTGTGCGAGCGTACCTTGCGATGGTCGATTTAAAAGCCAGATCACCGACAATGGGTAGTTTTAATACCAGTCTGTCCAAGGCGTCCCGGAAGGGTTCTGATTTTTTCTTGAGAGTGGAAAAACCAATGACAAATGCAATGATGCAGACGAGGATAAGCAGAAAGTTGTTTTGAAGTCCATCAGACAAATTGATAACAAAGACAGTAAAAGCCGGGAGCTCAGCACCGAACCCTGAGAAAAGATCCTGGAATACCGGTACCACTTTCAGCAAAAGAATTGCAGTCACAATAACAGCTGCAACAACAACCGTTGCCGGATACTTCATGGCTTTCTTGATTTTTTGTTTGAGGAGTTCGCTCTTCTCTTTATAAAGCGCGACTCGATCGAGCATTGTCTCAAGAGACCCTGACTGCTCACCGGCCTCGATCAGGCTGCAGTACAAATCATCGAATTGATCTGGATGCTTTGACAGAGCCGTTGCAAAATTACTGCCTGATTCAACTTCTGTTTTCAGGCTCAGTACCAGTTGTCTCATGGTGGGGTGTTCCAGGCCATCAGCAACAATTTCAAACGCTTGAACGAGAGGGACACCCGCTTTCATCATGGTAGCCATCTGACGAGTAAAAATGGCGATATCCATGGGCTTGATTTTTTTCTTTCCTCCAAAGCTAACTTCGCGCTTCTTGAGGACTTTTTTGGCATTAATGCCTTGTTTGCGAAGTTCTGCACGAACTAAAGCTGGGCCTTTGCCAGAAGCTTCGCCTTTTACTTTCTTTCCTTGCCTGTCAACACCTTCATAAACGAAGGTGGCGTTTTTTTGTTCTGCTAGTTTTGTTGCCATAATTAATGTCCGCTTGTTACACGGTTAACTTCTTCCAGACTGGTCACGCCGTGCATGACTTTTACGAGGCCGGAGCGATGTAAGTCATTGAATCCTTCTTTGCGACACTGATCTGCAATTTGGATGGAGTTCCCTTCTTCCATAATTATTCGAGCGATACCGTCAGTGATTTTGACGACTTCATAAATCCCTACCCGGCCTTTATAGCCGTTGGTGCATTTGTCGCATCCCTGCGGGCCATAAACAGTAAACCCGGAACCAATATCTTCTTCCGTGAATCCCATCTCAAGTAGGGACTGTTGCGGGATGTCCACTACGCTTTTGCAGTGCTCGCAAAGCCGGCGTGCCAGTCGCTGGGCAATAATCAGAACTACCGAGGTGGCAATATTGAACGATGGAACGCCCATGTTACGTAGGCGTGTCAGTGTTTCTGGTGCGCTATTGGTGTGCAGGGTAGAAAGCACCATGTGACCAGTCTGTGCCGCTTTCACTGCAATGTTGGCGGTTTCCAGATCCCGGATTTCACCTACGAGAATGACATCAGGATCCTGTCGAAGGAATGCTCGCAGGGCTGCGGAAAAGTCCATGCCCTGTTTGGGATTAACATTAACCTGGTTGATGCCTTCCAGATTGATTTCTACCGGGTCTTCGGCAGTAGAAATGTTGCGCTCTGGAGTGTTGAGGATGTTGACGCCAGTATAGAGCGAAACCGTTTTCCCGGAACCGGTGGGGCCAGTCACCAGAATCATGCCCTGAGGCTTGTGAAGAGCATCGAGATACATTTGTTTTTGATCTTCATCATAGCCCAGCGCCTCAATACCCATTTTTGCGGATTCCGGGTCCAGAATCCGTAACACGATTTTTTCCCCGAACAACGTGGGGCAGGTGTTTACCCGGAAGTCGATGGCACGGGTTTTGGAAATTTTCAGTTTGATTCGGCCATCCTGGGGCACCCGACGTTCAGAAATGTCCAGTCGTGACATTACCTTCAGGCGCGCAGACAGCTTGCTGGCAATGTTGATCGGGGGCTTGGAGACGGTTTTCAGAATGCCGTCCTGGCGGAACCGCACCCGGTAGGTCTTTTCATAGGGTTCAAAGTGTAAATCCGAGGCCCCCCCTTTAATTGCATCCAGCAGCAGCTTGTTCACGAAGCGTACAATGGGGGCGTCATCGGTTCCGGACTGGGTTTCCTCTTTTTTATCTTCGGCAGGCCCCACATCAAGATCGCCCATATCATCATCCAGATCATCAAAAGCACTGCCTTCGGCTTCTGATTCCAGGTGATCAATCCAGTGGGTGAGCTTGTCCTCTTCAACGATGATGGTTTCTACATTGAGGCCGGTGTTGAAGCGGATTTCTTCCAGTGCGGGCAGATTGGTAGGATCGGACACTGCCACAAAAAGCCGGCTACCCCTGCGGAACAAGGGCAGGACATGATGCTTGGTGATCAGTTTTGGATCGACTAAATCCTTGATCAGGCTGTCACGCTGAAAGGCGCTCAGATCAAGGATGGGATCGCCAAATTCCTCGGCCACTGCGTTTGCGACCACTCGCGCTGAGAGCTTGCCGGAGCTTACCAGCTGGTGAACGAGACTCACCCGCTCTTGCCGGGCCTGCTGTTGCGCTTGCTGTGCGTCTTCGGCGGTCAGCAATTCCTGTTTGATAAGCCTTTGCGGTAAGCCGCTGAAGGAAAGGGTCTGGCTAGTCATGGCAACCTGCTTGTTTATGCTTAGTATGGTCGGTATGCCCAACACTTTCTTCGTAACATACCGGTTGTCACCGGCACAGGGAAGAGTGGATGTCGCAAAATCAGTACCTTGTCGGGCCTTTCTAAAGATGTTCCCAGCTTTGCGGCAGGGCTCTCTGCCCAGAGTCGCATTCTAGCGCTAAGGGTTTAGAGCCCCCTGAGAGGCGGTTAGTTATTCCTTTATCTTGGTTAGGGTGGGCCTATCCACCGCTTTTCACCCTATCACAGCCTCTCTATTAGCACGGAGGGTCGTTTCAAAGGAAAAAGCGAAGGGAGCAAATGGATTGTTGTGGCCCGCCTGGGGTGACGTTTTTTGTCGTTACTGTGCTGGCGAGTGACGAATAGTGTCGGTTATGACTGCTGACGGTAACTCCAGGAGAGAGTCAATAGTCATTTCTGCAGTTGTGCACAGTGCGATTCGGCGTTGAATTCACAGGCTCCTAATGCTTTTTCCTCATGAGCAAAAAAGTTGGCCCGCTCTATGCATTAGACCAACGCAGAGGCTCGCCAAGGGTGAGCTCAATAACAAGGTTTGCAAATTTTAAGTTGGAGAGACGACATGAAGAAGCAAATTCAACAGGGTTTCACCCTTATCGAACTGATGATTGTGGTTGCCATTATCGGCATTCTGGCCGCGGTGGCTATCCCGGCTTACCAGGATTATGTGGAGCAGAGCCGCGTTGATTCCTGTTTGGCTGAAACTAAAGGCCAAGCTAACAACTGGCTGATTGAGTATTCGCAAGATCCGGCCAACCTGTCGGCGGCAGTAACCGGTGCTTGTAATTCTATTACTGCGCCAACAGCAGCTCCTACAGATGGTGCAGGTAATGCTACTGCAGGTTGGGTCACTGCTACGGCCAAAGATTCCGCTGCTACCACTATTACTTGTGACGGTTCCGGTACTTGCACCAAGTAAGTCTACTGGTAGTGATTGGGTCTTCGTAGCTTGACCTAATCCCCAAAAGGCCCGGTGATTTAAATCACCGGGCCTTTTTTGTTATGGAAGCTATGATCCTACTGCCTCTTTGTTTCCTCGCCATATATTGGGATTGCTGTTTTATCTGGTTTTTTAATAATCAATGTCACGAGTGTCTGACCTATGAGGCGTGTCGTTGGTGTAAGTTGTTATAATTCCGCATTTAAAAGTTGACCTTTATTGTTTGTTTCTGCCGAAAAATGTTGTTGTTCTCTGTCTTTTAATCTGTCTGATGGTGTTAAGTTTTTGTTTTTTCTTGAATTATTATAAAAACCAATCTGGTCTGGATTATGCATTGTTTTTACCAGGGGGCAGTCACGGGATAACTATAAAGAGGGGGAGACTGTGAATTATCAGAAAGGGTTTACGCTGATTGAATTGATGATCGTGGTGGCGATCATTGGCATTCTGGCGGCGGTGGCAATGCCGGCGTACAACGATTACGTACGACAGTCAGCAGATAATGCCTGCCTTGGTGAGGCGGCTGCTCATGTGCGAGTGGGAGTGACCCATGTCGCTGTCACAGCGAACAGCTTCCCGGCAAATACAGCGCCGAGCCGCTGTACAGCGTTGCCTTCAATCAACTCGCCCATCTCTGCAGGTGACACGCTGACCTTTACGCCTGTATCACCCGGCACGGGAACGATAACCTGTGATCTAGCGGGTGGTTTCTGTCGCCTCTGACAAAAAGCCCGCGGTCGAGATTCTTTTCCTGTGCGGATCTAGTCTCCGATATATTCTGGGGCCCGGAAAATAATCTGGGCTCCATTCGCTAGAACCGGTATCCAGCGGCGATATGTTAAATTACCTGCAACAATGGCAATGGCCATCATTGCAATCGCAGGGATAAATCGATGGCTTGTACATGCTTGGTCAGTGCTCCTGAGGACAGGAACCATTTGCGCCTTCTGGGCAAAGCCCTCGCATCGTCTACTGTCAGGTTACCGGACACTTCCAGTGCGGATTCGGTGGCGATAGAGGCGGCCTCTGCTAGCATCTGGGATGTGAAATTATCCAGCATAATTTGATCCGGCCTCATCGCTGCGGCTTCCTGCAGCTCCGCCAGTGTTTCTACTTCCACAATAATCTTCTTCTCCGGTGCCAGGACCCGCGCGCGCTCAATGGCTGCAGTAATCCCGCCGCAGGCGGCCACATGGTTTTCCTTGATCAAAAACGCATCGTACAAGCCGACCCGGTGATTTTGGCAGCCACCACACAGGACCGCATATTTCTGGCCAGCTCGCAGGCCAGGGAGTGTTTTACGCGTATCCAGAATTGTCACGGTGGTGCCTTCGACGGCATCGGCGTAACTGCGCGCAGTGGTGGCGGTGCCCATCAGGGTTTGCAGGAAGTTCAGTGCGGTGCGTTCGCCGGTGAGGATCTGACGGGTATTGCCCTGCAGGGTGCACAGGGTGGTATCTGCGGCGAGCCGGTTGCCATCCTCTACATGCCATTCAATCTGCACATCGCCGAGTTGCCGGAACACTTCATCCGCCCAGGGAATGCCACACATGACGCCCTCTTCGCGGGTGATGATGGTGGCGGTACTTTCGCTGTCGGCGTCGATGAGCTGGGCGGTGATGTCGCCGTCGCGGATATCTTCTTCCAGGGCAGAGCTGACGTTGCGCAGAATGTCGTCACGCACATAGTCGGGCAGGGTGATGGTCATGCTGTTCTCGGTGCTGAACTCAATGAAAACCCGCAGGCAGACCTGCGGGTCGTGTTATGCCGCGGTGATATCTTCAATCCGGCCGGTTGGAAAAGAATTCCCGGCTAAGCCGAACCACCACGGGCGACAATAATAACAGAGCAATCAGGTTCGGTATTGCCATCAGGATATTCATAATGTCGGCTAGGGCCCAGACTAGGTTCAGGCTGACGACGGCGCCAAAAGGCACGGCCAGTACCCAGATCACCCGGAAGGGCAGGATGGCCCGGTCGCCAAACAGGAACTGAGTGCAGCGTTCGCTGTACAGGCTCCAGCCCAGCAGGGTTGTGAAGGCAAAGATTGCCAGGCCGCCGGCCACAATTACATTGCCGAAGTCCCCGAAGGTAGAGGAAAAAGCCAGTGCGGACAGGGTCGCGCCTTCTGCACCGCTGGTCCAGGCGCCGGAGGAAACGATGGCCAGGCCGGTGATGGAGCAGACGATGATGGTGTCGATAAACGTGCCCAGCATGGCGATGGAGCCCTGTCTGGCGGGGTGGTCGGTATTGGCGGAGGCGTGGGCGATGGGCGCGCTGCCCAGGCCGGCCTCGTTGGAGAAGATGCCTCGTGCAATCCCGAAACGAATGGCTTCCTTGACCAGGGCACCCGCAAAACCGCCGGCAGCCGCGGTGCCGGTGAAAGCGCTTTCGAAGCATAGGGCCAGGGCGGCGGGCAGCGCGTCAGCGTGGTCTACCAGCACCACCAAGCCGGCCAGAAGGTAAGCCAGGGCCATAAAGGGAACGATATAAGTGGCCACGGTGGCAATCCGTTTCATGCCGCCTAGCACCACCAGGCCCACGAGGACGGCCAGGGTGACCCCGGTTATCCATGCTGGCAGTCCGAAGCTGTCCTGCAGGCCGTGAGCGACAGAGTTGGCCTGGACGCTATTGCCAATGCCGAACCCCGCCAGCATGCCGAAGATGGCAAAGGCAATGGCCAGCCAGCGCCAGTTACGGCCAAGGCCGTTCTGGATGTAGTACATCGGGCCGCCCACGTACTGGCCAGCTGCATCTTTTTCCCGGTATTGCACAGCCAGTACGGCTTCTGCGTATTTGGTCGCCATACCCACGAGAGCAATCAGCCACATCCACACCAGTGCCCCGGGGCCTCCTGAGTGGATGGCAGTGGCAACCCCCACGATGTTACCGGTACCGATAGTGGCAGATAGCGACGTGGCCAGAGCGGCGCCAGCACCGATGGTGCCGACCCCCACCTGTGGGCCGAACATCTGCTTGAAGCCGAATCCCAGCTGGCGAAGCGGCAGGAACCGCAGGATCAGGGTGAGGTAGATACCCGTGCCAGCAATCAGGATCAGTGCCGGCCATCCCCATAAAAAACCGCTGATCTGTTTAAGAATGGTAACCGCGTGCTCCATGGCTCTCGTCCATTGCCCCAAAAGGCCTTAGGCTATGGGAATTTAGCGGGCAGGGAAAGCTGGCGACGTGTTTGTGGTTGAATACATATAAAGCATCAGATGCCAACTAGTTCAAAATTCGTAGACTGTTGGTGTGATAGCTTAGTAATGTATTGAAACCACAGTCCCATTATCAGAACGGGTGAAGCTCAACTCCCGGGGGTGTCATGGCCAAGGTTACCCAGCTCAAACCGGTCGCCGGCAAAGCAGCCGCTAACAGCCTGCCCAGACCGATAGAAAAAGTGCGTGACCGCTACCTGTCACTGGCGTCTTCCTATCTGGAAGATATGCTCGACGGCGCTGACGACACACTCTACGACCTGGCCGAAAAGGAAACCGATAGCGAACGCGAGCGTTACTTTGATGCCATGCGCGAGCTTCGCGTGCAACGGGCCGGGCTGGTTGCCAGCCTGAAGCAGGCAATGCAGCACAAATTTGCCACGCTCGGTCATTCTGACGAGCAGGCCGTGTCGCTTGAAAATGCCAAGTTTGATCTGGACTCCCTGACCCTGGTGAATGAGGAAGACCTGGAAACGTCGGTGGCGCTGGATAACATGGCACGCCGCGCCCGCAATGGCTGTGTAGAACAACTGAAGGTGCTGTGCCACCGCCTGGAATACCTGTTTGAAAGCAAGGCGGAAATCACCGAACGGAATAACCCGCTGGAACCGCGCGAGCTTGTAGACGCCTTCAATCAGGGGCTGGAAAAGCTCTCTTTGGACATCAAGGCCCGTCTGATTATCCTCAAGCTGTTTGAGCGGGAAGTGATGGCGGAAACCGGCTTCATGGTGTCTGAGGCCAACAAGGTTCTGGTGGATGCCGGGGTACTGCCGGACATGAAATCCGCCCCTATTGCGCCTGCCCGCAAGCCGGGAAATCGCTCGTTGGCATCCAGCCAGACGTCCTCCTCTGGTTCGACGATGGGTAATAACGATCAGATGTTCGGGCTGCTGCAGGAACTGCTGGTCACCATGCGCGGTATGCAGGGTGGTGGGGCGCCAGCAGGTGGTGGAGCCCCTGGTGGTGATATTAATGCGGCCATGGCGGTCATGCAGAATGGCGTGCCTTATCTGAATGGTGCCCCGGTGGCCAATGCGGCTTCCGTTCACCAAGTCAGCTCTGATGACCTGATGGGCGTGCTCAATCGTCTGCAGCGTGTGGAACGCAGCCTCAGCGAAACAGACGGTGAAAAAGCCAACCTGAAGGAAGACTTGTCAGAACTGCTTGATAGTGAGCATGGCGAAGCCATCCATGCTCTGGATCAGGCCGATGACGATGTGATCAACCTGGTATCGCTGCTGTTTGATTTCATTCTGGATGACGAGGGCCTGCCGTCCGAGATCAAGGCGTTGATCGGTCGGCTGCAGATCCCCCTGTTGAAAGTGGCGATCACCGATAAGACCTTCTTCAGCAACGACAACCACGAAGCTCGGCTACTGCTCAACATGCTGGCCCGGGCCGGCAACCAGTGGGACCCACAACAGGGCATTCAGGACGATCTGTACCAGCGCATCAACCACGCGGTACACCGCATCATCGATGACTTTGAGGACGATGCCAGCCTGTTCGCCACCCTGCTGGATGAGTTTCAGCGCTTTTTCGACAGCCAGAGTTCTCGCTCCGAGCGGGTGGAGCAGCGGGTGCGCGAGGCGGAAGAGGGCAAGGCCCGCGCCGAGCTGGCCCGCCAGGAAGTAGTGGCCGTGCTCGACAAACGCATGGCGGGTCGTCAGTTGCCGGATGTGGTGGTGCGGTTGCTACGTCAAGGCTGGCAACAGGTGCTGTATCTGACCTGGTTGCGCGAAGGAGCCGATAGCGCCGCCTGGCAGCAGCAGGTCAAGGTGGTCGACGGGGTGGTTTGGAGCGTCCTGCCGCACCGCGATCAGGCGGCGCTGGAAAAGCTCAAGGCGCTTAGCCCCAAACTCCTCAAGACACTGCATAGCGGGCTGGGACAGATCAGCTACGACGAGGCAGAAGCCAAGCAGTTACTGATCAAATTCCGGGATGTGCACCAGCAGCTGCTCAAGGGCTTGGAAACCGAGCGGGTGGCAGTGGAGCCGGAAATGCCGGCACCGCAACCGCAAGCCCAGGAAGAAGCGGTTTTGCCGGAAAATCATTTCCTGGTGAAAAAGGCCGGTCAGCTTTCTCCGGGCCAGTGGATCGAGATAGTGGATGGCGACGAGCCCCGTCGGGCCAAACTGGCCGCCAATATCCGTGCAGGCGTGAAGATGGTGTTCACCAATCGGCGCGGGATCAAGGTGGAAGAATTCTCCGCTTACACCCTGGCCGTTGCCCTGCATGAAGGGACTGTTAAACTCATCGAAGAGGGAGCCCTGTTCGACCGGGCTCTGGAAGCGGTTATTGGCGACCTGCGCCGCATGCAGGCCAACGTGCAGCATTAAGTTGGCTTGACCGCGCGGGCATAAGGAGCTTGCGCGGGTGCTCACCCTCAACGAACACCGGGTCGATCAGGCACAGTGGTGCCCATCCCCCAATTACAATCTCCGCCCTGATCCCGATGATATTTCCCTGCTGGTGATTCATAACATCAGCCTGCCGCCGGAGCAGTTCGGCGGTGATTATATCCAGGCCCTGTTCCAGAACTGCCTGAATCCGGACGACCACCCCTATTTCCTCGAAATCCACCAGCTCACCGTATCGTCGCATTTTCTCATCCGGCGTGACGGCAGCCTGTTGCAGTTTGTCCCCTGTGATCTTCGGGCCTGGCATGCCGGTGTGTCCTGCTTTGCCGGGCGGGAAAACTGTAATGATTTTTCCATCGGCATTGAGCTGGAAGGCGCAGATACTGTGCCCTATGAAGACGTGCAGTACGCGACCCTGACGGAACTCACTGCGTTACTGCAGTTCCATTACCCGGCGATCGAGGATGCCCGCATCACCGGCCATGAATATATTGCCCCGGGCCGTAAGACCGACCCTGGGCCCGCTTTCGACTGGGCGGCCTATCGGGCTCGCCTGGCTGCATTCAAGGAGGAAATGGCATGAAGTTTCTGGTGCTGATACTGGTCCTCGGCCTGCGCCGCCTGGATACCAGCTGGCCGCTCTGGATTACCAATCCACAACGTCATCAGGGCTGGTTGCAGCAATGGGGCAATCGCCTGGGGCAGGGACAGCGAGTCTGGTGGCTGGCCGTGCTTGTGCCGGCACTATTGATTTACGCCCTGACCTGCTGGCTGGACGGCTTCTGGGGTCAGCTGTTGGTGCTGCTTCTCGGCATAGTATTGATGCTGTGGCTGGTGGGCGGGCAGAGTGAGTTCCGTCATGTTGATGAATTGCTGGTGCGCGGTCGAATGAACGACCCGGAGGGCTTTGCTGCCCTGGCCACGGATGAATTCGATGTGACCGGGACGCCGGGCGATCCTGCCTATCAGAGTGCTCTGACGGAAAAGATTCTGGCGCGGGAGCAGCAGCTCTTTATCGCTATTTTCTGGCTGGTGCTGCTGGGCTTTGGTGCGGCGTTTCTGGTTGTCCTTAATCGAGCCTGGCTAAACCGGGCTGGCGACGAGCAGGCGAATAACTGGCAGGCACGCCTGGATGGCTGGTTATGCTGGCCGGCCAACAGGCTGCTGGTATTGAGCATGGCGCTGGCCGGTGATTTCACCACCGTTATGGAAAAAATGCGTGGCCACTGGTGGCGCCAGGAATACAGTGGCCAGGCGCTGCAACAGGTGGCCAATGTGGCTCTGGAGGACTCGCAGGTCAGCGGTGAAGGTTCCCTGTCCGCAGCCCTGGATCATCTGGAATCCCTGCAGGGGCTGTTACTGCGCTGCGTTGCCATCTGGCTGATCCTGGCGGCGCTGTGGGTTATCGCGATTTGACTGGGCTTCTCCGGAACTTTTGCAACCGTTGGAGCCTTGCTCGCAAGGCGAAGGGCAGAATGAACCCCGGCGCCTGCTGAAACCTTCGCTTTGCAAGCAAAGCTCCAACGATTTTCTGGGGTGTCGAACATGACGGGCTCGACCTTGGTCGGGTTTTGTCCCTGGGCCGCCGGTGCCATGCTGGGAATAGCGAAAATCCAGTCCGTCAGTGACAGGCCTCTGGTGATTATCGTCATTTGACCGGCCAGTCATTGCGGCTAGTATGGAAAGAGCTTGTATCAGCTCGCCCACCACCCCCGGGCGCTTATTTCCGCGGTGCTGCAGTGATCCTGCAGGACTGCCTGGCGACGCGAAAAAGGACGCATGCCCATGCACAAAAGAAGTTTCTTTGATGATATGGACCCGGCAGAAACCCGGGAGTGGCTCGAAGCCCTGGAATCCGTGGTCGAGCGCGAAGGTCCTGAGCGGGCCGCCTGGTTGCTTGACACCATCACCAACGAGGCCCAGGAACAGGGCATTCGCCGTACCGACCTCAATACCCCGTACCTCAATACCATTCCTGCTAAAGACGAAGTGCCGATCCCCAGTGATATCTTCATGGAACGCCGGGTGCGTTCCCTGGTGCGCTGGAATGCACTGGCCATGGTGATGCGGGCGAACATGGATAACGATGACGAGCTGGGTGGCCACATTGCCTCCTTTGCGTCATCCGCCACGCTTTACGATGTGGGTTTCAATCATTTCTTCCGGGCCCCCAGCGATAAAAACGAAGGGGACCTGGTGTTCTTCCAGGGCCATTCCGCCCCGGGTGTGTATGCCCGCGCTTACCTGGAAGGGCGCATCAGCGAAGAGCAACTCGACAACTTTCGCCGGGAAGTAGATGGCAAGGGGCTTTCCTCCTATCCACACCCCTGGTTGATGCCGGATTTCTGGCAGTTTCCTACCGTATCCATGGGGCTGGGGCCGATTCAGGCCATCTACCAGGCCCACGTGATGAAGTACCTGCAAAACCGCGAGCTGATCCAGAAAGATGACCGCAAGGTGTGGGCCTTCCTGGGCGACGGCGAAATGGACGAGCCGGAATCTCTCGGTGCCCTGGCCCTGGCCGGGCGCGAAAAACTGGATAATCTGATCTTTGTGGTCAACTGCAACCTGCAGCGGCTGGATGGCCCGGTGCGCGGTAACGGCAAGATCATCCAGGAACTGGAAGGCGTGTTCCGGGGCGCCGGCTGGAATGTGATCAAGGTGGTCTGGGGCCGTCTCTGGGACCCGCTGCTGGAACGAGACAGCCAGGGGTTACTGCGCCGCCGTATGGAAGAGTGCGTGGACGGTGAATACCAGGCCTACAAGAAAAACGGCGGCGCCTACACCCGTGAGCATTTCTTCGGTGAGTACCCGGAGCTGAAGAAGCTGGTGGAGCACATGTCCGACGATGAGGTGTACCGCCTCAATCGCGGTGGCCACGATCCCTTCAAGGTCTACGCCGCCTACCATGCGGCGGTTAACCATACCGGTCGGCCCACGGTGATTCTGGCCAAGACCGTAAAGGGTTACGCCACCGGCGCTGGCGAAGCCGTCAACAAGGCCCACCAGATGAAGAAGCTGGATCTGGACAGCCTGAAGGATTTCCGCGATCGCTTCGACATGCCGTTCACTGACGAACAGCTCAAGGACGTGCCTTACTACCGCCCGGATGCAAACTCCCCGGAAATGCGCTTTATGAAAGAGCAGCGCGACGAGCTGGGCGGTTATATGCCGGTGCGTCGTCAGCAGGCCAGCCAGGCGCTGACCCTGCCCGGGTTGGATATCTTTGCCAATTTTCTGGAAGGCAGCGGTGACCGGGAAATTTCTACCACCATGGCCTTCGTGCGCATGATGAGCGCGCTGATCAAGGACAAGCAGATCGGCGAACGGGTGGTGCCGATTGTGCCGGATGAGGCACGCACCTTCGGTATGGAAGGCTTGTTTCGGCAGCTGGGGATCTACTCCTCCGGTGGCCAGAAATACGAGCCCGAAGATGCCGGCCAGGTCATGTACTACCGGGAAGACAAGAAGGGTCGCATTCTGGAAGAGGGCATCAACGAAGCGGGCGCCATGTCGGGCTGGCTGGCGGCAGCCACCAGCTACAGCGTGCACGACTTCACTCTGATCCCGTTCTACATCTATTACTCCATGTTCGGCTTCCAGCGGGTGGGTGATCTTTGCTGGGCCGCTGGCGACAGTCAGGCCCGTGGTTTTCTGTTGGGGGCCACCGCCGGGCGCACTACCCTGAATGGCGAGGGGTTGCAGCATCAGGATGGCCACAGCCATCTGCTGGCCAGCACCGTGCCCAACTGTGTCAGCTATGACCCCACCTACAGCTACGAGCTGGCGGTGATTCTCCACGACGGCCTCAAGCGCATGTACGAAGACAACGAAAAAGTCTTCTACTATCTGACGCTGATGAACGAAAACTACGTGCACGGCGCCATGCCGGAAGGGGCCGAAGAAGGTATTCGCCGGGGCATGTACCTGTTGCGCGAAGGCAAGGGAAAAACCAAAAAATCCCCTCGCGTGCAGTTGCTGGGCAGCGGCACCATTCTGCGTGAAGTGGAAGCGGCGGCCGAGCTGCTACGCGATGACTTCGGGGTGGCTGCGGACGTGTGGAGCGTCACCAGTTTCAACGAACTGCGCCGGGAAGGCCTGCGCCTGGACCGGGATGACATTCTCCACCCGGGCCAGGATCGTGAGCGCAACTGGGTAGAGAGATGCCTGGATGGTCGCGACGGCCCGGTGATTGCGTCCACCGATTACATGCGTGCCTTTGCCGACCAGATCCGGCCCTGGGTGCATGCACCCTATACAGTGCTGGGCACCGACGGTTTCGGTCGCAGTGACTCCCGCCAGAAACTGCGCCACTTCTTTGAAGTGGACCGATACTTTGTGGTGCTGGCGGCACTCAGTGCGCTGCGCAAGGACGGCAAAGTAGAGGCGGCTACGGTGAAAAAAGCCATCGAAAAATACGGCATCGATACGGATAAACCCTATCCGGTGATGCATTGATCGCACCCCAGCGTGATCTCACAAAAGGAGACCGGTGTGAGTAAGAGCATGATTCGTGTTCCCGATGTGGGCAGCAGTGATCCTGTTGACGTCATCGAGATCAGCGTGAAAGTCGGCGACACCATTGCCGCCGAAGACACCATTATTGTTCTGGAATCCGACAAGGCCACCGTGGAGGTCCCCGCGCCGCAGGGTGGCAAGATCACTGCTATTGGCGTCAAGGCCGGTGATCGGGTCAAGGAAGGCGATGAACTGATGGAAGTGGAGGCCGAAGGCGAGTCGGAAGAGGAGTCTTCGCCGGAATCCGGGGCGGCCAGTGAAGCGTCGAAAGCCTCTGAGGAAAAGCCGGGTACAACGTCAAAGTCGCAGGAAGCGGATGAGTCCGAGGCGTCGCAAGCGCAGGAAAGCGGTGGCAGTGAAAGCGTTACCGTACCGGACCTGGGGGACATTGATTCCGCCGAAATCATTGAAGTAAATGTGGCCGTGGGTGATGAGCTCGAGCAGGAGCAGGTCATCGTGGTGGTGGAATCGGACAAGGCCTCCCTGGAGATTCCTGCACCCTTCGCCGGCAAGGTGGAATCCGTGGCCGTGAAGGTAGGAGACAAGGTGGGCACCGGTGATGCGCTGCTGACCATGGCAGTCTCCGGCGGCAAGCCGGCAGCGGACAAGAAAGCCGAGGCAGAAGACAAACCAGAGTCAAAACCAGCGGCCCCATCGACATCGGATCAGCCCGCCACAGAGCACAAATCGGCTCCGGCAACGTCTCAGCCGTCAGCGGCAGATGCCGGCTCCCCTTCGAAATCCGTGCACGCGGGCCCGGCGGTTCGCAAGCTGGCCCGGGAAATGGGCGTGGATCTGGCCCAGGTCAACGGCACCGGGCCCAAGGATCGTATCCTCAAGGAAGACGTGCATGCCTGGGTGAAAAAGCGCCTTGAAGGTGCGCCGGCGGCCTCCGGGGGTGGCCTGGCGGTGGAGCTGCCAGAGATTGATTTCAGCCAGTTCGGTGAGGTCGAACGGTTGGAGCTCAACAAGCTGCGTAAGGTGTCCGCCCAGAACCTGACCCGCTCCTGGCTGACCATTCCCCATGTTACTCAGCACGAGATGGCGGATATAACCGAGCTGGAAGCCTTCCGCAAACAACAGAACAAGGGGCTGGAGAAAGAAGGCGTCAAGCTGACCATGCTGGCGTTCCTGGTCAGCGCCTGTGCACGGGCACTGCAGGAGTTCCCGCGTTTCAATAGCTCTCTGGAAAACAGTGGCGAAGCCCTGATTCAGAAACACTACATCAACATCGGCATTGCCGTGGATACCCCCAATGGTCTGGTGGTGCCGGTGATCAAGGATGCGGACAAGAAAGGCCTGAAAGCCATTGCCCTTGAAATGGGCGAGCTGGCAGAAAAGGCCCGCAATCGTAAACTGACACCGGCAGACATGAAGGGCGGGACTTTCAGTATTTCCTCGCTGGGAGGAATTGGAGGCACCGCCTTTACGCCCATCGTGAACTGGCCGGAGGTTGCCATCCTCGGGGTCAGCCGCTCCGACATGCAGCCGGTCTGGGACGGTGAGCAGTTTCAGCCCCGGCTGATGCTGCCGTTGAGCCTGTCCTATGATCACCGGGTGATTGATGGTGCTGATGCGGCACGGTTTACCACCTACCTGAGTCAGTTGCTGACGGATATGCGGCGAGCGTTGCTGTAGGACCGGGGTGCGTAGCCACACAAAAAAAGCCGGCATTCATGCCGGCTTTTTTGTGTGGCGGGACAAGACGTTTGTGTGAGTTACTCCTCGCGCTTGCCTTTCTTTTCTTGCCACTTTTCCTTGCGCTCTTCCCAGCGCTCCTTGCGCTTTTCCTTCATGTCAGCCAGTTTTTCCTGTTGCTGCGGTGTCAGTACGGCATTCATTTTGTCCTGGGTTTCTTCATGCAGGGCTTTCATTTTCTCGCCCTGTTCCTGAAAGATAATCTCAAGCTGGGTGCTTTGCTCTTCGCTCAGTGCCAGTTTCTTTTCCAGACGCTCCACCATATGCTCCCCGCCTTTATGACCGGGACCATAGGCAAAAGCGGAAGTGGTAAAGATAGCCAGGGCAACGATAGCCAGTTTTTTCATGGTGCTCTCCTTGTGACTCAGTGAGTCCCTGTGAATGTATGAGCGCAGTATGGGAAGAAAGAGTGCAAGGAATATGCAGGAAATAAGGAAGAAGCGGTTACCAGCTACTAGCTTCGAGCTGCTAGAAAAAGATGACACAAAAGAAAGAGGATGCTTGACGGCTATTTGCCGTCCTCTCGCATACTGATAGCTAGAAGCTAGAAGCTAGAAGCTAGAAGCTAGAAGCTAGAAGCTAGAAGCTAGAAGCTAGAAGCTGCTCTAAGGCTGCTCCAACCGATACCCCACACCATAAACACTGCCGATCCAGTCATGGGATTGGTCATCCCCGTCGCTGAGCTTGCGGCGCAGTTTGCGGATGTGGCTGTCGATGGTGCGGTCGGAGACCACCCGGTGGTCCTGATAGATTTCATCCATTAACTGGTCCCGGGACCAGATGCGGCCGGGGTGGCGGGACAGTGTGGCGAGCAGGGCGAACTCGATGGCAGTGAGAGCGACACGCTGTTTGCCCATGACCGCTTCATAGCGCTCTTTATCCAGGATCAGGGTGGGGCCGGTGTTATCCGATGGCGGATTGGCCCGGCGCAGTACCGCCTTGACCCGGGCCACCACTTCCCGGGGGCTGAAGGGCTTGCAGATATAGTCGTCAGCGCCCAGTTCCAGCCCCAGCAGGCGATCCACTTCATCCACTCGGGCGGTGACCATCAGGATCGGCACCTGGCTGTGCTGGCGGATAGCCTTGCACACTTCCATGCCGTCGCCGTCCGGTAGCATCAAGTCCAGCAGGATAGCCTGGAAGCTTTGCTTTTTTGCCAGCGCCATGGCGGTCCGGGCGCTGTCGGTCTGTTCGGTATCGAAGTGAGCATGCTGGAGATAGTCCGCCATCAGTTGTGACAGGCGTGGCTCGTCTTCCACGATCAGGATGTGACTCATGAGGCCTCTCCCGGCAAGGTGATACGGATGCGCACGCCACCCAGAGGGCTGTGCTCCGCGCCGATGGTGCCGCCATGGGCTTGCACAATACGCTGGCAAATAGCCAGCCCCAGGCCGGTGCCGCCGGTGCGGCGATTGCGTGAGCTTTCCACCCGGTAGAGATGATCGAACAGGCGGGGCAGAGCCTCGTCGGGTACGCCTGGGGCACTGTCTTCCAGTAGCAGTTCCCAGTGATCGGCAGGGTGTGTCAGCGTAATGCGCAGGCTGCCGCCATTGGCGGTGTACTTCAGGGAGTTCTGCAGCAGGTTGTCCAGCAGCTGCCGAATGCGCACCGGGTCCATATCCACATCGGCCCGCTCGGGAAGATCACTCTCCAGGGTGATGGCTTGTTGGGAAAAACTGTTGCGGTAGCTGTCGATCACTTCGCCCAGCAAATCCGCCAGATCGTCCCGGTGGAACTGATAACGCAGATTGCCGCCATCAGCCAGCGCCAGGTCGTGCAGGTCGTTGATCAGGTGGGTGAGCTGGGCGACTTCCCCTTCGAGGGATTTGATGAACTCGGGGCTCAAGGGGCGAATGCCATCGCTGATGGCTTCCAGCTCGCCCTGCAGAATTGCCACCGGGGTGCGCAGTTCGTGGGCGATATCCGAGAACCAGCGCTGGCGAGCCTGCTGGCCCTGGTCCAGCCGCTGGGCCAGCTGATTGACCTGTTCGGTGAGGGTGCCCAGTTCGTCCCGGCGGCGGGTTTCCAGGCGGGCGCTGTAGTGGCCTTCCTGCAGGTCGCGGGTATGGTTGGACAGGGCAAGAATCGGTGCCACCAGATGGCGAGCCAGCAGCCAGGACACCAGCAGCGACAACCCCACACCCACAAACAGCATCCAGCCTATGAAACGAAGCTGGCGGCCCATGAAACGCTGGTCCAGCTTGTCGCGGATGGCTTCCTGATCCGGGTAAGTCAGGTAACCCACCGTTGTGTTGCCACTGCGGACCGGAATTTCCGAGCGGAATTTTCGCGGCGCAGGGGGGCCGAACAGACGTTGCTTCTGAGCATTCAGCAGTTGCAGGTGACGGTGGTCGCCGCGGCTGTCACGCTCGTCATCCCGGTCCCCGGCCAGTCGGTAGAGGCGTTTGAGCTGACGGGGGTCATCCATCAGGAATTGCCAGCCACCGCGCTGCTGATAGAGCAGGCCGAGGTGATCCGCCAGCCGTTCTACCTGGGCTTGCTGGCGTTCATCCAGATAGGTTTCCAGACTGCGCAGGAACGACAGGTAATAGAAACCGCTGGCCGCCAGGGTAAGCACCAGGAAGGTGGACAGGAAAATGACAAAGAGTTTGTTGCGAATGCCCATGGCGAAAAGTCGTCGGTCCGGGCCACCAGTGTAGCCCGAGCCCGCGCCCCTGCAGCAGAGTTGCACAATGTTTTCACAATGGGGATGGAATGCGGGACGCCTGACGTTGGATGAAAAGCCCTTGTGGGAAGCGATGCTTGCATCGCGAAGCGGTTGGCAGTGCGGGCGTTTTCGCGATGCCAGCATCGCTTCCCACAAAAACACCTGCCAGGCCCCAGCAACCGGCACAGACTAACGGATGACGTAGGGTGCACTGAGCCTAAGCGAACTGCACCAATTTAGCGGTTGGCGGGTACGATCCCCCTTACGATTGTTGCGCCGCTACGCTCCTGAAAAAGGGCTTTTCCCTCAGTGAACTCTGCGCCCTCTGTGGTAAAAATTGGCTTTTCAGGAGATCAGCCTCTTTCCGCTTTCGGCTCCCAAAGTACTTCCGGCGACTCCTGACGCAGGTTGATCACCCGGGCCATCACGAACAGCAAATCGGAGAGTCGGTTGACCAGGGCCAGGCTGACCGGGTTGACGGCGTCTTCATCGGCTTCCTGCAGGGCCACGAAGTGGCGCTCGGTGCGCCGGGCCACAGTGCGACAATGATGACACCAGGCGGCGTCCGGGTGGCCGCCGGGCAGCACGAACTCCTTCAATGGTGGCAATTCGGCATTGAAGGTATCCGCCCGGGATTCCAGCTCCACCAGGTCGTGGTCGTCGATCACGCGGTGACCGGGTATGGCCAGCTCGCCGCCGATATCGAACAGCAATTGCTGGGCCAGGCCGAGCACGGTATCCAGGTCCGCTCCCAGTGACCGGGCGCGCAGTACGCCCAGGCCGCTATTCAGTTCGTCCAGTTCTCCCAATACCTGAATGCGTGGGTGCCACTTACTGACCCGGCTGCCATCAGCCAGGCCGGTATCACCGCGGTCGCCGGTGCGGGTGATCACCCGGTTGATGCGGGTTTTTTCCTTGTCGCTCATGGTGGCTCCTGCTGGGGCGTGTATTGCACTTTTCCCGTTGGAGCCTTGCCAGCAAGGCTCCAACGGTTCTGTGGCAATGGTGTTAGAACTCCACACCAAACGCGGCGCGGTAGTGGCGTTCCGGTAATGAGTACAGCGTTGCCGTGTTGGTGGTGTTGCTGAAGTTGCCGTAGTCCACCACCTGATGGTCTTCCAGATTGTAGACGCCTGCCTTGAGATAAACGGCCCGGTAACGGGCAGTCAGTTGCAGGTCCGTGGTGCGGTAGTGGTCCAGTTTGCGGAAGCGGTTGTCCAGGTCGCCGTCAAAGCGGCGGTCCCCCACATAGCGGTGGCTGATCTGGGTGGACAGCCAGGACAGGGCCTGCCAGTCGGCGATCAGTTGCAGGGTATGTTCCGGCACCAGCGGCACGTCGTTGCGATCGAAAGGGCCGCCGTCGAAACGGGCCTGCTGGGCGCTGGCGTTAATGGTCAGCATCAGGCTCTTGTCCAGCCGGAAGCGGGAATTGATGCTGACGCCCTTGTGCACGGTGCGGTCTTCCAGATTGCGGTTGGTGCCAAAGGCGCCGGCGGTTGGATCGAAGACGATTTCGTTGTCGATCTCGGCTCGCCAGAAGGTCAGGGTGGAATGCTGGCGACCCTGGGACCAACTGGCCCCGGCGGTGTAGCCCTTGCCGGTCTGTGGATCAATGGGGGGATTGAAGGGGCTCAGTTCATCCACGTTGGCAATACGCACGCTGCGCTGAGCGCCAGCGAACAGGGCCAGGTTACCGGTGAAGGTATAGCGGATTCCGCCTTCGTACATTTCCCCGTCCTGCTCCTTGTCTTCCCCTTCGCCACTGAGGGTGCTTTCCAGTTTGCGGGCACCGGCGCTGAGAGACAGCTCCGGCGTCAGGCTGACCAGGTTGTGCAGATACCAGGCCCGCTGGCTTTGCTCCAGCTCCCGGTTGCCGAAACTGGTTTGGCTGTCGTAATCGTATTCGTGCAGATCCAGGCCCAGGGTCCAGTTGTGCACCGCGCTACCGGTGGTGTGTTGGCCTTCCAGTTTGGGGGTGGCGCTGTAGCTCTCCACTACGGTTTCACCGAAGCTGCCGCTGGAAACAAACGCAAAGGTCTGTTCCTGACGACGTTTGCTGGCTTCCAGGGTGAGCGCGGTGTTGCCGCGCAGGGCGATGCGCAGCCCTGGCATCAGCCAGTAGTTGTCCTGTTCGGCATCGTCGAAGGGCGTGTCGGTACCCTGCGGGTCGTTGCGAAATTGCGCGTCGGTACGACCGCCGGGCAGGCCTAGCTCCTGTTCTTCGCCGTTGGCGGTGAAATAAGCCTCAATGCCGTCCTGTTGATAACGCACATCGGCAAAAGCGCTGTGGTTACGTACCTCGTTATTGTCCCGATAGCCGTCGCTGTCCTGGGTGCTCATGGCCACTGCGCCACTCAGGCTGCCCTGATGGCCGGTGGCGTAGCCGCTGCCGCCCAGGGTGCCGTAGCTGCCGCCGTTCACTTCCAGCCCGGCGCTGTTGTCATAGCGGCGACGGGTGACGATATTGACCACCCCGCCCACGGCACCATTGCCGTACAGCGCCGCGCCCGCACCGGGAAGAATTTCGATACGTTCAATGGCGGCCAGCGGAATCCCGCTGAGAAAGGGGCTGGCCAGATCGATATTCGAGAGGTGGCGACCATTGAGCAGGATCAGGGTGTTCTGGTTGGCGCCGGCGCCGAAGCCCAACAGGTCCAGGCTCGCCTCACTGCCGTTAGTGCCATAGAGCTGGCTGGCCTGCAGCCCCCCCACAGTATCCAGCACTTCTGTCAGGTTGCTGGCGGGCATGCTCGCCAGGGTCTCCCGATCCAGGGTCAGGGTGCCGGTGGGTAGCTCCCCGGCCAGGCTGGGGTGGCTGGCGCCACTGACTTTCACTGCCTTGATTTCGTTATTGGCCAGGGTTAGGCCACTGGTGGCGATCAGGCCAACGGCCAGAAAAATGCGACTGTGCATGGAGGTTCCACGAATCCAGATTAGTGCCCGCTACGATGGCGAAAAACGGCATTTAATTCCAGTGCTGAAGGGTAAAAGCCGCTGCGGCCTGGATACTCATAAAGGGTTGGTGACGGGAATGATTCAGTTGCGAGTTGCGAGAAGCGAGTTTCGAAGAGCAAAACCATGAGCCAGGGAAAGCTTGGTTTTCGCTACTCGCTACTCGTATCTCGCAACTGCTTTATCGCACCGCCAGTGCCGTAACTATCTTCCGGTTGGCGGGAATCGCCAGCCCCAGCCGGTCCGCCTGCGTCACCAGCCAGCCATTGATGGCATCGATTTCCGTCTGTGCCCCCCGTTGCCGGTCAGCGCGCATGGAAGAAGTGTTGCCGGCGGTGGCCCGGGCCACGCTTAGCACATTGTCCAGGGAGTGTCCGGGCCACGCCGGGTCCAGTTGTTGCAGCACCTGATCCGCTTCTTCGCAAAGCTGTGTGGCCTGTTCGCGCAAGGCCGGGTCGTCGTTAATACGGCCATTGGGAACATCATAAAGAGCGGTCAGCGGATTGATCACTGCATTCGCCACCAGTTTGTGCCACTGGCGCGGGCGGATGTCGTCCTCCCAGTGCAGGTCGGGCCAGTGTTCGGTCAGTGCGGCAAACCAGGCAGGTGGGGCGTTGCTGCCTCCGAGCCAGGTGGCATTTTCTGCCACTACCGTGTGGTCCGGGTGCTGGCCTTTGACGGCACTGGTGGTGACAGCTTCCAGCGGGTTACAGCCCGGCGGTAACAGGCCATCCAGAGCTCCCAGGCCATTCTGAAAACGCAGCACCTGAGTCTGGGTATCAAGGCGTTGCATCAGCGGTGCCATTGCCTGGCGGGTATAGGGCGTTTTGATCGCCACCAGTAAATGACCGATGCGGTCGGGGAGAGCAGAGGGAGTCAGCACGGGTAACGATAACGCTTGCTGGCGTCCGTCCGGCAGCCAGAGCGTTTTTTCCAGCGGCGACAGGGACCCGCTGCGAACCACGGTAACGTGGTGCCCGGCCCGCGTTAGATACCAGGCCGCCAGCGTGCCCATATTGCCGGCGCCCAGCAGAAACCAGTGGGGGGGAGTGTGTGGCATGTTGTCCAAAGGCAAAGAACTGATTTTTACCACATGAGGGCACAGTGAGCACAGCGTTGACGGGATATTCTTGTCGGCGCGTAGCAATGATGGACGGTGTCAGTGTCGAGTTGCGAGAAGCGAGTTTCGAAAGTCAAAACCCAGGAGCTGAGAAGCCTGGTTTTCACTCCTCGTAACTCGCAACTGGACTGGGCTATCGCGCCGCCAGCGACGCTCCTACGGTAGGGTGGGATGGCAAGGGAGATCGGAGGAGTTCGGTGTTACCGGTCACACATTGGCGGTGGCTGACACAATGCGCCGTTCGCTAAAGGACTGATCCAGCTCGGCCAGAGCCTGCTCGAACATCTGCTCCGCATGGCTAGTGCCTTCAGAGGCGGCGATTGCCATGCTTACCTGCAGACTCAGGAAGCCGGCGGCGGTCTGGTAGGCCCGGTGGTTGAGGCTTTCGTAGAGGCGTCGGAAACCGGTGGGGTCGCAGTGGTCTATGTGGGGTTGCCAGGTGATAAGGGCAAACTGGTCGGTCTGTAATCGGCACAGGTGATCCATGGGGCGCACCGACTGGCGCAGGCGCCGGCTGAACGCCAGCACACCTTGTTGTATCACCTTGTCGCCGCGCTGGGCACGTAGTGCCTCGAAGTCCTCCAGGCGCAGCATCAGCAGGCAGGCGGCGCCGCCCCGTTTTTCCGCTTGCTTGAGGGTATTCTGCAACGCACGCAGGGCATCCTGGCGATTGCCGAAACCGGTAAGCGGATCGATCAGGGCGTGGCGTTTGAGCTGACGGTTCACGGTCAGCATGCGCTGGTAGTCGGTCTGTATCCGGTTGTGGCGCTGGATGATCCGGTCTGCGGCCATGACCCGGTGATGCAGTTGCTCGGTCATGGCGGATTTGGACACAAAATCGTCCACGCCCTGATCAAACGCCTGTTGCAGGGCATCCACCCCCTCGCGGGCGGTGAGAAGCAGCACGTAGGTATAGCGATTGCTGGCTTCGTCGCTTTGACGAATGCGGCGGGTCAGCTCCAGGCCGTCCATGCCGGGCATCAGCCAGTCTGCCACCACCAGATCGGCGGGTTGCTCGGTCAGTTGACCCAGGGCGTCGTGGGCGCTGTGGGCGTGGCGAATGCGGGTGTAGCCGGCAGAGGCGAGGGTGCGATTGACCACCGCCGCCGAGAAGCGGGCATCGTCCACGACCAGAATATCGAGTTCCGAGTGACTCATCCGTGTGTTCTTATTGTTGTTTTTTGTAAGTTACCACTATAGCCGGTTTGTGAATTGATTGAAAAGTATACGGCGAGCCTGTTTCGGTGAATGAGCGGGTCTCAGTGCCTAAAGGCCTCGTGGCGCTGGATCAGATAGATCAGCCCCAACACCGGTACGCCCATCAAGCTGGCCAACAGGAAAAATCCGGGGTAGCCCAGATTATCCACCATGCTGCCCGAGTAGCCGCCAATGGTCTTGGGTAGCAGGGTCATCAGCGAGCTGAAGATGGCGTACTGGACGGCGGTGAAGGAGACATTGGTGAGCTGCGAGAGGAAGGCTACAAAGGCGGCACTGGCGAGACCAGCGGTCAGATTGTCGGCGGAGATCACTGCGTAGAGGATGCGGATGTCATGGCCCGCATAGGCCAGCCACAGGAACAGCAGGTTGGTCGCTACGGTCAGAAAGGCGCCCAGATAAAGCACCCGGATCACGCCGTGACGCATGGCCAGCAGCCCACCCAGGAAGCCGCCGGCAATGGTCATGAACAGACCGAAGGTTTTGACCACCCCGGCAATCTCGTTCTTGGTGAAACCGATGTCCTCGAAAAAGACGTTGGAAATGACGCCGAGCACAATATCCGAGATGCGGTAAAAACCCACGAAAACCAGCAACAGCAAGGCGAGCCGGCTGCCGTAGCGCTGGAAAAAGTCCTTCACCGGGTCCAGATAACTTTCCCGAACCAGCTGCCTGTCATACAGCGGGGTCAATGAGAGCGCCTTGATCAAGGCGGCAACAATGGTAATCGCCAACGCGAGCCGCAGGCTTTCCACCACCAGGCCGGACAGGGCGCTGTTCTCAACAATCTCCGTGAGCGTTTGCCGGAGCGTGCCTGCCGAATCGGCAGTCAGGATATACACCGTCACGAAGGCCGTGATGCCTGCCACGAAGATCGCCAGAAACTTCAGATACTGCCCGCTGGTGTACTGATGGGCGGAGGGGCGAGGGTTGTCCGGTTCGCGAATGATCAGGGTGGTGATGGCGCCAACCAGCATGGTGAGTGCCATGAGGGCATAGGTGGTTTGCCAGGCGGGGTAGCTGTAGGCGTCGCTGGTGGAGCCCAGCCAGCTTGCCAATACCAGCGAGCCTGCCCCGGAGGAAAGCATGCCTATCCGGTAACCGGCGATGTAAGAGGAGGACATGAGTGCCTGTAATTCCACTCCCGCAGATTCAATACGGTAGGCATCGATGACGATATCCTGGGTGGCGGCGGTAAAGCCGAGCATGACCACCGCAAAGGCCATCAGGTTGAGTGCTCCAGGCTGGCTCGGATCGACCAGGGAAATGCTGAAGATGGAGGCGGCCACAGTGAGCTGCGCGACAAGCAGCCAGGCCCGCCGCCTGCCCAGCCAGCGTGTCAGGGCGGGAATGGGCAAACGATCAATCAGTGGCGCCCAGAGAAACTTGAACGAATAGGCCAGTGCCGCCCAGCTGAAGTAGGTGACCGTGGAGCGCTCCACACCCGCCTCGCGCAACCACAGAGACAGGGAGGAGAAGATCAGCAGTAGAGGGATGCCTGCAGAAAACCCGTAAAAGAACATGGTCACTACACGGGGGTGCAGGAAGGCTTTCAGGGATTGCTGCCAGTTGGTCGATTGTGGGGGCATAGGTCTCTTAGCGGGTATTGCCGATTGGCGAAAGACGTATCATAGACACTTTGTCCGCAGCGAGCGATGTGGGTTGAGTGCCTGCCGCGGGCGCACGTGGGTGGCAGGCTGTTGCCTGTCCCTCGGTAGATCAAGCCAACCTGAATGCCCGAGCATGCCAGTTGTGGTTCAGGGGGCTGGAGAAGGGGCGTTACCAGTGAAGAAAGTGCTGTTTGGGTACCCGGTCACCCAGCACGGTGACGTTGTCGTCGAGCAGCCGCTGAATCTGCACCTCCCCGGCTGGCGTGCCCGCCAGAGCAATCCTGCCGTCCCCGCGTAATACCCGATGCCAGGGCAGGCGGGTGTCCTTCGGTAACTGGCTCATTAGCCGGCCCACAAAACGGGCATGGCGGGGAAACCCGGCCTGTCGCGCCACGGCACCATAGCTGCTCACCGCCCCGGGCGGGATGGCGGCAACGATCTGGTAGACGGCGTCTCGGAAAGAAGGATCCATGGGGATCAGCTTCAAGCCACAAGCTTCGAGCTACAAGGAAAACATGAAAAACAAAAAAGGGCAGGCCCGAAGGCGTGCCCTTTTTTGTGGCCAGCACACCATGCTGGCTTGCAGCTTGCAGCTTGCAGCTTGCAGCTTGCAGCTTGCAGCTTGCAGCTTGCAGCTCAGCGCAGCCCGCCATCCATATCGATACAGCGACCGGTGAAGTAATCGGTCTCGAAGATGAAGGCCACGGAACGGGCGATGTGTTCCGCTTCGCCCAGGCGACGCAGAGGCACGGCCTGGATCAGGCGCTCGCGGGCTTCCGGCTTCATGGCGGCGAGCATGTCGGTGTTGATGGTGCCGGGAGCCACCGCGCCGGTGCGGATGTTGTAGCGAGCCAGCTCTTTGGCCCACACCTCGGCCAGGGCAACCACCCCGGTCTTGGCGGCGGCGTAGTTGCTCTGCCCGAAGCTGCCCTGGCGGGCCAGGGAAGAAATGTTGACGATTACCCCTTCCTCGACCCCCAGTTCCAGCATTTTTGCCGCCGCTTCGCGGCCACACAAAAACACGCCGGTCAGGTTCACGTCGATCACCGCCTGCCATTGTTGCAGGCTCATCTTGCTGACTACCTCGCCGTCCTTGGCCTTCACCAGCAGGCCATCGCGGGTGATGCCGGCGTTATTGACCACGCCGTGCAGGCTGCCGAAGTCCGCCACCACGTCACTGAACAGCTTTTCCACTTCCTCTTCTTTAGCCACGTTGGCCAGATAGGCACGTGCTTCACCGCCAGCGGCTTCACAGGCGGCGACGGTGGCGTCCAGGTCTTCCTGGCTCAGGTCCACGCAGGCCAGGCGGGCGCCCTTGCCGGCAAAGTAGGTGGCAATACCCCGGCCCAGGCCTCGACCAGCCCCGGTAACAACAACCACTTTCTGGTTCAGATCCATGGTGATTCCTTGCAATGTCGGTTCACGATGGCCCGGATTATGGTGGGCTGACCCTGCCTGGCCAATGACCGGATTGCTCAGTGACTCACAAAAACGGCAAACGACACTCTCGGGTTGCCCCTCCCGGCAAAGGATTTTTCTTCTCACCCCTTGAAACCTGGCGCTGCGGCCCCACTGCTGTGTCCTGCGGGCGGTCGCGGGACAGGCGCTTTCAAAGGTCACTTTCCCTATTGACTGCTCTGGCATCATTACTATGATTAGCACTCGACTCATTAGAGTGCTAATTGCGACTGTCGAGCTCATCCCATCGGGGAGGAGGCTCGGGTGTCAACTGAACTAACTGGGAGTTTAAGGAAAAATGAGCATCCGTCCTTTGCATGATCGCGTGCTGGTTCGCCGTGAAGAGGAAGAAACCAAGACTGCCGGCGGTATTGTGCTGCCCGGTTCCGCTGCCGAGAAGCCGTCCCGCGGCGAAGTGATCGCGGTGGGTAACGGCAAAATCACCGATAGCGGTGATGTACGTCCGCTGGACGTCAAAGCCGGTGACAAGGTGATCTTCGGTCAGTACGCCGGTAACACCGTGAAGGTGGACGGCGAAGAATTGCTGATCATGAGCGAAGCCGAAATTCTGGCCGTGGTTGAAGGCTAAACGCTGAAGGCTGAATGCCGCAGGCCAAGAGCAAGAACATGAACGCCCGCAAGGGCATTCACCCCATTCCGGGGTAAAGATTTGCAGAGGTAAAGAACAATGGCGAAAGAAATTCTGTTCCGCGACGAAGCCCGTCAACGTATGGCCAAAGGCGTTAACATCCTGGCCGACGCCGTCAAGGTAACGCTGGGCCCGAAAGGCCGTAACGTGGTGCTGGAAAAATCCTTCGGTGCACCGTCCATCACCAAGGATGGCGTCTCCGTGGCCCGTGAAATCGAACTGGAAGACAAGTTCGAAAACATGGGTGCCCAGATGGTGAAAGAAGTGGCGTCCAAGGCCAACGACGAAGCCGGTGACGGCACCACCACCGCCACCGTGCTGGCTCAGGCATTCGTTAACGAAGGCCTCAAGTCTGTCACCGCCGGCATGAACCCCATGGACCTGAAGCGCGGCATCGACCAGGCCGTGGCGGCCGTGGTGGAAGAGCTGAAGAAGCTGTCCACCCCGTGTGACAACACTAAGAGCATCGAGCAGGTGGGTACCATCTCCGCCAACGCCGACAAATCCGTCGGTGAAATCATCGCCCAGGCCATGGAAAAAGTGGGTCAGGAAGGTGTTATCACCGTTGAAGAAGGCCAGTCCCTGCAGAACGAGCTGGACGTGGTTGAGGGCATGCAGTTTGACCGCGGTTACCTGAGCCCCTACTTCATCAACAACCAGGAAAAGATGCAGGTCGAGCTGGAAGACCCCTACATCCTGCTGGTGGACAAGAAGATCTCCAACATCCGCGAGCTGCTGCCGGCCCTGGAAAACGTGGCTAAAGCAGGCAAGCCGCTGCTGATCATCGCCGAAGATATCGAAGGCGAAGCGCTGGCTACCCTGGTAGTGAACAACATGCGCGGCATCATCAAGTGTGCCGCCGTGAAAGCACCGGGCTTTGGTGACCGCCGCAAGGCCATGCTGCAGGACATCGCCATCCTCACCGGCGGTACCGTGATCAGCGAAGAAGTGGGCCTGAGCCTGGAAAACGCCTCCCTGGAAGATCTGGGTACTGCCAAGAAAGTGAACATCGACAAGGAAAACACCACCATTGTTGATGGCGCTGGCCAGCAGGTCGATATCGATTCCCGCGTGGAGCAGATCCGCAAGGAAATCGAGAATTCTTCCTCTGACTACGACAAGGAAAAACTGCAAGAGCGCGTGGCCAAGCTGGCCGGCGGTGTTGCCGTTATCAAGATCGGTGCTGCCACCGAGATTGAAATGAAAGAGAAGAAAGCCCGTGTGGACGATGCCCTGCATGCGACCCGCGCTGCGGTAGAAGAAGGTGTGGTACCTGGCGGCGGTGTGGCGCTGGTACGCGCTCTGGCTAACGTGGGTGTCATCAAGGGTGACAACGACGAGCAGAACGCCGGTATTGCCCTGACGTTCCGCGCGCTGGAAATGCCCCTGCGTCAGATCGCCTACAACGCTGGTGCTGAAGCGTCCGTGATCGTACAGGAAGTGCGCAACGGCAAAGGTAACTACGGTTACAACGCTGCCACCGGTGAATATGGTGACATGCTGGAAATGGGTATCCTGGATCCTGCCAAGGTAACCCGTTCCGCGCTGCAGGCAGCGGCCTCCATCGCCGGCCTGATGATCACCACCGAAGCCATGGTGGCGGACAAGCCGGAAGAAAACGGCGGTGGCGCCCCGGATATGGGCGGCATGGGTGGAATGGGCGGTATGGGCGGCATGATGTAAATCATGGGCTCGTAACACGCTCCAAAGAAAACCCCGCACAAGGCGGGGTTTTCTTTTTTACAGGCAGCGACAAGCTTCAAGCCACAAGCTGCAACGCGACTTGCTGTCCCTGCCAAACCGCTAACGCAGGCGCCGCGCCGCTGACTTGGGAGCGCGGGCACTGTCTGCCAATATCGGTACAATCCCTCCCGCGCCTTGTAGCTTGCAGCTTGCAGCTTGTGGCTTAATACCCTTTCAATGTCAGCCGGTAACTCCATGCAACCCAGAGACAAAAAACTCCGCCCGCACTTCGCCCTGGTGGTGGCCACCATGGTCGTGCTGGGGCTGGCTCACGGCTGGGTGAATCCCTGGCTGGGGTTTGATCGAGCGGCCATCGAACAGGGGCAGGTCTGGCGGTTGTTTACCTGCCATCTGGTGCATCTCAATCACTGGCACATGCTGCTCAATCTGGCCGGCCTGGTGCTATGCGGCTATTTCTTCACGGACCTGCTGGATCGGGTGCGTTTCTGGAGCTGGTTGCTGTTTTGTGGGGTGGCTACTGGGCTGGCGCTGTATTTTCTGGATACCGGTTTGCAGCACTATGTGGGGCTGTCCGGTATCCTCCATGGCTTGCTGGTCTATTGCCTGCTGCAGGGCTGGCGGGGGAATCCCTGGCTGCATTCACTGGTGTTGTTGGTGATCGCCGGGCGAATTGTCAGTGAGCAGCAGGCTGGCTATGACGTGGAATATCTCCGTAGCTGGATCGCCGGGCGGGTCTATGTGAATGCCCACCTGTACGGTGCCCTGGCCGGAGTATTGTTGTTTGGGGGAATAACGGGTGTCGAATACGGCCGAAAACGCAGAACAGGAAACACAGAAAGACAATAAGGCATCAGGGTGCATGACTATCCTGTTTCCCGGGGTTTTCCTGGTGGCAGGCTTGGCGGTGATGTTCTTTGTGGGGCTCAAGCCCGCCTTTCAATACTGGCAGTCCGGGAGCTGGGACAGGGTGCCGGCCACAGTGCTTAGCAGTACGCTTAATCGCAGTTATTCCGACGGCTCCACCACCTACAGTGTCAGCGCTCACTACCGTTATGACTATAACGGGCGCAACTATTCCAGCCATACGGTGAGCCAGTACGGCGGCAGCGATAATTTCGACGATTACTGGCAGCGTCTGGCCAGCCGATTGGAGTCCGCTCGCTCCCGAGGGCGAACCGTCATGGCCTGGGTCAACCCGGCGAATCCGTCCGAGGCTTTTCTGGATCGCACTCTGCGCTGGGGATCGTTGGTGTTTGGCCTGGCCTTCGGCGGCGTCTTTGCACTGGTGGGGGGCGGTTTGATGTTCCTGTTCAACCGGGGCAGCAAGGGCAAGGCAGACTTGGCGGAAGGCGGCCAGTACCACAGCAAGGAAAAATCCGGCCACTGGTTTCTGGTGGGCTTCGGCGCCATCTTCATCCTGCTGCCATCGCCGGCCTATCTGGCGGTCTGGGACAAGGTCAGCCGCGGTGACTATGCGATTCTGATGGTGCTGCTGTTTCCTGCCGTGGGCGCCGGCATTGCTTATGCAGGCTGGAAAATGCGCCGCAACTATCAGTTTTTCGGTCCCACCCCGCTGGAACTGGACCCGGAACCGGGCCATGCCGGTGGCCAGGTAGGGGGCTCCATCCGCCTGGGCAAGGCGTTGTCCCGTGACACGGATATGGAGGTGTGGCTGAGCTGCATCCGTGGCCGGGAGAGCGGTAGCGGCAAGGACCGCAAGACCGTGGAAGACATCCTCTGGCAGACCGACCAGCGTGCCTTGTGCCAGCCTACCCAGCAGGGCAGCGATATCCTGTTCTGTTTCGATGTGCCGGCGGAGCAGCCGCCGTCCTCCGGTAGCGGCCGCAATTATATCTGCTGGCGGGTCGAGCTGGAGGGCGTGGTGGACGGCCGCAAGCTGAAACGAAGCTGGGATATCCCGGTGGTGGCCGGAGAGGGCGACAGTCGTTTCCGTCTGCCGGAGTCCCATGTCATGGCCGACCAGCGTGAGCGGCAGGTGGAGGCGCTGGAATCTGCCAATGAGCAGATCCGGGTGGCGCAGACCGGCCAGGGCCTGCATCTGGAAAGCCGCCCGGGTCGCCACCTGGGTATGAAGCTGGCGCTACTGGTGTTTGGTGGCATCTTCGCCGCTGTCGGCACCGGGCTGTTTATCGCCGCCGCCAGCGAAGGTTTCATGCTGTACTTCATGGGCAGCATTTTCGGGCTGATCGGTTATGCCATTGTCGGCAGTACGTTGTTTACTCTCGGGCGGGGGCTGGACGTATGGATTCGCGGCGGCGAAGTGCGCAGCCTGCGTCGCTGGCTGGGCGTCCCGCTGTTCACCCGCAAGGGCCAGTTGTTGCGGGCAGAGCAAGTGGTGCTGAAGACCGGCATGAGCAGCACCAGCAATGGTCGCCAGACCGAGTACATGACGCTGATCGCCGAGCTGGATGGCAAAAAGATCCGGCTGGCCGAGGGGGTCGCCGGGCGAGAGGCCGGTGAGGCCCTGCGTGAAGCCGTGCTGCGCACCCTGCGACTGGTGTAGAATTCCGGGATACCACAACGACAAATCACCGTAGGAGCCATGATCGCCATACGAGCATGGCTCCTGCAGGGTGAGCTGGATTAGCCACCCGCCAGAGAGAGATAACGATGAGCAAAGACCGCCTGATTATTTTCGATACCACCCTGCGCGATGGTGAGCAGAGCCCCGGTGCCACCATGGATCAGGACGAAAAGCTGCGTATCGCCAAGGCTCTGGAGCGCATGAAGGTGGATGTGATCGAGGCCGGTTTTGCCATCGCCAGCCAGGGGGACTTCCTGTCGGTGAAGGCCATTGCCGACACGGTGCGCGAATCCACCATCTGTTCTCTGGCCCGCGCCAAGGCGTCGGATATCGACCGGGCAGCGGAAGCCCTGGCCGGTGCCGAATCCGGCCGAATTCACACCTTCCTCGCCACCAGCCCGATTCATATGCAGCACAAGCTGCGACTGCAACCGGATCAGGTGGTCGAACACGCGGTGGCGGCGGTGAAGCATGCCCGCAATCACATGGGTGATGTGGAGTTTTCCTGCGAGGATGCCGGCCGTTCCGAGCTGGATTTCCTGTGCCGTATTATCGAGGCGGTGATCGACGCCGGTGCCACCACCATCAACATCCCCGACACCGTGGGCTATGCCATTCCGGAACAATATGGCCATACCATTGCCCAGCTGCTGGCTCGTATCCCCAATGCCGACAAGGCAGTGTTCTCGGTGCACTGCCATAACGACCTGGGTCTGGCGGTGGCCAACTCCCTGGCCGCGGTACAGGCCGGTGCCCGGCAGGTGGAATGCACCATCAACGGCCTGGGCGAACGGGCCGGCAATGCCTCCCTGGAAGAGATTGTCATGGCGGTACGCACCCGCCAGGACCTGTTCAATGTGGACACCGGCATCAATGCCAAAGAGATCGTGCCCACCTCGAAAATGGTGTCGCAGATCACCGGCTTCCCGGTGCAGCCCAACAAGGCCATCGTCGGTGCCAACGCCTTTGCCCATGAGTCCGGCATTCACCAGGACGGGGTGCTCAAGCATCGCGAGACCTACGAAATCATGTCCGCCGAAGATGTGGGCTGGCACACCAACCGCATGGTGCTGGGCAAGCACTCCGGCCGCGCCGCCTTCCGCGCCCGTCTGGACGAGCTGGGCATCACCTTTGCCTCGGAAGCGGCCATGAACGAAGCCTTCCAGCGCTTCAAGGATCTGGCTGACAAGAAACACGAAGTGTTCGATGAAGACCTGCAGGCCCTGGTCAGCGACACCAAGAAAGCCGCCGAGGAAGAACGCTTCAAGCTGGTAGTGCTGGAAGCAACCGCTCGCACCGGTGAAACCCCGGAAGCGCGTATCGTTCTGTTGATCGATGGTCAGGAACGGGAAGCGACGTCCACGGGTGCCGGGCCGGTGGATGCGGCCTTCAAGGCCATCGAGATGCTGGCGGAAAGCCACAGCATCCTGCAGCTGTACTCGGTGAATGCCATCACCGCCGGTACTGACAGCCAGGGTGAAGTGACGGTACGGCTGGAAAAAGGCGGCCGCATCGTCAACGGCCACGGCGCCGATGTGGATATCATCACCGCCTCGGCCAAGGCCTACCTGAATGCCCTGAATCATTTCGCGGCGGGCCTGGAAAGGGCCCACCCGCAGGCGGCGGATGTATGAGTCTCTGGTTGGACGTCGGACCAGCGCGGAGCGCCTTATGAATGAAGCCCAGCGACAACATTATCTGAAAGCCCTGGGCCTGACGCCCTGGGTGGCCAGGGGGCCGCTGCCCGGTGCGGCGGCTTCACCGCTACTGGACTGGGAGGACGAAGAGGACCAGCCGGTGGCGCCGGCATCATCAGCGCCAGCGCAGGACGCTCCCGCGCCGGCCCAGCCGCAGACAGCGGCCCCGGTTGTCAGTGAGGCCCCGGTTCAGGATGCCCCGCAGAGCCCGCCCCCGAAAGCAGCCAGCCAGACGTCGGAACCAGCGCCAGCTGCACCGGCAGTCGCCAGAGGTAAGGGACTGACCTTCACTCTGGAAGCCCATCTGGGCGGCGATATCTGGTTGCTGTGCGCCCAGGAAGATAATCAGGCCCCAGGCCTGGGGCGCTTTGAAGCGCCGCTGATGGCCAATCTGCTTGCCCTGTTTCAGGCTCGCCCCCAGCGTCCACGTCGTTTCTTCTGTCCGCTGACAGAACAGCCCATGCCTGCGCAAGAAGCGTCCCAGGCGCTATCGGCCTTTATTGCCGGCCTGTGTGAGCAGGCTGGTGGTGAAAAGGTATTGTTGTGTTTGCCGGAGGCGCTGTGTGATGCATTGTTTGATCAGCCCCGCTATCAGCCTTTCGAGCTGGGAGGCCGTCGTGCCCTGGTAATCAGCAGCCTGGCAGAAATGTTGGCGGACCCGGCGCAGCACAAGAAGGCCAGCTGGCACGCCATGCAGACCAATGGCTTCCATGGCGAGTGAGCGGAC
Source organism: Alcanivorax sp. (assembly GCF_051117345.1). Classification (GTDB taxonomy): domain Bacteria; phylum Pseudomonadota; class Gammaproteobacteria; order Pseudomonadales; family Alcanivoracaceae; genus Alcanivorax. The sequence goes on from NZ_JBNPEC010000033.1 coordinate 38,104, forward strand.
CCGCGTGGCAGCCATCCGCGCCATGGAGCTGGAAGACCTGGACGCGGTGATGGCCATCGAAACCGCCGCTCAGCTTACGCCCTGGAACAGCGTCCACTTTCGCGATTGCCTGGGCAACGCCAATTATCTTTGCCAGGTGGCCACCGTGGACGACGTTCCGGCGGCCTTTCTGATCCTGTCGCGGATCCTCGACGAAACCCATGTCCTCAACATCGCCGTGGCCCCGACCTGGCAACGCCACGGTATCGCCCGGCGCTTACTGCAACAGGCCCTCGACGCCGCTCGTGCCGATGCCATGACTGTTGTCTATCTTGAAGTACGGGAAAGCAATCAAAGCGCCCAGGCACTCTACCGCCAGCTGGGCTTCGAAATCTGCGGCGTGCGCAAGAACTATTACCGCAAGGGGGAAGGACACGAAAACGCGGTGCTAATGCAGTGCCTGCTCACCGGCGGGCATAAATAATCAGCTACATCCTATCTACGACGTCGCTGTAGGAGCGCCTCTTGAGGCGCGAACCGCGCTTGCGCGGAAATCGCCCGCAGGGCGATCAAGAATCCCAAGGCTCGACAGGTTCCAGAAAGAATGGTGGTCAGACCTTGATTTTTATCGCCTCGCTACGCTCGGTTCGCGGCTCGAGAGCCGCTCCTACAGTAGGCAAGGTGCGATTCGAACAACTCTCCGTTACTCCTGAATCGGCATCCAGCCGTTCTCCGAATCCCGGAAGGTAATCACCCGCTGGCGCTGGAAGGTATCGCCCTTCTTGAAGTTGCCATGCTCCATGCGCAGGGCGCTGAGGGTCATGATCATGGCGAAGCGATCCATGCCGGACAGATCTTCATTGCCCTTGATCTTGTCGGTGTAGCCACTCAGATCTTCCCTGGCTTTCAGCTGGTAATCCACTTCCAGGGTGTAGCGGCCGTCGCCGTCGTCGTAACCATTGCGCTTTTCCACATCGGTGACCGCCAGCAGGCCGGACAGGTGAGCGTTGTCCAGTTCCGCTTCCAGCGCTTTACGGGCATCGCCCCCATCCGGTGTACGGCTGCAGGCCGCCAGCAGGGTGGCCAGGAAGAGGGCAGCGAAAGCACGAAGATAAACAGGCATGGTCAGGCATCCTTGTGGTTCTGGAACCGACACTCTAGCACTGCTTTCGGTCCGCGCTGAAGTACCGGGTTGGAAAGGTGGACACCTTCCGGGAAATCCTCAAGGATACAGTGATCAAGGATGGCCATTACGAGGACCGAGCCCGTGTCAGAGAACCTGTATCGTCGACTGTTATTGCTGGTAGCCCTGAGCTTTTGTGTGGTGTTTGCGGTGCTGATCATCCCGCCGCTGCTGGCCAACCCGGATATTATTGCCGCTGCCGCTGGCGGCTTTGTGAATCCCTTTGCGGCGGGCTACGCCACCGATGTAATTCTGTGTTGGGTTGTGCTCGCCATCTGGGTGGTGTTCGAGCGCCAGCGCTATCAGATCCGCGGCGGCTGGCTGGCACTGCTGCTGGGTGTGGTGCCTGGGGTGGCGGTGGGTTTCGCCCTCTACCTGCTGATGCGCCAGCGCCAGCTCAAGGGCTCCGGCATCGTCTGACAGGGAGGCGCTGAGAGCCTGATAAGGGCTCGCAAGGCTGTTATACTCGCGCCCTCGAAAACCCTGTCAGAGTCGGAAGCCCCATGAGCCTGCAAGACCAGGTGGCCAAGCGCCGCACCTTCGCGATTATTTCGCACCCGGACGCCGGTAAAACCACCATTACCGAAAAACTGCTGTTGTACGGAAACCTGATCCAGAGCGCAGGTACCGTAAAAGGCAAGAAGTCCGGCAAGCACGCCACCTCCGACTGGATGGAGATGGAGAAGGAGCGGGGCATTTCCGTGACCACCTCGGTGATGCAGTTCCCCTACAAGGATGCCACCGTCAACCTGCTGGATACTCCCGGGCACGCTGATTTTTCAGAGGATACCTACCGCACCCTCACCGCGGTGGATTCGGCGCTGATGGTGATCGATGCGGCCAAGGGCGTGGAGCAACGGACCGTCAAGCTGATGGAAGTCTGTCGCCTGCGCGACACGCCGATTCTCACCTTCATCAACAAGCTGGACCGGGACGTGCGCGACGGCATCGACGTGCTGGATGAGATCGAGGACGTGCTCAATATCGAGTGCGCGCCGATCACCTGGCCCATCGGCATGGGCAAGAGCTTCAAGGGCGTCTACAACCTGCTCACCGACACCACCGTGCTGTACAAGACCGGCCAGGGCCACACCGTGCAGGACGTGCGCGAAGTGAAAGGGCTCAACAACCCGGAGCTGGACCAGGCGGTGGGAGCCGACTACGCCGAGGAGCTGCGTGACACCCTGGAACTGGTACAGGGCGCCAGCCATGAATTCGATCTGGAACGCTTCCTGGCCGGCAAGCTGACCCCGGTGTTCTTCGGGACCGCGCTGGGCAACTTCGGCGTGGATCACATGCTCGACGGTCTGGTGAAGTGGGCGCCGCCGCCCCAGCCCCGCGATGCCACCGCGCGTACCGTGGTCGCCGACGAGCCCAAAATGACCGGCTTCGTGTTCAAGATCCAGGCGAACATGGACCCCCGCCACCGGGACCGTATCGCCTTCATGCGCATCTGTTCTGGCAAGTACCAGAAGGGCATCAAGCTCAAGCAAGTGCGTACCGGCAAGGACGTGCGCATTCCTGATGCGTTGACCTTCCTGGCCGGTGAGCGTGACAACGTGGAAGAAGCTTTTTCCGGCGATATCATCGGCCTGCACAACCACGGCACTATCCAGATTGGTGATACCTTCACCGAGGGTGAAGAGCTGGCCTTCACCGGCATCCCCCACTTTGCCCCGGAACTGTTCCAGCGCGTGGTGCTCAACGACCCGCTGAAGAGCAAGCAGCTGCACAAAGGGCTGACCCAGCTGGCGGAAGAGGGCGCCACCCAGGTGTTCTTCCCGCTGCGCAACAACGACGTGATTCTCGGTGCCGTGGGCACCCTGCAGTTCGATGTGGTCGCGGCGCGGCTGAAAGGGGAATACGGGGTGGATTGCCGCTATGAACCGGTGAGTGTGGCGACAGCGCGCTGGATCGAAGCCGGCAGCGACAAAGAGCTGACGGCCTTCGAGCGCAAAGCCCACGATAACCTGTCCCGCGACGGCGCGGGCCACCTGACTTATCTGGCGCCGACCCGAGTGAACCTGCAACTGGCCCAGGAGCGTCACCCGGAGATCCGGTTCCGCGAAACCCGCGAAATTTCGTAGCAACGCAACCGACGCACGCAACAATGTGAGTAAGACGGAGCCTCGCGTTGTTGTGTCGTATTTCCCGTCAGCACTAGGCTTCGTGGATGATGGGTAAATGCACTGCCTCAGCGGTCGCGATCCTTTTCACAAGCGGGTAAACTTCCTGACTTGTTTCGGCCCCGCCTCACAAGGGTACTGTCGAGACACAAGACCCCGGCTATCCGCCGGGGTTTTTTATTGGGCGCGAAAATACCCAACCCGACCCATCAAGGGCGTGTGCCAGAAACAACTTCCTTATCCCCCTTACGTGCTGGCTTCCCCTGCTGGTGGTCCCTGTGGCTGCGGCGGGCAGCAGGGAGAGGTATCATGGCTTGTCGCCGGGGCTGTCGACCCCGAAAGCCAATGGGTCATCAATAAGGGATGCCTTGATCATGGATGCTAAAGCCGCGCAAGCGTACCTGTTGAGCAAGCCGGAAGCGCGCAAGGATTTCCCCTTCGGCCCCGATGTGGCGGTGATGAAAGTGCGGGACAAGATGTTCGCGACGTTGGGGGAAGAGCAGGGCGAAGGGCGAATGAATCTCAAATGTGACCCGGACCAGGCCCTGGCGCTGCGGGATATTTTTCCGGCGATCATTCCCGGCTATCACATGAACAAGAAACACTGGAATACCATCAAACTGGATGGCTCCATTCCTCGCGGTGAAATCGAGCGCATGATTGACCATTCCTACGCGTTGGTAGTGGGCGGGCTGCCGAAAAAAGTGCGCGAAGCCATGGCGGTAAGACACGGCCGTGAGGCACTCTACGGGCAACAGTAAAAGGAGTATTCAGTGTGGCAGTGATTATTGGTGGTCTGATCGTGATCTGGCTTGGCCTTGGCATGGGCGGCGCTGTCCTGCGCTGGCTGGGCATCGAACTGCATTACCCGGCCCGGCTGGCCGCGCCCCTGTTGCTGGCGCTGCTGGAGACCGTGCTGTTCCTGCTGTTTGTCCCCGGCACCGACCTGCTGCCGGAAACTTGGGGTTGGCCCATGGCCGGCGGCCTGGTAGCCGCCGCCTGGTTGATCAACGGCGCGGTCAGTGGTCTGGATTGGTACCGCAACCGTCCGGTGAAAGAAGCCCCGGCGACGGAATGATTCCTCCCTTTCTGTAGGAGCGTCGCTGGCGGCGCGAACCGGAGCGGAGTGGAGGTAACGCCCGCTAGGGCGGCCCGTAGGGTGCACGAAGTGCATAAACCCAACGTATGCAATCGCGCCGCAAGCGACGCTCCTACAGAGGGCTTTGCGCTTACCAAGAACGCGCCTGGTTTTTCCTCTGCGGCCTCAGTGTCCTCTGTGGTAAAAAAATCGCCTTTACCCTAGAAACTACTCCACCCGGTAAATTCCATTACCCGATACACCCAGTACTTCCAGCTCGCCTCGTCCGCGTACACGGCGTAATCGGTACTGTGCTTTTCCCCGTCACGATTTTCCCAGCGTCTGGCAAAGGCGGATCGGGCATTGACCATGAGAGCGTGATCCGTTTTCGCCAGCACCCGCACGCTGCTTTCCAGGTTCAGGTTGTCCAGGTTGCGGCGGGTGAAGTTGGCGGAGCCGATAATCACTTCTGAGCGTTCTGACCCTCTGCGCAACAACATCTTGGTATGGCATTGTTCACCCTGGGTATTGCACCAGCGCACCTCAATGCCCGCAGCCCGCAGCTCCGCGCCCACCTGACGGTTGGGAATGCCATTCTTCTGGCGGCCGAAGGCATCCTTGTTCGGGTCCAGCAGCACACGCACTGCCACGCCTCGCTCATGGGCCGCCAACAGCGCCTTCACCAGGGGGCGATGGGACAGGTAGAACACTGAGACATCCAGTGCTTCGCCGCGCTGGCTGCGCTCAATGGCCGCCAGCAGGGCGTCGCGGATGGCGCCTTCGGTGAGCACCTGTAGCTGGGCGGCGGCGGTGTCAGGCGCATCGACGATGGGGGGGGGTGGCAGATCGGGCAGGGTAATGCCTGCCATTCTTGCCACCGCCAGTTCACTTTCCAGCAGCTCCGCCACGGCGGGCCCCTGGAAGGTGATGCCCAGATTGCTGTGGGCGCTGCTGGCATCGTGGGGATTGGCAGTGGTGACCAGCGCGGTCCACCGATCGCCTTCATCCACCACCAGAGTCTTGCGGTGGTTGGCCTTGAAGTTGAGCAGGGTCAGGTAGCTGCGCAGGGTGACCTTGCCCGGCCCCATGGGGTTGGGCAGCCAGCCACCCTCGTTGCTGTTGCCCAGCCACTGACAGCAGATACGCCAGATACCTGACCAGCTCGGGTTGGAGTCGCGCAGGTGTGTCAGCGGGGTGGTGATCACTACCACGCCAGTGTCTTCCAGGCGCTCCAGATGCTCGCTGTGCAGGCCGCCATAGAGGCTGTTGATCGGATCGGTGATCAGGATGACCGGCAGATCCGGCTGCTGCTGTTTCTTGTCCACCAGTGCCTGGGTCAACTGCTGGGACAGGGGGCGGTAGCTGGCATCGTCTGTCCCCTGGAAGGCATTGAACAGAAACATGTCCACCACTACCAGTTGCCGGGCCTGCCCGATCAGCCGCAGGGCCTCGTCGAAAATGCTCTGACGCATGCCGCGCCCGCCATCGGCGGTTTCCCAGGTGTCATCCACCAGCAGGGTCAGGCCCTGGGCGGGCAGCAACGGCGATTCATGGGCCAGACCATCCGGCAGCGGTTTGTAACGGTGCCAAAGCGCGGTGCAGGCGATCAGCGCCAGTAGCATGAACAGGGCAAGTTTCAATCGAATCATGGGCAGTCCATCGGTTGATTGCGGCTACCTTAGCAGGGAGCGGTGAGGGCCTGAACCAGGTTTTAATAATGAAATGGTACATCCGTACAACATTCTGCAAAAAATGCCGCCTTCCGGTAACTATCCTGCTACCGCACATCAACAGTAAATCGGCACTCTGTCCACGAGAATGGGTTAACACTGATGTTAATAACAATAAGCCGGTCAGCGCGCCGGCCTGGAGTGTCCCATGAAAGCCCTTTCTCGTTTGCTGGCTACCGCCCTGGTGGCCCTGTTGGCAGCCTGTGGTGGTGGCGGTTCTTCATCGTCGCCGGCTGCCAGTAATCCGGTCCCGAACACTCCCGATCCGGATATTCCCGAGGCTCCACGGGCAGGGGAAGGGGACATCAGCGTGCTGTCCAACCGTGCGGACCTGATCAGTGGCGGGGATGCGCTGGTGGAAATTACCGCTGACGACAGTGCCTTGCTGAGCGGGGCAACAGTGATGCTGGGTGTCCGGGAGGTGACCCAGCAACTGACTCGCACCAGCGAGGGCACCCTCAAGGGCTTACTGGAAGGCCTGGCGCTGGGGGCCAACACGGTCACCGTGGTGCTGGCGGATGAATCGGTGCTGGAGCGGCAGATCATCAACCACCCCAACGGCGGCCCGGTGTTTTCCGGCCCCCAGTTGCAGCCCTGGCAGTGCACCAACGAGCAGGCAGTGGATGCCCAGTGCAACCAGCCACCGGAATACACCTTTCAGTATGTGCCGGCCAACAAGCTGGAAAGCCTGCTGACCAATTTCGACCCGGAAAACCCCGGCTTGCCGCAAGCCTTCCAGCCCTATGACCCGACGAACCCGCCTGCGGATGACAGCATTGCCCGAATCACCACGGATGAAGGGGTAGAAACGCCCTTTATCGTACGCATGGAGGAAGGGGTTCAGAATCGAGACCGTTACCTGATCATGACTCTCTATCAGCCGGATCAGCCCTGGACCGCCCTGACACCGCAACCGCAATGGAACGGCAAGTTGCTGATTCATCATGGTGGCAATGTGGGGTTGAGCTACGGTATGGGCGAAGCGCCACGGGGGGACATTTCGGGCACGGCCCCTGAGGGCGGGGAGCTGCTCTTGGGCGACAGCATTACCACGGCACTGGGGCGGGGTTTCATGACCCTGTCCACCGCACAGGGCAATCTGGGGCATAACGCCAATCTGGTGACGGCCGCAGAGTCATTTATGATGGCCAAGGAGCGCATCGTTGAGCAATACGGGGAAATCCGTTACACCATCGGTACCGGTTGTTCCGGTGGTGCCATCACTCAGCAGCATGTGGCCAATGCCTATCCGGGCATTTATCAGGGGCTGATCGTGCAATGCTCCTACCCGGATGTCTGGACCACCGCCACCCAGTTCGCGGACTACAACCTGCTCAGCAATTACTTCGGCAACCAGATACCCATGGATGCCGAGGGTTTCCAGGAGGTGTTTAGCTCGCTGCTGACCTCCGGGGTGATTCCGGCCGCGCAGTGGTCCGCCTTTTATGGTCATTTGCCGCTGAACCCGGTGGTATCCGATCTGGCCTTTTTTCCGTCCGCCTACCCGAACCAGGAAGAGTGCCCGGGTCTGCAGGAAGGAGTGGCGGTGTATGACGCCGAGACACAGCCTGATGGCCTGCGCTGCGGCCTGCTGGATTACATGATCACGCAGTTCGGGCCCCGCGATTCCGCCGTATGGAGTGCCAATGAGCAGCTGCTTGGCCGTGGCTTTGGCGGTATTCCGCTGGATAATGTGGGCGTTCAGTATGGTTTGAAGGCATTACAGAACGGCCTGATCACCGGCGAGCAATTCCTGCAGGTGAACCGTGAGGTTGGTGGTCTGAGCGTGGATATCGACTACCAGACCGAGCGCACAGTGGCGGATCCGCAGGCCTTGCGCAATGCCTATCGTACCGGCGCCATCAATACTGCCGAGCACCTGGCCGGTGTGCCGATCATTGATCTGCGTGGCCCGGATCCGGGCATTGCCCACGATGCCTACCACTCCTGGCAGATGCGTGCCCGGCTGGAACAGAGCCAGGGGCACGCCGACAACCATGTGATCTGGTATGGCCCGGCGCCGCTGTTCGGCGATACGGTGTTCAGCACGGAAGCCTTGCTGGTGATGGACCTGTGGTTGTCAGAGATTGAACAGGATGACACGGCCACCCCCGTGGCGGAGAAAGTGCTGGCCAACAAGCCGATCTATGCCCGTGATCGCTGTTTGTCGGTGTCGTCCCTGTTTGGCCCGGACGGTCCCATCGTGCCGTTAACCGGTAACCTGCTGTATCCGGAACCCATTCTGCCGGGCCTGGACCCGTCCCTGTTGCCACCGGCGCCGGCGGAAGCCGGGGTGGTGGTGGATGCGCTCACCGGACAGATCTGTGGCCTGGATGTGAGCGAGCTGCCGGTGGTGTCGGAACTGCCGGTACTAGGAGACTTGCTAGGCACTTTGGGGGAGCTGCTCTCACCGTTGACTGACCCGATCGTGGAGCTGCAGCAGACCGTGGTGCAGACCCGTTTCGGTACTCCGCGCACCGTGGCCGGCGACAGCATTGAAACCCTGACCAACAAGTGCCAACTGAAACCGGTGGACCCGGCGGATTACCCCACGGTGCTGGATCCGGAGGGCTTCGCGGAAAAGGTCGCGACGATTTTTCCGCAGGGCGTCTGCGATTACAGCAAGCCCGGCGAGGGGCTAATGCCCACGCAGACCTGGTTGCAGTACGGCGATGCGGAACAGGTTATTTACGGCGGTGCACCGTTGACCGGCGACGCGGCTTCTGCCCCGCAGGGCTGGGCCTCACCAGCCTTCGAGGTGGAGATTCGCTGATTGCTGAGAGCCCCCTTGTCACCCCATTGGAGGCAGGGTGTTCCTGTAGGAGGCTGCTTGCAGCCGAACCCGCTTGGCAGGGTTCGGCTGCAAGCAAGCGCCTACTGTTCAGTGATCGGATTGCTGGTCGTTGAGCTGGAAATCCTGGAATGCCATATCGTCATCAAAGGCCATGACCTGGCCGTTATTCAACTGCACCGCCTTGTCACTCAAATTGACTTGCTCGTCCCCCAGCACTCCGTCGTTAAACCGGTAAACCGGTTTGGGCGCCTCGTTCAGGCAGTGGTCGCGGAAACGGGCCTTGGTCTGAAGCACACTGTCCCGAGCGGCCTGCCAATTTGTGATGGCCTTGTTGCCATGGCGCTGTTGCAGCATGGCTTCAGTGACTGTCGCTGACAGGGCCACGGCGGTGGCGTTGTTGCCGCCAAAGCCTTTCGAATTGATCAGGCTGGCCTGCAGGTCATCGCGCGGTACATGGTCCATGGCGAAGTCCAGGTGCTGGCGGTGCACATCGCCGGCGATGTGGTCGATGGTGCGGATGCCCGGCAGCACGCCCTGGGCAAAGCTGCCCAGGGCCGCCGCCAACTGGTCGCCGCCGGCGCTGCCCAGCGAGTGGCCCACATAGGCCTTGATGGCAGTGACCGGCCAATGGCGGATGCCGAAGGCGTCTGCCACCCGGTCAAGAATCACCGATTCGGTGACCCGGTTCTGGGGCGTGCCGGTGCCGTGGGCATGGACAAAACTGTGTTCGCGCAGGCCCTTTTCGCCGATCAGCTGGCGGGTCAGGGCGGCGGCCTTGCCCACGGTCAGGTAGTTGCCCACGCCGGGGGCAGAGATGGATTTCTTGGCGCCATCGGCGTGAATGAACACATCCGGCACCGCGCCGAGAATATCCGCCCCCAGCTCCAGTGCCAGGGCATCATCCATCAGCACAGTGAACTGGGCAGACTCGGCCATGGTAAAGCCGCAGTTGTCGGAAAACGGCCGGCAGGCGCGGCGCACATCGGCCTGTGTCGCGCCATCCAGCGCCGCCAGATCCTGGTCTTCCGCCAGCGCGCCCATGGCCCGGTAGCCTTCCATGATTTCCGCCACCAGCGGGGCCTCGCTGGTGCCGACGATGGCCACCCGCACCTTGCCGCTGCGTATGGCCTGTACGCCTTTTTCCAGGTTGTAGAGGAAAGTGGCGCAGGCACCGAGCATGCCGCCGGTGGTGCCCACCGAGTGCAGCACGTAGGCATTGAGGAAATCCGCGGTCATCTCGCCCAGCCCCAGCGGCACCTGTTTGGAGGTGATGCGCTGGCCGTTAGGTGGGAAACGCATGACACCGCCCAGGCCGTTGTCGTCCAGCTGCGACATGGCATTGCTGGCATAAACCGCTACCTGATCCGGGCGCACCTTGCCGGCCACAGTGGCCCAGTCCATGCCCAGGTCGCCCAGCGCATCGCTGATGCCGAAGATGGCCATCTGCAGGGCGCGGGGGTGGTTGCGCGAGGCATACAGGGCGCCGGGGTCGAAGCCGTCCGGCAGTTGGCCGGCGGCGCTGACCCGGCGCGGGGCATCATGGGGGACACGCAGGTCCAGCCCTGCAGGCAGGGTGACGCGGCTGCGGCGCTTGTCGATAGGGGAGACCTGCCAGCCTGCGGGTAGCGGGTCAGGAAGGTCCATGTTGCGCATTTCCAGGGTAACGGGAATGTCGCTGGTGCCGCTGATGGCGGCGTGGAGACGGTGGGAATCGGGCAGGGCACGAATCAGGGTGGCAGCCAGCTGGCTGTCCGGGCTGTGACCGGTCAGTTGGCCCAGAGAGCGCAGGGTGTCCTGGCGACCGGCCTCCGGTAGGGCATTGAAAATCAGTCGCTGAAAGCCGAAATGCAGGGCGCTGCGGCCGGCTGCATTGATGCCGCCCATGGCGGTAATAACGGGTAATGCTGACATGGTGCTCCCGGGCCTATGCCCAACCCAAAATGGTGACTAGCCGGTCAGGGTACAGGTGAAATCCGGTTTTGCGTATACGACGGAGGGCGAATCCGGTCAGGAAAGTGCAACAGAGTTTGAAAGTGAAAGCGGATGTTTCGGGATGTGGGTGGCTACGAAGCTGCTGTAGGAGCACCTCTTGAGGTGCGAACCGCGCGTCAGCGCGGAAATCGCCCGCAGGGCGATCAGGCATTCCAGGGCCTGATAGGTTTCTGTAAATGATCACGCTCCTCTGCCACCTCGCTCCGCCTGGTTCGCACCTCAAGAGGAGCTCCTACAGAGGGAGGGGGGACGGGGCTCCGCCCACAAAAAAACGGGGCCCAAGGGCCCCGTTTTTGTCTGGCATCAAGCGTTGAGCGTATTACACCAGCTCGACAGCCACCGCGGTGGCTTCACCGCCGCCGATACACAGGCTGGCCACACCGCGCTTGCCGCCGGTGCGCTTGAGCGCGTGGATCAGGGTGAGGATGATGCGCGAGCCGGTGGAGCCCACCGGGTGACCCAGGGCACAGGCGCCGCCGTGGATGTTCACTTTCTCGTGGGGAATGCCCAGATCAATCATCGGCATCATTGCCACCATGGCGAAGGCTTCGTTGATCTCGAACAGATCCACGTCGTCCACGGTCCAGCCGGCTTTTTTCATTACCGCTTCGGTGGCACCGATGGGGGCAATGGTGAATTCGCTGGGGTGTTTGCTGTTGGTAGCGTGGGCGAGAATACGAGCCAGCGGCTTCAGGCCGCGCTCGTTGGCCACAGATTCGCGGGCCAGTACCAGCGCGGAGCCGCCATCGGAGATGGAGCTGGCGTTGGCGGCGGTGACGGTGCCGTCTTTGGCGAAGGCCGGGCGCAGGGTGGGGATCTTGTCGATGTTGGCGTTGCCCGGCTGCTCGTCGGTGTCGACAACCACTTCACCCTTACGGGTCTTCACGGTCACCGGCACGATTTCGTCCTTGAACCAGCCATTGTTGATGGCGGCATTGGCGCGGTTCAGGGATTCGATGGCGTAGTTGTCCATGTCTTCGCGGGTAATGGAGCGCTTGTCAGCCACTTCCTGGGCGAAGGAGCCCATCAGGCGACCGGTTTCCGCATCTTCCAGGCCATCCAGGAACATGTGGTCAAACACCTGGCCGTGGCCCATGCGCATGCCGCTGCGTGCCTTGTCCAGCACGTAGGGAGCATTGGTCATGGATTCCATGCCACCGGAAACAACGATGTCGTTGGTGCCGGCCTTGATGGAATCGTAGGCGAACATGGTGGCCTTCATGCCAGAGCCGCACAGCTTGTTGATGGTGGTGGCACCGGTGTTGTCCGGCAGGCCGGCCAGACGCATGGCCTGGCGGGCCGGGCCCTGCTTGAGGCCAGCGGGCAGTACACAGCCCATGATGACTTCCTGCACGTCTTCCGGCTTCAGGCCAGCACGGGACACCGCTTCACGGATGGAGGCGGCGCCCAGTTCGGGAGCGGAAACCGCAGACAAGGCACCCTGGAAGCCACCCATGGCGGTACGGGCACCATTTACAATTACTACAGCATCATCAGACATCGTTTTCTCCTGCCAGCAAAAATAGTACCTGAATCCGTGACTTCATCGCGGCGCCTGACGCAAGCCTTTGCCGCCACAGAAAATTTTTCTTCAGTCGATCGTATTCCCTGATACGAAGCTTCTTCAGAAAATCCCCTGTGACAACAAATTCTTGCGCCATGCATCCACGCTGAAGTCACGGATTCAGGTAGCAGTAACCAAAATTTGGGGCGCATTGTACTTGAAACAAGGGGGATACACCCCATCTCACAGGGACCTGCCGGTCACGGGTAGCGCAGATGAGAATCATGCGCTTTTACGGCACAGGGAAATCCCCGGTATTGCCGGGCTCGTGGTGGAGATCATTACCGGTAGCTTGTTATTATCGTTCAGCCGCTGGCGGCAGGCATGCCGTCAGCGGGGAATTTCTTTCTGTTGCCGAGCCGCAACAGAACAACATGATGTCAGGGGAAATGACTATGGCTTTTGAATTACCGCCGCTTCCGTTTGAGAAAAATGCACTGGAACCGCATATTTCTGCAGAGACGCTCGAGTATCACCACGGCAAGCACCACAATGCCTACGTGACCAAGCTGAACGACATGGTTGCCGGCACCGACAACGAAGGCAAATCCCTGGAAGAGATCATCAAGAGCGCCGAAGGCGGTCTGTTCAACCAGGCCGCCCAGGTGTGGAACCACACCTTCTACTGGAACAGCCTGAGCCCTAATGGCGGTGGCGCCCCCACCGGCGATCTGGCTGCGGCCATCGATACCGCCTTCGGTTCCTTCGACGAGTTCAAGTCCCAGTTCAATGCCAAGGCGACCGGCAACTTCGGTTCCGGCTGGACCTGGCTGGTGAAGAACAGCGATGGCAGCCTGGAAATCGTCAACACTGACGATGCGGATACCCCGATCGCCCACGACAACGGCCAGACTCCGCTGTTCACCGTGGACGTGTGGGAACACGCCTACTACGTGGACTACCGCAATGCTCGTCCCAAGTATCTGGAATCCATCTGGAACCTGATCAATTGGGATTTTGCCGCCAGCAACTTTGCCGGTTAAGACGGCTTATCTCTTAAAGGGATACCGTTCAGGTAGTGAAAAAGGCCGCTTTTGCGGCCTTTTTCGTGTCTGTCTGGCGGCGGTGAGGGAAGTTTGCTAGCGTCCCTCCCGGGATATTGTCGGGTTTTGTGTGGTCCAACCCCCAGGTTAATGAAAATAACAGGTGTGATATGCGTTTTTTGGGAATCTTTTTTCTTGTGATGGGGTTGTCGGCAACCGCTGCCATGGCAGAAGGGCCAGCGCCAGCCTCCGCCGAGCAAAAACAGAAAAGCCCCGAGCAACAAGCCATGGATCAGCTGGCAGAAGCCGGGCTGCGCCAGGCACTGCAGGCCATCCAGCGTTCCGGCGGCCTCTACCCGTTCGGCTTGATCCAGTCCGGTGACACGGTACGGGTGGTGGGTTATTCCGGTGATAAGGCCGATGCACCCAGCGCTGAAGAGTGGGCCCAGGGCCTGTTCCGGCAGCTGCGAAAGATCGGCAAGGAGCAACCGGATATCGAGTTGATGGGGCTATTCCGGTTGCATGACATCACCGCCGAAAATGGTGAAAAAGTCACCGGGGTATGGGCGCAGGTAGACCACCGCGATGTACGCCCCTGGGTGATTTTCCTGCCGTTGCTGAAGAACGAAAAAGGCAAGCACGAGCTGGGTGATATGGTCTACTACGCCACCGAACAGCCGTTGTTCGAGAAAAGCGGCGAATAAACTTTTCAGAATCAGGCAGCACTAAATGGGCGCTGTTCGGCAGCGCCGCAGTGCCCTCTGTGGCACTATTTGTCAATCGGGCCATGAACCGGACTATCCGGGATGCAGGACACAGGAATGACGCGAGATCGTGAAGTAAATCTGGGTAATCTCAATGATGTCACCGTGGATGATCATGGTGATGCCGGTCGCCGGCCTTCTTCTGCCGGCAGCAACAAGCCGACAGAGAAGGGGGCGGGCAAGCCTCCCAAGACCCCCAGGAAGTCGGCACCGCCCTCCCATGGTGGCGGTGGTGGCTGGATGATTGCCTGTCTGGTGCTGGTAGTGCTGATCGCCGCGATGGGAGTCTGGTTCCAGAAACAGATGACCGTGCTGCAGTCACAAATGGACGAGCGCATCTCGGAATCCAGTCAGAAACTCGGCAATCTTCAGTCCCGGTTGTCTGCCACCGACGAGAGCCTGAACCAGTCGTCCGGGCAGCTGCAGGATACGGTCCGCGCTCAAGGCAAGAAGCTGGAAGAAAACAACACCGAAATCCGCAAACTCTGGGATCTGAGCAACAAGCGCAACCGGGCGGATATTGCCGAGCAGAGTAAGAAACTGACTGCACTGTCAGCCACTCTTAATGAGGTGAAAAAGGCCCAGGCCGGGGTGGATGGCAAACTGCAGGGGATCAACAAGGACACCGCTGCCCTGAAAAAGCAGGTGGACAGTGCGGTGTCTGCCGTCAACAAGAGCAGTGAACAGTGGCAGACCCGCATCAGTCAGATGCAGACTCAGGTGGATGTGCTGGCGGAAAATATCAATCAGCTGGAAAGCCAGCAGCAAAACCTGAAAAGCGGTCTGGCCAAGGTGGAAAAAAACCAGGCCGGGCTGGCAGCGTTGAAAAATCGGCTGGATGAGACAGAGGCGGCGATTGCGGCGTTTGATTCTTACCGGCTGCAGGTCAATAGTCGGCTGGATAAACTGGAAGGGCGCTGATCGGCCACGGGGGGTGGTGATCAGCTAAAAACAACAAGTAAAAGAGCGTCTTGCCATGGCCAAGTTGCCGGAAAGTAAAGAGCGACGTTTACAGGGGTTGAATCAGGATGTACTGGCGGTAGCGACCCCGGTACCGGGGCCGGATCTGGAACCGGTCAATCTGCGCACGCCCAAAAAAACCAACCCCATCTCGGTCAGCGAGGGCGGTCACTCCGGCTTGCTGTGGTTGTCCCTGGTGCTGGCGGTAATTGCCTTGCTGTTGGCCGCCAGTCAGTGGTTGGCCCACGCTGAAACCAGCCGTGAACTCAGTGAATTGCGAGAGCAGTACTATCAGTTGGCATCGCAGCGTCAGGGAGAGGCAAGAGAAGGCACTCGCAGCACGGCAAAAGCGCCAGCCACGTCTGAAGCGGCTCCTGGCGATGCGGTGGTCAACAGCCTGCGTGACGATTTGCGCGAACTGAATGCCAAGGTACGCGGGCTCACCGTGGCCATGGCCAAACAGCGCAACAGCAATAGCGAAAGTGCCGAGCTGGCGACGCGCCTGAACGAGATGGACAGCAAGCTGCAAGGCCTGTCTTCGCGGATCAGTCGCCTGGCTGACCGGCCACAAGCGGCAGCGATCTCTACGTCGCAACCGGCGCCGGACAAC
>NZ_JBNPEC010000055.1:0-11464 GCF_051117345.1 Alcanivorax sp.
ATTGTCGGCCTTGGTGATTTTGTAGGGGACCATCTTGATGTCTTTCTGAACGACGCTGTCGTCAAAACGACGACCGATCAGACGCTTCACCGCGTACAGGGTATTTTCCGGGTTGGTCACCGCCTGACGCTTGGCAGACTGACCGACCAGGGTTTCCTTGTCGTCGGTGTAGGCGATGATGGACGGCGTGGTACGCGCGCCTTCAGCGTTTTCAATAACTTTGGCTTTATCACCTTCCAGCACGGCCACACAGCTGTTGGTCGTACCCAGGTCGATACCGATAATCTTACCCATATCTCTCGTTCTCCTTCACACCAGCCGGGCCCCTTTCGGCGACCCAGGCAGTTGAATTGTTAATTCGTCTGGCTTCTATATGGCGCTGCTGCGCGCCGTTTCAAGGGGCCAGGACCGCTTTTTACTCAGCCGCTTTGCTGACGATGACGCGGGCCGGGCGGAGCAGGCGACCATTGAGCTGGTAGCCCTTTTCCAGTACCTCGATCACGGTGTTGGGCTCCACATTGGGGACCGGCACCATGGTCATGGCCTCGTGCAGTTCCGGGTTGAACGGCTCATCAGACGGACTGATCTGCTCCAGGTTGTACTTGGCAAACGCATCGAGCAGCGACTTGAGGGTCAACTCGATGCCTTCACGGGCACCTTGCAGGGCGTCGTCGTCAGCATCCAGGGCGGCCAGGCCGCGCTCCAGGTTATCCGCCACGCTCAGCAGATCGCCGGCAAATTTCTCCAGGGCGAACTTGCGAGCGTGCTGCACGTCCCGCTCGGCGCGCTTGCGCACATTCTGGATTTCCGCCTGAGCGCGGATATCCGCCTCACTCAGGGCTTTCTTGACCTTGGCCAGCTCGGCTTCCGTCTCAGCCAGCTTTTCTTCCGTAGAAGGCTCTTGTGCCACTGAGGGCTCTTCTTGCGCGGAAGGCTCTGCCTGCCCGGCATCAGCCTGGGCCGCGTCAGCCTCCTTTGCCGCCTGCTGCTCTTCGGCAGTCTCTACCTGCGGCTCGGCGTTTTTAGGGTCTTTTTCCTGATCACTCATTCTCTACTCCACATCCCAATCCGGGCTTTTCCAGGAAAGCGGGCAAATATATGGGAGCGGATGGCGGGGATTCAAGGGGGGAGGAAAGGCAGTTAACAGTTAATAGTGAATAGTTAACAGCTCGCGGTAGAGCTTCGTGATTACCGAAGCCCCGGCGGCCGCGCCCGAGGCCTGCTCGCGGGTGCCTGCATTTGCACCCCTCCGGAGCGATCTCGCGTCACTGCTAACTATTAACTACCCTAAAGCTGAGTCAGGGCCGCCGAGAGGATTTTGGCGGTGATATCCACGGTGGGGATGACCTTTTCGTAGTCCATACGGGTGGGGCCGACCACGGCGAGGACGCCCACCGGGCCATTGTCCGCTCGGTAGGGAGCCGAGATCAGCGAGTAGTCCTCGAACGGCTGGAAGCCGGATTCCCGGCCGATGAAGATCTGCACCCCGTCCGCTTTCATGGAGCGCTCCAGCAGGTGCAGGATGTCGCGCTTGTGGCTGAACGCATCGAACAGATTGCGCAACTGACCGATATTGTCGGCTTCGGCGGACTGCAGCAGGTTGGACTCGCCGGACACCACATAGTCGGAATCCTCCTGCTCCGTGCGCAATGCCTTGCCGGCCACGGCGACCGCCGTCTCCATCAGCACATCCATCTGTGCCCGATCCGCATTCATGGTGTTAAGCAGCCCGTCGCAGATGCTGTTCAGATCACAGCCCGCATAGGTGTGATTGATGTAGTTGGCCGCCTGACGCAGCTCCACCTCATCGTAATCCCGGTCGGTATGAATGATGCGGTTCTGCACCTCCGAGCGGTTGACCACCAGTACCACCAACACCCGCTTGCCCGATAACGGCAAGAATTCCACCTGCCGCAGGGTCGTTACCTCCCGGCGCGGCACCGCCACCAGCCCGGCCATGCGGGTCAGCTCCGCCAGGGTTCGCGACGCCTGGGCAATCAGCTCCTGGGGCGACTGCTCCGGCGCCAGCAACTGACCCAGTTCCTTTTTCAGGGAGCGGTGGTCCGGGCGATCCATGACACTGGATGCCAGCAGGGAGTCCACATACAGCCGGTAGCCCAGCTCCGTGGGCACTCGTCCGGCGGAAGTATGGGGGCTGGTCAGCACACCGAGATCTTCCAGCTCCGCCATGATATTGCGGATAGTCGCCGGGCTGACGGTGAGACCACTGCCGGAGGCCAGAGTCTTGGAACCCACCGGCTGACCATCGCGGATATGGCGCTCCACCAGCGCCATCAGCAATCGTTGTTTGCGTTCGTTCAGATCCAGCTTCGTCATAGCGGTATATGTACCAGAAAATCAGTGCGACATTATATAGCCTTCTCGTTCGAAGTTTATCGGGGCTTACACTGGCGCCCGGAATCCCCTAAGATTACAACCACTGCCCAAAAGAACAGTTCTCGTAACAAGGATGTCACCATGACCGACAGCAACAACCCCTACCAGAGCCCCGCCGCCGACGTGCAGAATCGCCCGACCGCAGACAACCCGGTTCTTGCCAGCCGCTGGTATCGTTTTTTCGGCGCCCTGATCGACGGCCTGGTCCAGCTCGCCATTATCGGCCCCATCGTGTTCTTTTCCGGCACCTGGGCAGACATGATGGCCAACAATGGCGCGCTCGACCTGACTGCCACCCTGGTCTGGTTCATTGTCGGCGAAGTGATTTTCCTGGCCCTGCAGGGCTGGTTGCTGTTCAACCGTCAGCAGACCATCGGCAAGTGGCTGCTGGGTATGAAGATCATCGGCATGGGGCAGTTGGACGTGCCCGCCGGCAAGCTCTACGGCCTGCGCTATCTGCTGTTCCATGTGCTGGCCCAGGTTCCCGGCGTCAATCTGGTCATGCTTGTCGATCCACTGCTGATTTTCCGCGGTGACCGCCGCTGCCTGCACGATCTGCTGGCCGGCACCCAGGTGATCCAGGTCCCTGCCACCCCTTAATCGCCACACTGACTCGCCCGTTTCGGAGAGATACCATGCTGACCCATCTGAGCGTTCGTCACTTTGCCACCGTGGACCAGTTGGAACTGGAGCCGGAAAACGGCCTCACCGCGATCAGCGGGGAAACCGGGGCGGGCAAGTCCGTGATCATCGATGCCCTGGGCCTGACCCTGGGCGACCGGGCTGATTCCAGCATTGTTCGCCACGGCCACGATCGGGCGGAAGTACTGGCCACCTTTGATGTCAGCGACAACCTGGCCGCCCGTCAGTGGCTGGCCGATCGGGAACTGGATGATGACGACCAGTGCCTGCTACGCCGCACCGTACGTGCCGATGGTCGCTCCCGGGCCTATGTCAACGGCACCCCCACCCCGCTGGCGGAAGTGCGGGAACTGGGCGAGCGGCTGATCAGCATCCACAGCCAGCACGAACACCAGGCATTGATGAAGAAAGAAGCCCATCGGCAGCTGCTGGACAACTTTGCCGACGCCCGCGAGCTGGCCAACACCGGGCGCGACCACTGGCGCCACTGGCAAAAGGCCCGCCGCGCCCACGACGACGCCCTGAATCAGGCCCGCGAGCAAAACGAAAAAGAAGAGCTGCTGCGCTTCCAGCTGGAAGAGCTGGACGCGCTGGCGCTACAGGACGGTGAACTGGAACAGCTGGAGCAGGAACAGCAACGGCTGGGCAACGCGGAAAGTCTGATCCGCACCTGTCAGCAGTCCCTCAACGCCCTCTATGAAGGCGACGACGGCACCTGCAACGATCACCTCAGCCAAGTCAGCCACTGGCTGGACGAGGCCCGCAACCAGGATGAAGGGCTGGGCACCATCGCCGACACCGTGGAATCCGCCCGCCTTCAGGTGGAAGCCGCCGCCGATGACCTGCGCCATTACCTGGAACGGCTAGACCTGGACCCGGAGCGCCTGGCCCAGGTGGAGGAACGGCTAAGCCAGAGCTACACCCTGGCTCGTAAGCATCGCATCCGCCCGGAAGAACTGGTGGAGCACCACCGGCAACTGCTGGCGGAATCCGACGCCCTGGGCAACGTGGATGCTCACCTGCATGCGCTCTCCGAGCAGGAAGCTGCAGCCCAGCAGCAATACATGGACAGCGCTCGCCAGCTCAGCAAGGCCCGCCGCAGCGCCGCCAAGAACCTCACCCAGCAGGTACAGAAGCAGCTCACCGCCCTGAGCATGAAAGCCGCCAAACTGGAGGCCCAGCTGGGCGAGTGTGCCCCCGGCGCCGACGGACTTGAAGACGTGGAATTCCTGTTTTCCGCCAACCCGGGCCAGCCCCTCAAGCCGCTCGGCAAGGTCGCTTCCGGCGGCGAACTGTCACGGGTAAGCCTGGCAATCCAGGTGATTTGTGCCCGCAACCTGACGGTACCGAGTCTGGTATTCGATGAAGTGGACGTGGGTGTCGGTGGTGGCGTGGCCGAGATCGTCGGCCGGTTGCTACGCGAGCTGGGCAGCCACGCTCAGGTGCTGTGCATCACCCACCAGCCCCAGGTAGCCAGCCAGGGCCACCAGCACTGGCAGGTGCACAAGATTCAGGGGGACGACACCACCCACACCCGCATCCAAGGGCTGGATGACAACGCAAGAATCGAGGAACTGGCGCGCATGCTGGGCGGCGTGGAAATCACCGAATCCACCCGTACCCATGCCAGGGAGATGCTGAACAAGGCCCAGGCAGCGTAGAGAGGCAATGAACAGTTAATAGTGAATAGTTAACAGCGGCGCGGGCAGAGGGTCAGATAACCGGCAGCGCACAAACGCCGGCGCACCACGTAGGGTGGATTAGCCGCAGGCGTAATCCACCGCCACACTGCCGACCATCATGCCACTGACGGCTACACCGCATTGCGCCCTACCGGTAAAAGGTGGATTACGCCTGCGGCTAATCCACCCTACCCTGGCCACCTGGGCCCAGGTGCCGGATCACTTCTTCGGCTTGACGTACAGCACCAGCGAATGGTCCATGATTTCGTAGCCGTGCTCCTCGGCAATGGCGTGCTGGCGCTTCTCGATCACGTCATCCATGAACTCGATCACCTGGCCGGTTTCCATGCACACCATATGGTCGTGATGGTCCTCGTCCGCCAGCTCGAAAACGGCAGAGCCACCCTCGAAGTTGTGGCGCAGCACCATACCCGCCTGCTCGAACTGGGTCAGTACCCGGTAGACGGTGGCCAGCCCTACATCCTCGCCGGCGTCCATCAGCGACTTGTAGATGTCTTCAGCGCTCAGGTGGCGCTCTTCAGACTTCTCCAGTTGCTGCAGGATTTTCACCCGCGGCAGGGTCACTTTAAGGCCCGCTTTTCTGAGATCCTGATTATCCAATGCGTATGCTCCAATTTGCCAACCAAAGTGGCGATAATGAAAAAGCGGGAAACTTGTACCGCTACTGCAAGTCTGTATTATCGCCCGAACACTTAGTGAAGTCGAAAAACCATGCCACGAATTCTAGCCGTCCTTAGTCTGACAGTCCTGCTCGCCACCACTGGCTGCAGCTCCCTGCGCTTTCCCGGCGTCTACCGGATCGATATTCCGCAGGGCAACTTTGTCACCGAGGAGATGCTCGGCGAGCTCCAGCCCGGCATGAGCCCTGAACAGGTGCGCTACGTGCTTGGCGCCCCCACTCTGGTGGACCCGTTCACGCCTGACCAATGGTTTTATCTGATGACCTACCGCCCCGGCAAGGGCGACAACGTCAGCCAGCAGATTGTGCTGCACTTCGAAAACGGCAGCTACAGCCACCATGAAGGCGAAGTGATCGAGGATTTCCGCAAGAAAACCAGCTCACAACAGGACCGCGAATTGCAGCGTAAACTGGACGAGCGCAAGCAGGAAGAAACCAGCCCCGAGCCTGCCCCTGCTACCCAGCAACCCGCGCCAGATCCGGAAACGCTGCCCCAGGAACCGACTGACCCGGGCCAACCAGCAGCCTGATTCTCACCATCAGCGAGCCTTTTCCGCCGCCCGCTTCTTGCGATTGAGCTTCGGGTCCGCCTGCAGCGGGCGGTAGATTTCCACCCGCTCACCGGGCTTCAGCACCTGGCCAGCCGGATTGGCCACCACCTTGCCGAAAATCCCCATGGACGCCTTGTCCAGCACCAGCCCTTCGAACTGCTCTTCAATGCCGGACAGCTTTGCCGCCTCCAGCATGGTGGTACCTTCCGGCACATCCAGCCCGATCAGACGCTGCTTGTCCGGCAGCGCATAGGTCACTTCCACATGAATACGCGCCTCATCGGCCATCAGGGCGACTCCTGCTCCACGGGCACCTCAGTGCCCCCCTCTTGCGGCAGTGGCGCGGCAGTATCCTGCTGCGCCGGCGGCTCGGGGGTAACCGCATCCACCTGCTCCTGAGCCGGCGCTTCTGCAGCTTGCGCCTCTTCTTCTGGCGCGAACGTCGCCCAGATCGAATAGACGAACAACACGATCACCGCCACCGGTGAGAAAATCCGCACCAGTGCCCGCCATACCAGATAGAGCTTGAAGTTCTGCATGGCCAGCTCCTTGCGCGCCTGGGTCTCCTTCATCACCCAGCCGGCAAAGATGGCGATCAGCAGCCCGCCCAGCGGCAACATCACCGTGGTAGACAGGAATTCCATATTGTCGAAGAAGGTACCCACCATGAAGGTGTGATCCTTCCATACGTTAAAGGACAATACCGAGCCCACACCCAGCAGCCAGGCCCCCAGGCCCACGACCAGTGCCGCCATCGGGCGCTTGAGTCCCCGCTCTACCAGCCAGGCCACCACCGGCTCGCCCAGACTGATGGACGAGCTCCAGGCGGCACACACCACCAGCACAAAGAACAGGGAGCCGAACAACAGACCGCCCGGCATCTGGCCGAAGGCCAGCGGCAGGGTCACAAACATCATCCCCGGGCCCTGGCTCACTTCCAGGCCGTTGGAGAACAACAGCGGGAACATGGCCACACCGGCGCCCAGTGCCACCAGGGTGTCGAGCAGCGCAATGATCGCCACGGTGGACATGATCGACACCGGCCGGCTGCGACCGGTCTTCTTGTCCTTCACCGTTTTGGGCATATACGCCCCATAGGCCATGATCGCGCCCATCCCCAGACTCAGGGTAAAAAAGGCCTGCCCCACGGCCACGATGATTGCCTTGCCGGTCAACTTGGAGAAATCAAAGGCAAACAGAAAGCTAATCCCCTCCTTGAAGCCCGGCGTGGTCGCCGCGTAGCCCACCAATACCAGCAGCAGTACGAACAGCAGCGGCATCAGAATCTGCACCGCCTTTTCCAGGCCACCCTTCACACCCCGGGCCACCACCACCATGGTCAGCACCATAAAGAGCGTGTGGTAACCCAGCAGCAACCCGGGATTGGCCAGCATATCGTTGAAATGGGCTTCCGACTGGGTCGCGGTAATGCCCTCAAAGACACCGCGTACTGCCTCCCAGGCGTAATACAACGCCCAACTGGCCACAGCAGAGTAAAACGACAAAATCAGAAACTCCGACAGCGCCCCCAGATAGCCGATGCCCGCCCAGCGCTGGGTCACCTTGCTGTCCGCGGCCACCTTGCGCATGGAATTGATCGGGCTCAGCCCGCCCTTGCGGCCCAGCATTACCTCCGCCGCCATGATGGGAATGCCCACCACCGCGATACACAGCAGGTACAGCAACACAAAGGCACCGCCGCCGTTCTCGCCGGTGATGTACGGGAAACGCCAGATATTCCCCAGCCCCACGGCCGACCCGGTCGCCGCCAGAATAAACACCCAACGGCTGGCCCACATGCCATGGACCGGCTTGATCTCTTGCTTCATAACAGCATTACCCTCGATAGCGTGGCGCTATTGTCTTTTTTTTAACTGGGCGGCTCAAGTAAGGACAAGACACAACTCACCTTCGCCCTAACAGACAAAGCCCTGTCAGCCGCCAAACGCATGCTCTATAATCGCTCGCCTATGGGAAACGCCAAGAAAAAAGCCAAAGCGCCGTCGGCCACCATTGCGCAAAACCGCAAGGCACGCCACGAATATCATCTGGAAGAGCACTTCGAAGCCGGCCTGGTCCTGGAAGGCTGGGAGGTGAAGTCACTGCGTGCCGGTAAAGGCAACCTGACTGAAGCCTACGTCCTGCTCAAGGACGGGGAGGCCTTCCTGTTCGGCGCCCGCTTCGAGCCCCTGCTCGCCGCCAGCACCCACGTCAACCCGGATCCAGTGCGCAGCCGCAAACTGCTGTTGCACCGCCGTGAACTGGGACGCATTTTTGGTGGCGTACAGAAAGAGGGCTACACCTGTGTGCCGGTGAGCCTGTACTGGAAGAAAGGGTTCGCCAAGTGCGATATCGCCCTGGCCAAGGGTAAGCAGAAGTTTGATAAGCGCGCCACTGAGAAGGAGCGCGACTGGAACCGTCAGAAGCAGCGTCTGATGCGACAGGGCAGCTGACCCGGGTTAACGGGCCGCCCCCCTGCGCGCGTGACACTGTCTTCAGACTGTACCGGTTGGCGTTACACCGACTGGTGGGTGTTCACGTCCTGAGCCCGGCTGTCGCCGCGCAGCTGCCAGTAAAACTGCAGCCAGGCGCGCAGCACCGCAGGCAGGAAGTAAACGGCGAACAGAATCACCGGAAGACGTGCCTCCGGGGTCGCCATATCCACCAGGTACACACCACCTGCATACGCAGCCAGCGCGAATACCAGTTGCAACGCTCTGTAGAGCAGCGGCTGAGCCTTCAAAGGCGACAGTGCCTTCTCGGAAACTTGCCCTGCTGACCGAAAGATCGTGTTCATCGACTTTCTCCTTTAATGAACGACAATGCTTTGATCAGCGGCCTTCATATAACGTCTATTTCAAGGCTCGCTGTAAAGCCATTGTGTGGTACACAATTTCGAGCAGGATGTTTCATGGTGGCTTGTGGCTACCTGAGCATCGCTTGCTCAACCTCACCATCGGCGAATGACACAATGCCGCGGTGACACCCGTATAGTGCGCCCGAAAAATGACAAAACAAGCATTCCGGGTCTGATTGTCAGACAAGACATGTGTATTCGAGTAACACTTTTCACAATACGATTACATTTCGAACATTGTTCATGACGTTTGCCACCACAACATGGCCGATCCGGAACTTCCCCGCCCCCACTTGTTAATCGACTTCCCTGCCCCCATCACCTACAATGAACCCATCACAGGGGCCGACCTGGATTCGACGCCGGTACTGAATTCTGTGGTGCATGCCGAGAAGGTCACGAGTCTCGTAAATCATTTGTGGCACACTAAAGTAATCGCAAACGACGATTCTTACGCACTAGCAGCTTAAACCCTGCTTATCGCCAATCGACCCTGCCTGTGGGGAAGAGCGGCGAGCATCGCAACACAGGCTCGCAGCAAAGTCCGCCCCGGACGGCGCTGTTAAAACCTTTAGGGGCTCGGCTTTCACGTCCTGCCAGTTGGGTTGTGGAGGCTTAAATCAATAAACATGGCTAAGCATGTAGATCTGCAGATGGATTGCTGACGGACGCGGGTTCGATTCCCGCCGGCTCCACCAAACAAGAAGGCGCAAGCCCTTGATAGAGAAGGAGTTTTCTATCAAGGGCTTGCGCTTTTTTATTGGATGTCGAAAAAGTTTCGAAACTCTCTAAGCGGGACAAGTCTCTATAGCAGACTGAGAGGACACCAGTTCTTCTACGTATCCTGAGAGCAGGAAATCCCTATACAGGGAAACTAACCCAGCAATGACACAGAATAGCAGGAGGACAAGCACTGCAGCTTGAGAAGGAGTACCAATAAGTATCCATGGAATGCTGACCAATATCCAGAGCCCCATAGCGAGCATCAGTAAGCACATCCATTTCCTAATGAACTTTCGTATAAAGGGATATTGATTCCAGTCCTCGAAAAAAAACGGCCGTCAGAAATACTCAAGGATCCTTTTCTTCTCTTCAGCGCATCAACAACACTCGAACAATCATCTCTAGACGTAATTAATTTGATATCAGAGAACGAAAGCTTAAGACCATGTATCAATAAGAATAACTGCCCCGCCAAATGAGGGCTTCTATTCTCGATAGCATGATCCAGCTTCTCGAGAAGTTCCGCTTGGGAACCTTTAGTCTTCCATCGGTGAGAGATGTTCACATAAGCGCTGCCTACCAGCAGAGACATCAGCCCACCCACCTTTACAAAAAGGTCTAATTCGAAATCCATTTCGCCTCCTTATGTCACCAGTCCCTAGAACACCCTTCAGATGAAAACTCTACTCAATAACAGAAGGGCTGAGAATTACCACCTTTCGAGGTAGTCCGCATCTCATTGTTATCTAGTCCATAGTATAGCCCCCTCCCCTTCCCTCCCCGTAATCCATAACACACAATGAGAATAGACAATTTTCCACGGGGAGGGACGACAAATGCCTACAATCAACCTGAAAGCCATACTGCTATTGGTTCTGGTATTCGCCGCCCCCGCTCTCTTTGCCAACGACCAGGCCCAGGAGCAACCAGACGCCCACATCGACCCTGCCGTGATCGAGAATTTGCTCACTCCGGATCATTCGCTACTGGATGTCATCGATACGGATATGGCGGCGGGCTGCTGCAAGGTGTGCCGTAAAGGCAAAGCCTGTGGAGACTCCTGCATCAGCCGAAAATACAGCTGCACCCGTGGCAAGGGATGCGCTTGCGACGGTTGACTCTGTCGCAAGGGGGGATTGTCTCAATACTGGAGCTCCCCCCCTACAGAGGGGCGCAGACCACGCCTCCGCCTATGAGCAAACCGCATTAATCGCTTTAATCCCGGCGTCTCTCAGCCTTAAGCTATCGGGTAGTTTGGCAGCCACGGCGAGCGCTTCAGTTTCTGTCCTTTGAGCAGCAAGCCCGGAACGCTTGCCCGTCCAATCCCTGACAAACAGCCCATCTGTCCACCGACGCTTAAAGGAGCGCCTGCCCCCATGATTCTGGCCATTGCCGCTATCGCTTTTGGTTTGTTGCTCCTGGTGTGGAGCGCTAACCGCTTTGTTGAAGGCTCCGCCTCCACGGCTTCCCATTTCGGTATGCCACCGTTGTTGATCGGCATGGTGGTCGTCGGTTTCGGTACTTCCGCGCCGGAGATGGTGGTGTCGGCGCTGGCCGCCTCCCAGGGCAACCCGGGCATCGCCTTGGGTAACGCCTACGGCTCGAACATCACCAACATTGCCCTGATCCTGGGGATCACCGCGCTGATCAGTCCTATCGCGGTGCATTCGCAGGTGCTGCGCAAGGAGCTTCCCATCCTGGCGCTGGTCACCGCCCTGGCCGCATGGCAGCTGCTGGACGGCGAAATCACACGGTTTGATGCGCTGGTGCTGCTCGGTGTATTCGGCGCGCTGATGACCTGGACGATCTGGCAGGGGATGAAGAAGAAAGAAGATGCGCTGGCCATCGAGATTGAGCAGGAACTGGACGTGCGGGCCATGCCCTTGCGGCGGGCCATTTTCTGGCTGGTGGC
>NZ_JBNPEC010000025.1:0-11438 GCF_051117345.1 Alcanivorax sp.
CTTCCGCCTTGGCCATATTCTGGTGCGGCTCCCCGCCGGCGCCAGCCCGGAGGAAGTCCAGGCCGCCAAGCAGAAAGCCGCGAGCATCGTGGAACGCCTAAATCAGGGCAGTGACTTCCAGCAACTGGCCACGTCGGCATCCGACGGTCCCAACGCGATGGAAGGCGGCGACCTGGGCTGGCGCCCGGCGGCCCAATGGCCGAGCCTGTTCGCAGAAACCGCCATCGACATGAGCAAGGGCGAGATTTCCCAGCCGCTGCGCTCCGGGGCCGGCTTCCATATCATCAAGCTGATGGACCGCAAGGGCGGCATCGAAAAAGTGGTCACCCAGTACCAGGTCCGTCATGTACTGATCAAGGCCGATGCCTTGACCAGTGTCCAGGAGGCTCGTTCGCAAGCCATGCGCCTGCACGACAGCATTGCCTCAGGCCAGCAAGACTTTGCCGCCGTGGCAGCCGAGCATTCCGACGATCCGGGCAGTGCCCGTAACGGTGGCGAGCTGGGCTGGATCACCCAGGGCGAGATGGTGCCGGAATTCGAGGACATGATGCTCAATACCCCGGTGGGCGAGCTGTCGCCGGTGTTCGAGAGCCAGTTCGGCTTTCACTTCCTGCGCGTGGACGACACTCGCGACGCGGACATGAGCGAAGAATTCCGTCGCATGCAGGCCACCCAGGCCCTGCAGAAGCGCCGTTTCGAGGAAGAGCTGGAAACCTGGCTGCAGGAGCAGCGCAGCGAATCCTACGTGGATATTCGGTTGTGAAAATGCGTGTATTCAACATGCAACAGGCAACACGGACTACCCCCGGCACTCTGCACTCTCTTCTCAATGGCGGGTACTAGCCCATGCCGACCCGCCCCATTGCCATCACCTGCGGCGATCCCGCAGGCATCGGCCCCGATCTGGTCCTGACCCTGCCGGCATCCTTCCCGGATGCCGCCCTTGTGGCCATCGGCGATCGTGACGTGCTGGCCCATCGAGCCACACAACTGGGCCTGGATGCGCCGCTTTCTGACTGGCAGCCAGGTCAACCGCTGACGCCGGGCACCCTGCCGGTCTGGCACACCCCGGCCGGGGCGCCGGTCACTGCCGGCAAACCGGACCCGACTACCGCCAGCGGCACTATCACTATGCTGACCCGTGCCGCTCAGGGCTGTCTGGACGGCACCTTTGCCGCCATGGTCACCGCCCCAGTGGCAAAAAATGTGATCTGCGACGGTGCCGACCCGGCCTTTACCGGCCATACCGAGTTTCTCGCCGAACAGGCCGGAGTGGACCAGGTAGTGATGATGCTCACCGCCCGCGAACTGCGGGTGGCCCTGGTGACCACTCATCTGCCGCTCAGTCAGGTGTCCCAGGCAGTAACCCCAGACAGCCTGACCCGCACCCTGACCATTCTGCGCAACGACCTGATCGGCAAGTACCGCATTGATGAACCCCGCATTCTGGTGCTCGGGCTCAACCCCCATGCCGGCGAAGGCGGCCATCTGGGCCGCGAAGAGCTGGATGTGATCATCCCCACCCTGGACGCCCTGCGCGCCCGGGGCATGGCGCTCACCGGCCCGCTGCCGGCGGATACCGCCTTTCAGCCGGACCTGCTGGCACAGCACGATGCGGTGCTGGCCATGTACCACGACCAGGGCCTGCCCGTACTCAAGTACGCCGGCTTTGGCGAAGCCATCAATATCACCCTGGGGCTGCCCTTTATCCGCACTTCCGTGGACCATGGCACCGCCTTCGACCTGGCCGGCACCGGCAAGGCCAAGGCCGGCAGCCTGATCGCCGCCACCCGACTCGCTCTGGAGCTTGCCGCCACATGACAGAACACCGCACCCGCAAACGTTTCGGCCAGCACTTTCTGCATGACCGCAATTTGGTGGACCGCATGGTGCGCACCCTGGGGCTGCAGCAGGGCGACACCCTGGTGGAAATCGGTCCCGGCCGCGGCGCGCTCACCTACCCGCTGCTGGAAGAAATGCCTCACCTGCATGTGGTGGAGCTGGACCGGGACCTGATCGCCCTGCTGCGCCAGGAAAACAGCCCGGAACGGCTGACCATCCACGAAAGCGACGCCCTGCGCTTCGATTTCCGCACCCTGAAGCCCGCGGACAAGCCACTGCGGGTGATCGGCAACCTGCCCTACAACATCTCCACGCCGCTGATCTTCCACCTGCTCAGCCAGGCAGACGCCATCAGCGACATGACCTTCATGTTGCAGAAAGAAGTGGTCGACCGGCTCACCGCCAGCCCGGGCACCCGTGACTGGGGGCGCCTGTCGATCATGGTGCAGTACCACTGCCAGGCGGATTACCTGTTCTTTGTGCCCCCGGAAGCCTTCAGCCCGCCCCCTCGGGTGGATTCCGCCGTGGTCCGGCTGATTCCCCATGCCAGCCCGCCCCACCCGGCGGACGACGAAGAGCACTTGCGCCGGCTGGTGGCCCAGGCCTTCACTCAACGACGCAAGGCCATCCGCAATAGTCTAAAATCACAGGTAACGCTGGAGCAGTTCGAACAGGCGGGCATTGACGCTGGCCTCCGGCCGGACCAGCTCTCCGTGGCAGACTATGTGACCCTGGCCAATATCACCGGGCCGGACACCGCCAAGGGCTGACCGGCCTCTGCTGCACCGGAGCCTGGCCACATCGGCCCACAATCCATTCAGAGAGATTCACATCAACGGAGCCAACATGACCCCGCGCCACAATATCCAGGTTTCGGTAGATACCGAGTTTCTCCCCGATCAGAGCGATCCGGACA
This sequence comes from Alcanivorax sp., assembly GCF_051117345.1. Taxonomy (GTDB): domain Bacteria; phylum Pseudomonadota; class Gammaproteobacteria; order Pseudomonadales; family Alcanivoracaceae; genus Alcanivorax. Next base: position 2,759 of record NZ_JBNPEC010000025.1, read on the forward strand.
GCCTGCGCTGGGTGTTTGCCTATCACATCACCATTCGCAACGAAGGCACTGTCAGCGCCCGCCTGTTGACCCGTCACTGGATCATTACCGATGGTGAAGACCGGGTGCAGGAAGTCCACGGCGAAGGCGTCATCGGCGAACAGCCCCACATCGCCCCGGGCCAGAAGTTCTCCTACACCAGCGGTGCCATCCTGGAAACCGAGGTTGGCAGTATGCGTGGCAGTTACCAGATGATTGGGGAAGATGGCACACACTTCGACGCACACGTTCCCATGTTTACCCTGGCGGTACCGCATGCGTTGCATTGATAACGCCCGCACGCTGACAGGCAGCACGCAACACGAGAGACACCCCACTTCGGTCCCAGCCTACGTGTTGCATGTTGCATGGTCCGTGCAAGCTGGCGCCGGAGGCTCCCTATGAGCGATTACGCCATCGGTGATCTGCAGGGTTGCCTGGAACCTTTCAACTGTCTGCTTGAGCGCATCGGCTTCAATGCGGATCGCGACCGGTTGTTCCTGGCCGGCGACCTGGTCAACCGGGGCCCGGACTCCCTGGGCACCCTGCGCCGGGTTCATGAGCTGCGCGATAATGTGCACACCGTACTGGGCAACCACGATCTGCACCTGCTGGCGGTGGCTCAGGGCAGCACCGACAGCCGCCGCAAGGACACTCTGACGGATATCCTCGAGGCACCGGACCGCGACGCCCTGCTGGGCTGGCTGCAGGACTGCCCGCTACTGGTGGATATCCCGGAACATCAGGCGGTGATGACCCATGCTGGCATTCCGCCACTATGGACACTGGCTCAAGCCCGGGAACGGGCCCGCGAAGTGGAGCAGGTGCTGCGCGGCCCGCAGGTGGGCGAGTATTTTGCCAACATGTACGGTAACCAGCCGGCGGGCTGGGACGATGCCCTGCAGGGCGCGGAACGCTGGCGGGTGATCACCAATCATTTCACCCGCATGCGATTTGTGAACCTGGGCGGGGACCTGGATCTGGGTAGCAAGGGCGAAGCCGATGCCCCCCCGGAGGGTTTCATGCCCTGGTTCCAGCATCCCCATCGTCAGGCCACCGACACCCGCATCCTGTTCGGCCACTGGGCGGCACTGGAAGGCCGCACTGACGTGGCAAACGTAGACGCTCTGGATACCGGCTGCGTCTGGGGTGGCAGCCTCACCGCCCTGCGCCTGGACGATCTGACCCGAATCGCCTGCCACTGCTGACTCTCGGCGCTGGCTGGCACTTTTCCTCCCGGTAATACCCTCCGGAAATTGATGGCAATCCGCCAGTTACCTTCGCTTGTCAGAACGGTTTTTGCTTCTCCCTTGCCGCCCATTGTGGCTCGCCAGCCGTCCTGTCAGGCATTCGCCACACTTCATCCTTTTTCTGCAAAAAAAATTTTCCTTCCGCTTTGACTTCATCTGCCGTTTGGCTACATGCTAAAGGCGTGACTGCACGGTCAGGCCTGCAGTAACGAGCGCCCACTTTCATTTTTTATTTACGCGACTTTTTTTATTAATCAGTAAAAGTGGTCAAGGCATCTATCAAGGACACGCACCGCATGTAGTTTTGTTGTGACCATTGTTGGTTCCGCCAGGAGGAAGCAGGCATGAGCATTATCAGCCACTACCAGGCCCGGTTTGAGAGTACCCAGCAGGAAGAGATGTCGCTGGAAGAATACCTGGACCTGTGCAAACGCGACCCCAGCGCCTACGCCACCGCTCCCGAGCGCATGCTGATGGCCATCGGCGAGCCGGAAATGGTCGACACCGCCAAAGACCCACGCCTGTCACGCATCTTCTCCAACAAGGTCATCCGTCGCTACCCTGCCTTCGACGAGTTCTACGGCCTGGAAGAGGTGATCGAGAATATCGTCAGCTACTTCCGCCATGCCGCCCAGGGCCTGGAAGAAAAGAAACAGATTCTTTACCTGCTCGGCCCGGTGGGCGGCGGCAAGTCTTCCCTGGCGGAAAAGCTCAAGGCGCTGATGCAACGAGTGCCTTTCTACGCCATCAAGGGTTCCCCGGTTAACGACTCTCCCCTGGCCCTTTTCGACCCGGAGGAAGACGCCCCGATCCTGGAAGAGGAGTACGGCATCCCGCGCCGTTACATCCGCACCATCATGTCTCCCTGGGCGGTAAAACGACTGCATGAATTCGGCGGCGATATCAGCCAGTTCCGGGTCGTTAAACGTTACCCCTCCATTCTCGACCAGGTCGCCGTCGCCAAGACCGAGCCGGGTGATGAAAACAACCAGGATATTTCTGCCCTGGTGGGCAAGGTGGATATCCGCAAACTGGAAGACTTCGCCCAGGACGACCCGGACGCTTATTCGTTCTCCGGCGGCCTGTGCCGGGCCAATCAGGGCATTCTGGAATTCGTGGAAATGTTCAAGGCACCGATCAAGGTGCTGCATCCTCTGCTGACCGCCACCCAGGAAGGCAATTACAACGTCCCCGAACACATGGGCGCACTCACCTTCGACGGGATCGTGCTGGCCCACTCCAACGAAGCGGAGTGGCACACCTTCAAGAACAACAAGAACAATGAAGCCTTTATCGACCGGGTCTATATCGTCAAGGTGCCCTACTGTCTGCGTGTCACCGAAGAAATGCAGATCTACGAAAAGCTGCTGCGAAATTCCAGCCTGCGCGATGCTCATTGCGCACCGGATACCCTGCACATGCTGGCCCAGTTCTCCACTCTGACCCGCCTCAAGGAACCGGAAAACTCCAGTATTTATTCCAAGATGCGTGTCTATGACGGCGAGAACCTGAAAGACGTGGACCCCCATGCCAAGTCCATGCAGGAATACCATGACATGGCCGGCGTCGACGAAGGCATGAACGGCCTCTCCACCCGCTTCGCGTTCAAGATCCTGTCCAAGGTCTTCAACTATGACCACACCGAAGTGGCGGCCAACCCGGTACATCTGATCCATGTACTTGAGCAGCGCATTGATCAGGAGCAATTCCCCCAGGAGCGTCAGGAGCAATACCGCCGCTTCATCAAGGAATATCTGGTACCGCGCTACGTGGAATTTATCGGCAAGGAAATCCAGACTGCCTACCTGGAATCCTATTCCGAGTATGGCCAGAACATCTTCGACCGCTATGTCACCTACGCCGATTTCTGGATTCAGGATCAGGAATTCCGCGACCCGGACACCGGCGAGATTTTCGACCGACAGGCCCTCAACGAGGACCTGGAGAAAATTGAAAAACCCGCGGGCATCTCCAACCCCAAGGATTTCCGCAACGAGGTGGTCAACTTCGTACTCCGCGCCCGCGCCAACAACAATGGCAAGAACCCCAGTTGGCTCAGTTACCAGAAGCTGCGCGATGTGATCGAGAAGAAAATGTTCTCCAACACCGAAGACCTGCTGCCAGTGATTTCCTTCAATGCCAAGGGCAGCGAAGACGATCAGCGCAAGCACAGTAACTTCGTGCAGCGCATGGTCTCCCGAGGCTATACGGAAAAACAGGTACGCCTGCTATCCGAATGGTACCTGCGAGTTCGCAAGGCGCAGTAAGTGCTGCGACACGCAAAACGCTTCACGCCACAACGCGGGAAAAGCGGGCGCATTTTTCAGGCATCTGCCCGCGCCTAACTGGAATCGCGGCGGCAGAGCCAGCAGCCGCTCCATGCCTGTCCCGCGTTGTTGCGTGTCGCGTGTTGCATGAAGCCGCTTCCGGAGGAAGCCTATGAGCTACATCATTGATCGCCGCCTGAACGACAAGCGCAAAAGCACCGTAAATCGCCAGCGCTTTCTGCGTCGTTACCGCAAGCACATCCGTGAAGCCGTCAATGATGCGGTGAATCGTCGTTCCATTCAGGATATGGAACAGGGCGAGCGTATCAATATTCCCCGCAAGGACCTGTCCGAGCCCATTTTTCATCATGGCGAAGGTGGCCAGCGCAGTATTGTTCACCCCGGTAACAAGGAGTTTCATCAGGGCGACCGAATCATGCGACCGGAAGGCGGAGGCGGACAGGGCAGCGGCGATGGCCAGGCCAGCGATCAGGGAGAAGGTGATGATGCCTTCGCCTTTGAAATCGACAAGCAGGAATTCCTCAACTTCCTGTTCGAGGACCTGGAGCTTCCCAACCTGATAAAGCGACACCTGGAAGGCGCCCAGACCTTCCAGACCAAACATGGCGGCATTGTCAGCCAGGGCATGCCCGCCAAGATCAATATTGTCCGCTCCATGCGCCAGGCCTCCATGCGCCGCCGGGCACTCACCGCCGCCACCCGACGGCGCCTTCGCGACTGCAAATCCGAACGCGAGGAGCTACTGCAACAGGACCAGTCACCGCAACGCCAGGCACGCCTGCAGGAACTGGATGAGCAGATTGCCAAGCTGGAACGGCGCCTGGATCGCATTCCCTTTCTGGATACCGTGGACCTGCGCTTCAATCATCATGTGAAAGTGCCGGTGCCGGTGAGCCGGGCGGTGATGTTCTGCATCATGGATGTATCCGGCTCCATGAATCAGGACATGAAGGACCTGGCCAAACGCTTTTTCCTGCTGCTGTATCTGTTCCTGCAGCGCAATTACGAAAAGATCGAGGTGGTCTTTATCCGCCACCACACCAGCGCCAAGGAAGTGGACGAGGAAGAGTTTTTCTACTCCCGGGAAACCGGCGGCACCATCGTTTCCAGCGCCCTGAAGCTGACCCGCGATATCATCAACGAACGCTATCCGGTGGCGGAGTGGAATATCTATGCCGCCCAGGCCTCCGATGGCGACAACTGGAATGATGACTCCCCGGCCTGCGCCAGACTGATTGAAGAAGAACTGCTACCCAAGTTGCAGTACTTCTCCTACGTGGAAGTCATGCCCCGTGCCCACCAGGCCCTCTGGGACCACTATCAGAACATCATGGAAAAACACCCGGCCGCCTTCTCCATGGCGCAGATTGATGAGCCCGGCGAGATCTACCCGGTGTTCCGGCACCTGTTCAAGAAACGCATGGAGGAAGCATGACCCGCTATCTCTCCGAAGGGTCCGACTGGGATTTCGAACTGCTGGCCCGCTATGACGAGGCAATTGCGGATATTGCCCATAACAAATACGGCCTCGACACCTACCCGAACCAGATAGAGGTAATTTCTTCCGAGCAGATGATGGACGCCTATTCCTCGGTGGGGATGCCGGTGGGCTATAACCACTGGTCTTTCGGCAAACAGTTTGTCGAAGTTGAGGGCCGCTACCGGCGTGGGCAGATGGGGCTGGCCTATGAAATCGTCATCAACTCCGACCCGTGCATTGCCTACCTGATGGAAGAAAACAGCATCGCCATGCAAGCCCTGGTGATCGCCCACGCCAGCTACGGACACAACTCCTTCTTCAAGAACAATTACCTGTTCAAGACCTGGACCGATGCTTCGTCAATCATCGATTACCTGGTATTCGCGCGGCACTACATTGCCGAGTGCGAAATGCGCCACGGTGTCACAGCCGTGGAGGAAACCCTGGACTCCTGCCATGCCCTGATGAATTACGGGGTAGATCGCTACAAGCGGCCCTCCCCCATTTCCGCCGTGGAGGAAAAACGCCGCCAGCGCGAACGGGAAGAGTCCCTGCAGAAGCAAGTCTCCGAGTTATGGCGCACCTTTCCGCAGTTGCAGCCGGCTACTCAACGGCGCGAGGAAGACGGCACCTTCCCGGCTGAGCCACAGGAAAACCTGCTTTATTTCATCGAGAAAAATGCCCCCCTGTTGAAACCCTGGCAACGGGAAATCATCCGCATCGTGCGCAAGATGGCCCAGTACTTCTACCCGCAACGCCAGACCAAGGTCATGAACGAGGGCTGGGCATGCCTGTGGCACTACACCCTTCTCAACGATCTCTACGACAAGGGCCTGGTCACCGATGGCTTCATGCTGGAATTCCTGCAAAACCACAGCCAGGTGATCTATCAACCGCCCTTTACCGCCCCCTTCTACAGCGGCATGAATCCCTATGCGCTGGGTTTCAACATGTTCCAGGATATCCGCCGCATCTGCGAAAACCCGGATGACGAGGACCGGGAGTGGTTTCCGGAGATTGCCGGCACCGACTGGGTCGAGACGGTGAAATTTGCCATGGAGAGTTTCAAGGATGAGAGCTTCATTCAGCAGTTTCTGTCACCGAAACTGATCCGTTACTTCAAGTTTTTCCAGATCGACGATGACGAGCACAACGACTATGTGGAAGTGGCTGCAATTCATAATGAACAGGGTTACCGCAAGGTCCGCGACGCCCTGGCCGAGCAGTACAACCTGAGCATTCAGGAGCCCAACATCCAGATCGTGCGCGCCAACATCCATGGCGACCGTGCCCTGACCCTGCGCCACCAACGCAGCAGCAGCCGACCTCTGGATGATGACAGCGCACGAGAAGTCCTGCGTCACCTGCACCGGCTGTGGCAGTTCGACGTGCATCTGGAAAGCGTGGAAAACGGCAGCGTGGTCAACCGCTACAGCATGCCCCCGGAGCCCGTGCCTGAAGCTTCCTCGTAACGCTAACAGTCCTCAACCCCTTCGCGATGCGAGCATCACTTCCCACAGTGTAGTGCTTGAGCCACAGAGTTTTTTTGTGGGAAGCGATGCTCGCATCGCGAATACCCAGACTGAACGCGGCCAATATCCTTCCCGATTGGCAAAAAGCCCGGATCGCGTTGCCACTTTCAACTTTCAACGTGAAACTGTTTCAGTTGCCGACGCACCTGATGGTCCCCCAGCACAAACAGGGACAGGGCCAGCACAATCACCCCGGCACCGATCAGCACCATGCTGCCCAGGCTCTCGCCATTGAGCAGATTGCCCAGCGCCAGCGCCAACACCGGCGTAATCAGTGTGACCAGCGCCACCGTGGCGGCGGGCAGCCGTGACAGGATCTGGAAGTAGCAATAGAAGCCCAGCAGAGAACCGAACACGGCCAGATAGATAATGGCCGACAGCCCGCGCAGATCACCGCTATAGGCAAAGGACTGGCCGGCAATCAGCATGGCCAATGCGTAGCACGGCAATGACAATATCAGGCCGCCGACGGTCTGCTGCATGGGCTGCAGACCGGCGCCCACCCGCTGCACGGCAATGCCGCCACCTGCAAACAGGGTCACCGCAGACAACATCCACAGCAGCCCGGTACCACGCTCACCCAGATCCGCGCCGGCCAGCAGGCCCGCCAGGCTTTCATCAAACACCAGTGCCAACCCGAACAAACCCAGCAGGCAGGCGCTCCAGTGCCAGCCATTCAGTCGCACGCTGCCCGGCAAAGATTGCATCATCAGCCCGGAGAGTAATGGGGCCAGACCGAAAATCACCGAGATCAGACCGGAAGGCAGGTGTGTGGCCGCCATGTAGCTACACGCCATGGCACCGAAAATACCCGGCAAGGCAACGGTATAGCTGAGCACAGCGCGACCATGCAGCGGCAGGCGCTGACGCTTCCAGCACAGCCACATCAAGCCCAGCAGCGCAGCAATCGCCATACGCACACCGGCTGCCGCCAACGGTGCCATGGCATCACCACTCCATTTAATCCCCAGCGGCGTGGTTGCCCACACCGCCACTACGATCAAATACGCTGCCAGGGTTGGCATGTCGTTCTCCTTGAGTGAGCCACAAGCTTCAAGCTGCAAGCTACAACGCGGTCTCGGTCTGCCTTTTATTCTGACGACAACAGCCGCGAACGAATGTATGTGCGCGGCCTCAGCAATATCGGACAGAAAAACCTATTCCGTGTTGTAGCTTGTGGCTTGAAGCTTGCAGCTGGTTTACGACCTGCAACCCCCTAAAACGAAAAAAGGCCGCAGGTCAGGGACACTGCGGCCTTTTTGCAGAACTGAAACTTTCAGTCACACAGCCGCGGTCCCTGCGCACGCCATTTGCGTGCACAGTGATCTGCGACTAGAGAGTTCAGTTTCAGTACGATAGAAAGCATGCGACCATTCTGTCCAAGATAACGAGAGCGCACAAGATGAAAATTTATCTGGTCGGTGGTGCCGTGCGGGATGCCTTACTGGGACTGCCGGTGACAGAAAGGGACTGGGTGGTCGTCGGCGCCACACCCGACGAGATGCAGGCCAAAGGCTTTCGCCCGGTGGGGCAGGATTTTCCGGTCTTTCTGCACCCGAAAACCCAGGAGGAATACGCCCTGGCCCGCACCGAACGCAAGTCCGGCCACGGCTATGGCGGCTTCACCTTCCATGCGGCCCCGGATGTGAGCCTGGAAGACGATCTGGTGCGCCGCGACCTGACCATCAACGCCATGGCTCAGGAAGAAGGCGGCCAGGTGTTTGATCCCTTCAACGGTCGTATCGATCTGAAGGCCCGCCTGCTTCGCCATGTCTCCCCCGCCTTCGCGGAAGACCCCCTGCGGGTATTGCGGGTGGCACGGTTTGCTGCCCGCTACCACTGGCTCGGTTTTCGGGTAGCCGATGACACCCTGGCGCTGATGCGACAGCTGGCTGACAGCGGCGAGCTGGATTATCTGGTGCCGGAACGGGTCTGGAAGGAAACCAGCCGGGCGCTGATGGAACGCGACCCCCAGGTCTTCTTTCAGGTATTGCATGCCTGTGGCGCCCTGCAGGTGTTATTACCGGAATTGGCCGCTCTGGACGGCGTTCCGCAACCGGAACAACCGCATCCGGAAGTGGATACGCTGGTACAGCACTGGCTGTGCCTGGA
>NZ_JBNPEC010000180.1:0-11424 GCF_051117345.1 Alcanivorax sp.
CTTTTCCTTGCGACCCACCTTGCGGCCTTCCTCATCCTGGATGTGCTCCACCTTCTCATCGAGCAGTTCCTTGATCACCGGCCCGGGCAGCAGGCGCGAGGTTTCCTGGTAGGTGCAGTAGATGAAGCCGTCCACCGCATACACCATCGGGTCCTGCCCTTTCAGGGGCGGCACAAAGCCTTCGGTGCGCAGGGTCTGCGAGCCGCAGGGCTGGCAGCGGTTCTGGTCCAGGGTTTCATCGAGCTCGGCCACGGAGGAAGGAAAGGCCTCTTCGCCCACAAACACAACCAGATTCTTGATCCACATAAACAGGTTCCAAACAGGGGGCGGCGAGAAAAGGCGCCGCCGAAATAGAAGGGTTGGCCACAGTAGCGAAATGGCCCAAGCGGCTCAAGCGCTCATTCCGGAGAATCGGACAAGAATCCGGCAGGAACTGCGGTGCCTGTTGAGGGTCACTGTCATTAGGGTATTTGTTTTCCCACACCGGCTGCCAAAAGCGACCGGGACTATCACACAGCATCTACAGGAGCAGGTGATGAAAACACTGACATTCAGCAACGGCGACACCATGCCGCAACTGGGCCTGGGTACCTGGAAATCCCAGCCTGGCGAGGTCTACGAGGCAGTGAAGGCCGCCATCGAAATGGGCTACCGGCACATCGACTGTGCCCATATCTATGGCAACGAGGACGAAATCGGCCAGGCCCTGCAGGATGTGTTCGCCGCCGGCACCGTGCAGCGCGAGGACCTGTGGATCACCTCCAAACTGTGGAACAGCGACCACGCTCCAGAGGATGTCCAGCCAGCCCTGGAAACCACCCTGAACAACCTGAAGCTGGATTATCTCGACCTGTACCTGATGCACTGGCCGGTGGCACTGAAGAAAGGCGTGCCCTTTCCCCAGTCCGGCGATGACATGGTGTCCTTGAACGACCTTCCCGTGGCCACCACCTGGGCCGCCATGGAAGCGCTGGTGGATGACAACCTGACCCGGCAGATCGGCGTATCCAATTTCAGCGTGAAAAAACTGGACGACCTGATCAGCAAGGCACGGCTGAAACCGGCCATGAACCAGATCGAACTACACCCCTATCTGCAACAGACCGCCATGCTGCGCTTCTGCCAGCAACAGGGCATTCACCTGACCGCCTACTCCCCGCTGGGCTCCTCTGATCGCCCGGACGGCCTCAAGGCCGAGGACGAACCGGTGCTGCTGGAAGACCCGATCATTCATGACATCGCCGACAACCACGACGCCAGCCCGGCACAGGTGCTGATCGCCTGGGCGCTGCAGCGCGGCACGGCGGTGATCCCGAAATCGGTCAATCCGCAGCGGCTGCAACAGAACCTGGCCGCCGCCGACCTGACACTCAGCGAAGACGACATGAACGCCATCGCCGAACTGGATCGCCACCGTCGCTACGTGGACGGCGGCTTCTGGGCACAGCCCGGCAGCGATTACACCCTGGAAGGTCTCTGGGACGAGTAAACTCCCAGGCCCGAGAAAACCGTAGGGCGCGCTGAGCGCGCCCTACGCAAGGGTCGCTTTCCTTTAGCGCAACACTGCGCGCAACATCGCTCAGGGCACCAATCTCGCTACCCGCTACAAATAGGGATCAAGCAAAAGACGGGCAGTCTGGCCTGCTCGCCTGGCGGCTCCCGTTTGCCCACAAACATGGGCCAGCACAATAGCCCCTTCCTTGAGTAGTGCCAGCGACTGCGCAAAATCCTCTGACTGCTTTTCACCCAACCCGATTGCCTCTACCTGCTTTTTCATCAGCGCCAGAACCCAGGCCTTGTGCTTGGCACAATACTGATGAGCAGGATGATCGGGATTTCCGAACTCGCCACTGACATTAATAAAAAAACAGCCATGGAAAGACGCCAGAGTGGCGTCGACACCATTTATCCAATCGTCCAGGGCCGCAAAGATCACGTCTATGCCCTGAATGCCAGCGGGAACCTCTCCTACCCTCGCCTCAAGCCACTGGCAATAGCGCACATGGCGGAATTCCAGCACTGCCAGGATCAGATCGTCCTTGGAAGGAAAGTGGTGGTACATCGTTTTCTTGGCAATACCGGATTGCTCCAGTATTCGATTAACCCCAACGGCATGAATCCCTTCCCGATAGAAAAGGGAGAATGCCGTGGCTACCAGCGCCTCTCGTTTATCCATTCTCTGCCCCAGTGAACTGTTGATTCAGATTGACACAAGGAGACAGGTCTGTCTACCATCAAGTAGACAGACCTGTCTCCTTGCAATCAAACACCAAAGGATTCCTCATGCCTCTCTCGCAAATCACCCTGCCCCAAACGGTATCGAAAGCCCTACTGGCCGGAGTCGGCGCCATGGCCTGCATCACTCTGTTAAGCAGCCTGCAAGGTCTCAGCCAGCCTCTGCTGTGGTTGATGGCACCGTTTGGGGCAACCATGGTCATACTCTTCGCCTTACCGCAAAGCCCGCTGGCCAGACCTCGCAGCATTCTCTTCGGGCACTTGCTGACATCAGCAACCGGCATTGCCGTGATGACAGTGCTGGGGGTCTCGCCCTGGTCTTTGGGTTTCGCCGTAGGGCTTTCGGTTGCACTGATGATGCTAACCGGCACCACACACCCACCGGCTGGGGCCAACCCCATTGTTGTAATGTTAGCCGGGGAAAGCTGGTGGTTTCTAATCAACCCGGTACTGACCGGCGCGCTGACTATCCTGCTCTTTGGCTGGCTATATCACCGCGGAATCTCAAGGCAGGCCTGGCCGGTCTCTGGGATGAGCCGGCCATCACGGGTGCGTTGAGAGCGCAGCGAACTGCGCCGTGACCACTGTGGTTACGCGCAGTTCGCCTCAGGCTCAGTGCCCCCTACGCAAGCCATCCTTCACGCCCTTTGGCCCGGGAAGACATGGCCATCACTGGCCGTTAACGGCCATCCTTGGGTTTTCATTTTCATCAGGATGCCCCATGGATTTTCTGCGCACCCCGGATTCCCGTTTCGAGCGATTGCTGGACTACCCCTTCGAACCCCACTATGCGGACGTGGGTGGCCTGCGAATGCATTATCTGGATGAAGGCCCGGTGGATGCCAAGCCGGTGCTGATGATGCATGGCGAGCCGTCCTGGTCGTACCTGTACCGGCACATGATTCCGATCTGCGCCGCCGCCGGTCACCGGGTGGTGACGCCGGATTTGATCGGTTTCGGTAAATCCGACAAGCCCACGGATATCAACGCCTACAGTTACCAGAGCCATATGGACTGGATGCAAGCCTGGCTGGAACAACTGGACCTGAACGATATCACCCTGGTCTGCCAGGACTGGGGGTCGTTGCTGGGCCTGCGCCTGGCAGCGGAGAACCCGGAGCGTTTCCGGGCCATCGTGGTGGGTAACGGCATGCTGCCCACCGGCGATATGAAAGTCCCCAAGGCCTTTCAGCTGTGGAAGAATTTCGCGCTCTACAGCCCGGTGTTCCCCATCGCCCGGATTATCGGCAGCGGCACCTTCAAGAAGCTGGGGCCGGATGAACGACGGGCCTACGATGCGCCCTTCCCGAGCAAGAAGTACAAGGCCGGCGCCCGGGCTTTCCCGAAGCTAGTGCCGGTGACACCGGATGACCCGGCCAGCGATGCCAACCGCAAGGCCTGGAAGGTACTGGAGCAATGGGAGAAACCGTTCCTGACCACCTTCAGCAATGGCGACCCGATCACCCGGGGCGGCGACAAGTACATGCAGGAACGCATTCCCGGCGCCAAGGGCCAGCCCCACCAGACCCTGGTGGGCGGTCACTTTCTTCAGGAGGATTCGCCGGTGCAATTTGCCCGGGCGGTGAATGCGCTGATTGCCGAGCTGGAGTCGTAGCTTGTTGGAGCCTTGCTCGCAAGGCGAAGGGGTATCTGGTCGCTTCGCCTTGCAAGCAAGGCTCCAACGACGACCTACCACAATCTCTCAGGCTGTCGCCGCTTCCTGCGGCAAAGACCAGAATGCCATCCGATTACGACCCGCTTCCTTGGCCTGATAGAGCGCCTGATCCGCCCGGGTGAAGAGTTGCTCCTCACCCAGGGTGTCGCCGGTGCCGGAACAGGTAACGCCAAAGCTGGCGCTGACATGGAACGGCGCCTGCCCGTCTACTTCCACTGGCGTATCGCTGAGTCGATGCCTGCAGCGCTCGATCACCTTGGCGGCACCCTGCTGATCCGTTTCCGGCATCAGCAACATGAATTCCTCGCCACCAATACGGCCAATGCGATCGGTTTCCCGCAAGCAGTCTCGCAACACCTGGGCCACCATCAATAGCACCTGGTCGCCGGTGGCGTGCCCGTAGCGATCGTTGATTTTCTTGAAATGATCCAGATCCATCACGCACACCGACACCGGGCTACCGCTGCGGCGGCTGCGGGCCAGCTCGTAGCTGAACTGATCGAACAGGGCGCGGCGATTGTCGAGGCCGGTGAGCGGGTCGGTCACCGCCAGGGCACGAATCTGCTTTTCACGAATCTGCCAGCGTCGCAACAACACATAGGTGAAGCCGAACACCATGGCCAGAAACGGCGTGGCAAAGGCAATCATGCTGTTAACCCAGTACACGGAGACCAGAGCCTTGGTCACCGGGTCTGCCTTTAGCAGCGGGGCGTACTGCAATTTTCCCTGCACAATCAGCGCATAGATAGCCAGCACCATAACGGTGTGGATCACCAGGCTGCAGGTCACCCGTTTGAAATCAAAAAGAATAAACCCGGTGAGCGGCGAGCCCACCAGCACCAGCCCCATCACCGGATTGTACAGGCCCATCACATAGCCAATACCGAGAAAAGAAAAACCGAAGAAGTGAATGCAGACATTGGGATAGGCCACCGAGTGACGCTTGGTTTTATGCAGGGCAATGCCCCAGCAGGTCAGCGCCAACCAGCCGATCACATTAAAAAGGAAAATATCCCGGGCCAGCCCGGCCCCTTCCACAGAGAGAAACTGCTCGGCAAAGCGGGTGTAGTTCACCGTGAACAGGAGCCAGCCGAGAAAGCCGAGCATCAACAGGCCAGTGAGCACCGACAGCAACAGGCTCTTGTCCCGATCACTCCAGTCGAGCAAGTCGGTTATAGGAAGGGGGTTGCGGTCAACCCCAGGCATGGTATGAGCTCTCATTCATACCGGAATTATGTCACAGGGCCGACCCCGCTGAGTGAAATCTGATCGACGTTGGTGCCGTGTCAGCCGCCAGTGGTCGGAAATGCTACACGGTATTTTCACTGTTCTGGTGCAGACCGGGACGCAAACCCCAGACCACCAGAAGCAGCGCTGTCACCATTGCCACAGACAGACTCATCAACAGCAGGCTGACCACTTGCTCCTGCCAGGGGGCGGCCGTAAAACCCGCCGACGCCAGCGGCATCATGGCTCCAGTGCCCCAGATAGCGGCAAGCAGCGTTGCCAGCCAGTTGGCATAGGTGCCATAGAGCGCCAACCACCCGGCCAACCAAGCGGCCCTGGAGGACAGCACCAAGCGACCCCAGCAAAGCCCCAGGGCAACCAGCAGCAGGCCGTTGGTAATGCCTTGCATATGGCTGGCCAGCCCCATGCGCGGGTTGACCAGCAGCGGCAGGGTAAAGCCGGTCAACAGCCCCAGTAACAGCAAGAGAAAACCGGCACACAACAACCGCTGCGATACGTTCTGCTTCATGACAAACACTCCTGCAGCTTACCGGGCCCTGACAGCAACGGTCCGCTGGTTGATAACGATGCCAGTAACCACTCAACCATGGGGCCCCATAACACGCCAGCACTTTCCCGAAAAACGCCGAAGTGCCCGAGACTCTCAAAACCTGCATCCGCCGGCGTCATCTCTCCGTCTCGGATGAGTTATTGTGTCAGAAAGTCGGCACCAGTACCGGGAGAAAATAACGTCGTCGCATTGCCCAAAAAAGGAATGACATTCGATGGCAACTGATCATCAAGGTCGGCGGCAACACATCAGCAGGGCCGGCCCGTCCGGTGTCTTCACTACCTGACGGGCAACAAAGCCGGCGTTGCGAAAACAGTGGATGGCACGCAGGTTATCCGGAGCCGGGTCGGCGATGACTTCTGTTACCTGGGGATCATCGAACAGCCGATCCACAAAGGCCCTCACCGCCGAGCCGCCCAGCCCATGATCCAGATGGCTCTCGCTGGCGAGAAACACATCCACCCCACGTACGCCCGGATCTTCGATTTCCAGCCACCAGCCTTCATGATGATGTTCAATGGGAGCATAACGCTGAATAAACCCCAGCGGTTCTTCATCCAGGCGGATAAAGAAAAACATGGCGCCACCGAAACAACGCTGGGCCGGATGGTAATCGCGCACCACCTCTTCAAGACTTCGCTGCGGCCCCCACCAGCGGCTAACATGTTCGCGCCCCAGCCAGTCATGCAACACCGGCAGGTCCGCGTCCGTGAGCGGCGTAAAGGTGAGCCTGTCCGTTGCCACTGAGACTTTCATAACGTTTTCTGCCACCTTTCCTGTATGGCGCACGGTGCTGTGCGGATCAGCTTTATCTGTTTAGCAAAAGACTAACCCGCATCCTTTTAAGCGACTGCTATCTGTTTATCGTTTCTCTATGTTAATCAGTTTTTGCGTCATCGTCTCCAGCAACACCGGCGTGAGACCTGGATGATTTTTGACGGCGCTGATCGGCAATATAAGCGCCGATAAAGAAAAGCACAGAAACAACCAGAAAGGGGCCGACACTGCCCGGCCAGCTCCAGTAATTCAGCCCGGCATAAGCGCCCATCAGCAGGGAGACTGCCACCACGGCAAAACCGTTATCGGTTCGTGTCACCCGAATCAACACCCACCCGGCCAATAAGGCACCGATTCCCCAGGCAGGAAAATCTATGACCCAGAAATTATTCATCACTTTGTCCAGATAACCGGCCATCCAGTCGGCCTTTCCCTTCGGCGAGATATCATCCATTCCGACGTAAAGGCTGTAGCCCAGCGTTCCCGCCATGGTGAGCAGAGAAAGTATCGTTGCCATAAAAGACATCGTTAACCATCCGGCCAGAATCCCCAGAGTCCATCTCATCCCTGTTTCCCTCTATCCTGTATTTTTTATATTGAGACTTTACATCAACCTGAGTTGAGGTTTTATGCTTGCCTCTCCTTTTTCCGACAGGGACCCATACCATGGCGCTGGATATTGATGCCTACCTGCAACGAATCGGCTATCAGGGAGAAAAGCAGCCTACCCTGAATACCCTCAAGGCCCTGCAACGCTTGCATCTGCAGGCCATCACCTTCGAAAACCTGAACCCACTACTAGGCCTCCCGGTACCCCTGGATAACCAGGCCCTGATGGACAAGCTGGTTCTCCAACGTCGTGGCGGATACTGTTTCGAGAATAACCTGTTGTTTCTGGAGGTACTTACCACGCTGGGGTTCCAGGCGCGCGGCATCACCGGGCGGGTCTACTGGAACCAGCCCGACGATGCCTGGCCGCCACGCTCGCATATGGTGCTACTGGTGACGATTGACGGTGAGGATTATCTCAGCGATGTGGGGTTTGGCGGTATGACTCCGACTGCGCCTCTTAAGCTCCACGCCAGGCACCCACAGAGCACACCGCTGGAGTCTTTTCGGGTGGAGTCGCATCAGGATCATTACAGCCTGTGGGTACAGCTCGGGGACCAATGGCGATTGCTCTATCGTTTCGACTTGATGAAACAGGAACGCGTCGATTTCGAAATGGCCAACTGGTATGTGGCCTGCCACCCGCAATCCAAATTCGTGAACAATCTGATTGCCGTGCGCACCGGCGAAGACCGTCGCCATACCTTGTTGAACGATCTCTATACGGTGCGCTTTCCGGACGGCAGCAGCGAAAAACACACGCTGAATTCAACCGCAGAATTACGGGAATTACTGGAAGGGGTATTTGCCATCAATATGGCGGGGATTGATAGGAAGAAACTGGAAAAAGCCCTGAAAGAGAAATCACTTTTCCAGCAATGAAACAAGAATCAAACGCTTCGCCTTGCAAGCAAGGCTCCAACGACACAACGCACCGCTGTTGGAGCCTTGTTCACAAGGCGAATGCTATTCGTAACTCAGGTGCGTGGCCTTGCCCCGGAACACCCGGTAGATAAAGATCGTGTAGCCCAGAATCATCGGCAAGGCGATGATGGCGCCCCAGAAGGTAAACAGCAGGGACTCCGTGGCCGACGCCGCTTCCCAGATGGAAATCCGCCCCAGCACGATATCCGGGAACAGGCTGTAGGCCAGCCCGATACTCGCCAGCACGCACACCACCATTAAGGCGACAAACGCCAGCCAGCCATACCCATTGTGCAGGATCTGCTTACTGTTGAAGATCCAGACCAGTGCCGCATACGCCAGCGCGGTGGTGATGGGGATAGGCATCAGGCCGATGGCGTTGGGCAGGGTGAACCATTTGTCGGCGATGGCGCTGCTTACCAGCGGGGTAGCGATGGAAATCAGCAGCAGAAAACCGCCCATTGGCCATACCGCCATCCGCCCCCAGCGCACTGCCTTGTTGAACAGCTCGCCTTCGGTCTTGATCAGCAACCAGGCGGCGCCGAGCATGATGTACAAGGACGGCAGCGCCACCGCGATCAGCGCGGCGAACAGGGTGCTGGTGGCATCACCGGTGAGCCCGGTGACAAAGGCGCCCAGCATCCAGCCCTGGCTAACCGACGCCACCAGGGAGCCGAACGCAAACAGACGGTTCCATTTGGACTTGTGCTTGTCGCCGGCCTTGACCCGGAAATCGAACGATACCCCGCGCAGGATCAGCCCCATCAGCATCAGCGTCACCGGCAGGTACAGAGAGGTGAGCACGATGGAATGGGCCTGCGGAAAGGCAATCAGCAGGATACCCACGCCCAGTACGATCCAGGTTTCGTTGGCATCCCAGAACGGCCCGATGGCCGCCACCATCACATCCTTTTCGTCATCGCTGGCGAAGGGCAGCAACATGCCGATACCCAGATCGTAACCATCGAGAATCACATAGATCAGCAGTGCCAGCCCCATGGCGCCAGCAAAGAACAACGGAAGCCAGTATCCCAGATCCATCATGCTTCTCCTTCGGCAGTTTCCGCGTCGTTCATGGCCCGTTGCTGGGGTGACAGCGTCAGGGAACGTGCCGGCTTGGTAGCCATATAACGCAGGGTAGCGATGTAGGACACCAGCAGGAACAGGTACAGCAGCACATAGCCGAACAAGGTGCCTGCCACGGTGGCGCTGCTGTGATCCGCCACCACATCGGCAGTCCGTAGCAGCCCATCCACCACCCACGGCTGACGACCGATTTCGGTGACGTACCAGCCCGCCAGCACCGCAATCCAGCCGGAGAAGGTCATCACCGACAGGGCACGCAACAGCCAGGTCTGAGTCTCGCGATTTTCATCCCGGTTGCGGAACAGTCGCCAGGCAGCCCACCAGCCGGTCAGCACCATCAGCATGCCAATGCCGACCATCACCCGGAACGCCCAGAACACCGGCGCCACCGGCGGGGTTTCGCCCTCGAATTCATTGAGGCCAAGCACTTCGCCGTCCCATTCATGGGTGAGAACCAGGCTGGCCAGGTTGGGCACCTTGATGGCCATGTGCGTGGTTTTTGCTTCCTCATCGGGAAAGCCGAACAGGGTCAGCGGCGCGCCCTTTTCCGTTTCCCAGATGCCTTCCATGGCTGCGATCTTGGCCGGCTGATGCTCCAGGGTGTTGAGCCCGTGCAAGTCACCGATGAATACCTGCAATGGCGCCAACAGGGCCGCCATCAGCGCGCCTGTGCGCATCACCTTCCAGGTGGCGGGGCCATCCACGCCACGCATGGCACGCCAGGCACTCACCCCCATAATCAGGAACGCGGCGGTCAGCAGGGATGCCGTAAACATGTGCGCCAGGCGGTAAGGGAAGGAAGGATTAAAAATCACCTCCCACCAGCTTTCCACGAAGAACACGCCGTCTTCGATGCGATAGCCCGTGGGGGTCTGCATCCAGGAATTGAGGCTGAGAATCCAGAACGCGGAGAACGAGGTACCCACTGCCACCAGCGCCGTGGCGATCAGGTGAGTACGATTGCTGACCCGGTCCTTGCCGAACAGCATGATGCCCAGGAAAGAGGCTTCCAGGAAAAAGGCGGTAAGCACCTCATAACCCAGCAAGGGCCCGGCGATATTACCGGCACGCTCCATGAACCCGGGCCAGTTGGTACCGAACTGAAAGCTCATGGTGATGCCGGACACCACCCCCAGGGCGAAGCTCAGGGCGAAGATCTTGACCCAGAAGAAGTAGGCATACTCCCAGGCCTTGTCACCGGAGATGGTATAGCGCAGGCGAAAATAGAACAGCACCCAACACAAACCAATGGTGATGGTAGGGAAGAGAATATGAAAACTGATATTGGCGGCAAACTGCAGCCGGGCCAGCAGGAACGGATCAAACTCCACAGGCATACCCTCCCTAATCACGCTCTGTTAATGCTCTTCAGGCTAGCACATCCTTGCACAAGCCCTATGTGACAAATTGCCCCAGGTCAAACTCCTGCTGAATGGCATCCGGCGCCACACGTCTCCCTCCTTACAATAAGCCAACAAAGGCTTAAATTTCGCATTATTCCCGGAAAAGAAAAATATCGCGCAAATCCAGCAGCTTGATGCGAAAAGCCCCAACACGCCTGAACTTCATGACAGCCTTTTTGCATAAATCAAAGCCATCTCCGTACTGAGACAAGCGTGCTATTGTGATTATGAAGGACACACAAGCCGCCAGGAGGGCCAGGCCATGTTGAAGTTCATCAGCGCATTTCTACAGGAAGAAAGTAGCGCCACAGTTGTTGGGTACGCCCTTCTCGTGGCATTTATCGCCCTTGTGGCCATTGCAACTATCGTGCTTGCCGGTGGCGAAGTCAGGAATCTCTTTGAGGGCGCCCAGACCTCCATCAGCGACGCCACATCCTGACACCCGCTCGGGCCCGCCTGAGCAATGGCAGGGCGGGCTCCGGCCAACACCCGCAAAACGGCACTTACCGCACAGCAATTGAACGCATCGGCAAAGCTGGGTAGCTTATTGTCTGTAATCCCCGCATCGTTTTTGCGCGATGCCGACAATAACCTGACCTGCAGCGAGCCATGGCCCTGACTTCCGCGGACGTCCGCAACGCCGAACCCCTGAAGAAAGATTACAAACTCCGGGACGACAAGGGGCTTTACCTGCTGGTAGAGGCCAATGGCAATCGTACCTGGAAATTCAGCTACCGATTCGACGGCCGCAGCAAGGTCATCACCCTGGGCCCCTGCCCGGAGGTCACCCTGGCCTTTGCCCGCCAGCTTCGCGACGAGGCCCGGGAGCTGATCGCCGACGGCACTGACCCGCTCACCCGATGTGAAAAACGGGAAGTGTTCAGCCCGTCGGTGGAAACCTTCGAGGCCGTGGCGCG
>NZ_JBNPEC010000095.1:0-11398 GCF_051117345.1 Alcanivorax sp.
ACGAGATCTTCGCTTCCGCGCAGGTGGTACTGCAGGTGCAAACGCCTGGCAGCAACACCCAGAACGGCAACGAAGATCTGGAGAAATTCAAGCAAGACCAGATCGTTATCGGTATGACCGATCCGCTGGCCAACCCGCAATTTGCCCAGACGCTGGCCGACAAGAAAGTCACCGGCCTGGCTCTGGAACTGGTACCGCGGATCACCCGCGCCCAGGCCATGGATGTACTTTCTTCCATGGCGATGATTGCCGGTTACAAATGCGTCCTGTTGGCCGCCAACGAATCCCAGCGCATGTTCCCCATGAACATGACCGCTGCCGGCACCATGAACGCCTCCCGCGTGTTCGTAATGGGCGCCGGTGTGGCAGGCCTGCAGGCCTGTGCTACCGCCAAGCGCCTGGGTGCCGTGGTCGAAGCTTATGACGTGCGTCCTGCTGCTCGCGAACAGATCCTCTCCGTTGGCGCCAAGCCGGTAGAGCTGGACCTGGACACTGGTGAAGCGGAAGGCTCCGGCGGTTACGCCAAGGCTCAGGGCGAAGACTTCCTCAAGCGCCAGCGCGAGCTGATGACGGAAGTGATCAAGGAAATGGACGTGGTAATCACCACGGCTGCCGTTCCCGGCGCCAAGAGCCCGATTCTGGTCACCGAAGACATGGTCAAGGCCATGAAACCCGGCTCCATTATCGTCGATCTGGCCGCAGAACGTGGCGGCAACTGTGATCTGACCGAATCCGGCAAGACCGTTGTGAAGCACGGCGTCACCATCGTCGGCCCGGAGAACGTACCCTCCTCCGTGGCGTTCCATGCCAGCCAGATGTTCGGCAAAAACATGGAAAACCTGCTTAACCTGCTGCTGGACGATAACGGCGATCTGCAACTGGATTTCGAAGACCAGATCGTTGCCGAAACCGTGGTCAGCCACAACGGCGATGTCCCCCAGGCTCGCCTACGCGACCTGCTCGGCCTGCCCGCTCTGGCTAAACCTGAGCCCGAGGCAGACGATTCCGCTGATGCGGACTCCGACGCCAACAAGGAGGAGGAGAAATAATGGATTTCGTAGCCCAACTAACCCTGTTTGTGCTGGCGATCTTCCTCGGTGTGGAACTGATCACCAAGGTTCCGCCCACCCTGCACACCCCACTGATGTCCGGTTCCAACGCGATTTCCGGTATTACCGTGGTGGGTGCCCTGATCGCCGCCGGTTCCGACTCCGGCATGCTGATCAATGTGCTGGGCTTTATCGCTGTGGTGCTGGCCACCATCAACGTGATTGGCGGCTTTATGGTCACCAATCGAATGCTGGCGATGTTCAAGAGGAAGTAATTCATGCAAAACTGGATTGATATCGCCTACTTGATCGCCGCCTGCCTGTTTGTGGTGGGCATCAAGGGGCTGACC
The DNA here is from genome assembly GCF_051117345.1 of Alcanivorax sp. Taxonomy (GTDB): domain Bacteria; phylum Pseudomonadota; class Gammaproteobacteria; order Pseudomonadales; family Alcanivoracaceae; genus Alcanivorax. The sequence continues at coordinate 1,400 of NZ_JBNPEC010000095.1, forward strand.
AAGCCGAAAACTGCTGTGCGCGGGAACCTGCTGGCTGCTGCCGGTATGGGTGTTGCTGCCGTAGTTACCCTGCTCAACGAGCATATTGTTACCTATGAAGTCATCATTGCCGGCGTTGTTGTCGGTGGCCTGATTGGCGCCGTCATGGCCAAGAAGGTACAGATGACCGCCATGCCGCAGATGATTGCTCTGCTCAACGGCTTTGGTGGTGGTGCGTCCTTCTCCGTGGCTTCCGCCGAGTTTTTCCGCGGCTCTGCCAACGACACGGTCTCCATCATCGCTACCGGCGCTGCCGTGTTGATCGGTGCGGTCACCCTGACCGGCTCTCTGGTCGCATTCGCCAAACTGCAGGAACTGATCGACGGTAAGCCCATGGGCTTCCCCGGCATGAAACTGGTCAACGCTGTCCTGTTCATCGGCTCCATCGTCGGCATCGGTTACCTGGTTGCCAACCCGGGGAACGAGATGGTGTTCTGGGGTCTGGTGGCTGCGGCCATGTTCCTCGGCCTGTTGCTGGTACTGCCGATTGGTGGTGCAGACATGCCCGTAGTGATCGCCCTGCTGAACTCCTACTCTGGTGTAGCGGCATCCGCTGCCGGTTTCGTGATGGGCAACAGCGCCCTGATCATCACCGGTTCTCTGGTCGGTGCGTCTGGTCTGATCCTGACCAGTATCATGTGTAAAGCCATGAACCGCTCCCTCACCAACGTCCTGTTCGGTGTAATGGCGGAAGCTGGTGAAGCCATGGATGAAGACGAAGTCTATGCAGGCAAGGTGAAGTCGACCTCTGCAGACGAAGTCGCCATGATGCTGGAAACCGCACGGCGCGTTGTCATCGTGCCCGGCTTTGGCCTGGCCATGGCTCAGGCTCAGCATGCAGTGCGCGAAATGGCTGACACCATGGAAGCGATGGGCATCGAAGTCGAATACGCCATCCATCCGGTAGCTGGTCGTATGCCCGGCCACATGAATGTGCTGCTGGCGGAAGCCGAAGTGCCCTACGACAAGCTCAAGGACATGGATACCATCAATCCTACCTTCGAGCAGACCGACGTAGCCATCGTGCTGGGCGCCAATGACGTGACCAACCCCATGGCCCGCGAAGATAAAGGCAGCCCGATTTATGGCATGCCCATCCTCAACGTGGACAAGGCCAAGACCGTGGTTGTGGTAAAACGCTCTCTGAGTGCCGGTTTTGCCGGCCTGCCCAACCCGCTGTTCGCCAAGGACAACACGCTGATGCTGTTCGGCGACGGCAAAGGCGCGGTACTGGATATCACTACCGCCCTGAAAGAAGGCTGATCGGTTACCTGATCAGAAAAAAGGGGAGCTTCGGCTCCCCTTTTTTGTGCCTGCGCCTTTTCTGTTGTGTGGATTGGCCTTAAACAACGCAAACGCAGTAAAGGGTGGTTCCCCTTCGGACTAACCCACCCTGCCAGCCACGCGGCTTTCTTGTTTGCCCCGGGCAGACCATCAGCCACAAAAAAGCCCACCTCAATGTGAGGCGGGCTTTTTTGTTTTTCCTGCAGCGTGAAGCGTGCTGCCTGCATATTACTTAAAGGTATAAACCAGACCCACAGTCACCTGATGATCCGTTTCCTTGGTGCCTGCCGGAACCTTGGATTCATGCTCCAGCAAGTGACGCAACCGCAGAGCAAAATGGCTGTTTATCTTGCTGGTCAGCGAAGTTTCCATTCTGGTGCTGGTGGAATCTTCACCCACTTCGCTGCTGATTTCTTCCTGAAATTCAGCGCTTTCGCTGATTTGCCAGTGGTATTTCAACGCCAGACGAGCGATGGCGCTTTCTTCCGTATTAGCACAGTCGCCGTAGGAGTCTTCCGGCTCCAGGCACTGAACGCGGTAACCGGGACCGGCTTCCATGTCCAGCGTATGCACATCATTCTCGATAAAACGACGACCCAGACCGATGGCGTAACTGGCCTGGTAGTGGAACCCGGAGAAATTATCCTTCTCATAGGTGGCTACGTTGAACAGATAATTGCGGGATTCCTCGCCGAGCTTGCGGTCCAGCTTGTAGGAGGCAAAATAGTTTTCATCGGTACGGTTGTATTGTTCCGTATCCGGATCGCGCTCTTTCTCGTTGTTGGCGTCCGCCTTGAAGTGATGGCGCCAGAAGGCACTGTCACGGCTTGCGTTGGCATGGGCATTCACCGAATCAGAATCGGTGTTGCCACGTTTGAAAAGCAGGCCAACGGAAATATCCCCGGACCACTTGCTTGCTTCGCTGGTGCCTTCCTCGGCCTCGGCCGCTGCCGTTACCGCCGGCAACCCGGCGGCAATCAGCATGGCAGCGAGATACTTACTGCGCATGAATTTCTCCTCTACTCACTCTTGTCCAGATGCACATCCATCTGCGGAAACGGAATGCCAATCCCTGCTTCATCAAAGCGGCGCTTCACGGTTTCCGTGGTGTCCCAGAGCACCGGCCAGTAATCCGCACTCTTCACCCAGGGGCGACAGAGGAAATTCACAGAGCTGTCAGCCAGCTCACCCACCACAATGGTCGGTGCCGGATCCTTGAGAACGCGCTCATCAGCTGCCAGAACCTCTTCCAGCACCTTCTTCACCACGGAAAGGTCCGCATCGTAAGCAACCCCGAACACCATATCTACCCTGCGAGTGGGTAATTCAGAGTAATTAGTGATATTGCCGGACATGATTGACCCGTTCGGCACGGTAATTACCTTGTTGTCAGGGCTATTCATCACAGTGGCGAAGATGCGTATTTCCTTCACGGTACCTGAGGTACCACCCGCTTCCACGTAGTGGCCAACCCGGAACGGCTTGAACATAATCAGCATCACGCCGGCAGCAAAGTTACCCAGTGAATCCTTCAGCGCCAGGCCAACGGCCAGGCCGGCGGCACCGAGAATGGCTACCAGTGAGGTAGTTTCCACGCCCAGTTGGTCCAGAGAAGCGATGATGACGAAAACGAATAGCAGGACATGGATGATGTTACCCAGAAACTTGGCCACTTCCGTGTCCAGCTTCTTGTCCATCACACGGCTGAGCCACCCGGCCAGCTTGCCCACGATCCATTTACCGACAATGAAGATGACCAGCGCCGCGATGATATTCCAGGCGTAAGGCATCAGGTTTTCGTTGGCAAAGGTTTCAAGTTGAGACAGATATTGATCCATTAAACGTACTCCTCATCCAGTGAGCGCGAATTATGCCCATTCCTGTGCCTGGCCCAAGATGCAGACACAGGCAAGTGCAGAATTTTACAAAGGTTTCACCTGACGAAAACGAAGTAAACACCCCGCCCCGCTGTCGGCTTGCTACACATAATGAAACCTTCGTGCCCCGGTGGCCAGTCCCGGCGCACACTCAAGCCCAATTGGCTGCCAATGCGTGTCCATGTCTGGGTATCTGCCGAGCTGGCCGGTATAATGCCCGGTCACATTTGCTGTCCTGTCGGAGTCTTCAATGTTCAAGAGCGTGCGTGCGCCCCTGACCGCCCAATTGCAACAACGCATCCTGATTCTGGATGGTGGCATGGGCACCATGATCCAGGGCTGCAAGTTCACCGAGGAAGACTTCCGGGGCAGCCGCTTTACCGACTGGCCCAGTGACCTGAAAGGCAACAATGACCTGCTCTGCATGACCCAGCCGGAGCGGATCAAGGAATTGCACAAGGGCTATCTGGACGCTGGCGCTGACATTATCGAGACCAACTCCTTCAACGCCACGTCCATCGCCATGGCCGACTACGACATGCAGGACCTGGCGCGGGAGATCAATGTGGCGGCCGCCCGTGTGGCCCGACAGGCTGCTGATGAAGCCTCTACCCCGGACAAGCCGCGCTATGTGGCCGGCGTACTCGGCCCCACCAACCGTACCGCCAGTATCAGCCCGGACGTGAACGACCCCGGCTACCGCAACACCAATTTCGACAAACTGGTCGAAGCCTACCTGGAAGCGCTGGATGGCCTGGTGGAAGGCGGTATCGACCTGATCCTGATCGAGACCATCTTCGATACCCTGAATGCCAAGGCGGCGGTGTTCGCGGTGGATCAGTACTGCTACGAGAATGACCTGGACCTGCCGGTGATGCTCTCAGGCACCATCACCGATGCCTCCGGGCGGACGCTCACCGGGCAGACCACAGAGGCCTTCTACAACTCTCTGCGCCACGCACGGCCGATCAGTGTCGGCCTCAACTGTGCACTCGGCCCCATGGAGCTGCGGCCCTACATCGAAGAGCTGTCGCGGATCTCCGAGACCTACGTGTCTGCCCACCCCAACGCCGGGCTGCCCAATGAAATGGGGGAGTACGATCTGGACCCGGCCACCATGGCCAAGGAAATCCGTGGTTGGGCGGAAAAAGGCTTCCTCAACATCATTGGCGGCTGCTGTGGCACTACCCCGGAACATATTGCCGCCATGGCTGAGGCGGTGGAAGATTTGCCTCCGCGCAGACTCCCCGAGATCGAGGTGGCCTGCCGGCTATCCGGGCTGGAGCCGTGCACCATTCGCAAGGATTCCCTGTTCGTCAATGTGGGCGAACGCACCAATGTGACCGGCTCCAAGCGCTTCCTGCGCCTGATCAAGGAAGAGGATTACGACGCTGCCCTGGATGTGGCCCGTGATCAGGTGGAGAACGGCGCCCAGATCATCGATATCAACATGGACGAGGGGATGCTGGAGTCCGCCGAGTGCATGGTGAAATTTCTCAACCTGGTGGCCTCGGAGCCGGAGATTTCCAAGGTGCCGATCATGATCGACTCCTCCAAGTGGGAGGTGATCGAGGCGGGTCTCAAATGCATCCAGGGCAAGGGGGTGGTGAACTCCATCTCCATGAAGGAAGGCGAAGAAGCCTTCCTGCATCAGGCACGCCTATTGCGTCGCTACGGTGCTGCTGTGATCGTCATGGCTTTCGATGAAGAGGGCCAGGCTGACACACGCGAGCGCAAGGTGGAAATCTGTACCCGCGCCTACAAACTGCTCACCGAAGAAGTGAACTTCCCGCCGGAAGACATCATCTTCGACCCGAATATCTTTGCCATCGGCACCGGCATCGAAGAGCACAACAACTATGCCGTGGACTTTATCGAAGCGGTAGGTGACATCAAACGCACCCTGCCCCACGCCATGATTTCCGGCGGGGTTTCCAACGTCAGCTTCTCCTTCCGGGGGAACGACACCGTGCGTGAAGCGATTCACGCGGTGTTTCTGTATTACGCCATCAAGAACGGCATGGACATGGGCATCGTCAACCCGACCATGCTGGCGGTGTACTCGGATATTCCCGAGGAGTTGCGCAACGCCGTGGAGGATGTGGTCCTTAATCGCCGTGAAGACGGTACCGAGGTCCTGCTGGATCTGGCAGAGAAATACCGTGGCAGCGGCGCAGAGAAGGTCAAGAAGGAAGACCTGGCCTGGCGCGAATGGGAAGTTGAAAAACGCCTTCAGCATGCCCTGGTAAAAGGGATTGCCGATTACGTGGAAGAGGACACCGAACTGGCCCGTCAGAATGCGGCTCGCCCCCTGCATGTGATCGAAGGCCCGCTCATGGATGGCATGAACGTGGTCGGCGACCTGTTTGGCGAGGGTAAGATGTTCCTGCCCCAGGTAGTCAAATCCGCCCGGGTGATGAAGAAGGCAGTGGCTTATCTGCTGCCCTACATGGAAAAGGAAAAGGAAGAGCTGGGCACTCAGGACGAAGCCAATGGCAAGATCCTGATGGCCACGGTGAAAGGCGATGTCCACGACATCGGCAAGAATATCGTTGGTGTAGTGCTGCAGTGCAATGGCTACGACGTGGTGGATATGGGCGTCATGGTGCCCTGCGAAAAGATTCTCGAGACCGCCAAGGCCGAGAAGGTGGACATCATCGGCCTGTCCGGCCTGATCACCCCGTCACTGGAAGAAATGGTCCATGTGGCCAGTGAAATGCAGCGCCTGGGCATGGATCTACCGCTGATGATCGGCGGCGCCACCACCAGCCGCATCCATACCGCCGTGAAAATCGACCCGGCTTACCAAGAGGCGGTGGTTCACGTGGCCGACGCCTCCCGAGCCGTGGGTGTGGCTTCCAAGCTGCTCTCCAAGACCGCCAAGGCCGACTATGTCGCAGAGCTGAAGGAAACCTACGAAGGCCTGCGTGTGCGTCGCAAACAGCAACAGGTAGATCGCAGCCTGATTTCCATCGAGCAGGCCCGACAGCATCGCTTCCAGCCAGACTGGTCCGGCTACACCCCGCCCGAGCCGAAGGTAAAAGGCCTGAAGGTCTTCGACGACTACCTGCTGGAAGATCTGGTTCAACGCATCGACTGGACGCCCTTCTTCCGCTCTTGGGAACTGGCTGGCAAATTCCCGCGCATTCTGGAAGACGAGGTGGTGGGCACCGAAGCCACCAAGCTCTACCGAGACGCCCAGGCAATGCTTGAGAAAATCGTTGAAGAAAAATGGCTAACTGCCCGTGCTGTAATAGGTTTTTGGCCGGCCAACTCGGTCATGGATGATATCGAGTTGTACCGCAACCCGGGTGATAAGGAGGCATTCATGACCCTCCACCACCTTCGCCAGCAGCTTGACCGGAGCAAAAACGACAAGCCGGATTTCTGTCTCAGTGACTTTATCGCCCCCAAGGAAACGGGGCTCACCGACTGGCTGGGCGGTTTTGCCGTCACCGCTGGCAGCGGTATCGACGAGCACGTGGCTCGCTTCGAGGCAGACCACGATGACTATTCCTCCATCATGCTCAAGGCCCTGGCGGATCGTCTTGCCGAGGCGCTGGCCGAGCGCATGCACGAAAAAGTCCGTAAGGAGTACTGGGGCTACGCCAACGACGAGGCGCTTAGCAATCAGGACATGATCAGCGAGAAATACCGGGGCATCCGCCCTGCCCCCGGTTACCCGGCCTGCCCGGACCATACCGAGAAAGCCCTGCTGTGGGAGCTGCTCGACCCGGAACAGAATGCCGGCATGACGCTGACGGAAAGCTACGCCATGCTGCCTGCAGCGGCGGTGTCAGGCTGGTACTTTTCACACCCGGAGGCCAAATACTTCGGCACCGGCAAGCTGGCCAAGGACCAGATGGACGATTATGCCGCTCGCAAGGGGATGACCCGCAAGGAGATTGAACGGATGGTGCCGCATCTGCTGGGTTATATGGACGAAGAACAGCGCTGACTGGTACGAGGAGCGCCTCGAGAGGCGCTCCTCAACTGAGCCGCTGAGGCGGCAGCTCGAAACGGGGTTCCCAGTCGCTGGCATCAATGGATTCCTGGTAGCCATGCCAGGTGGCATAGCCGAGCACCGGAAGCAGCACAGCAAGCCCCAGATAGGCCGTCAGCAGCCCCACCAGCAAACACACCCCGATTAGACAGGCCCACAGGAGCAGCGCCAGCTTGTTGCGCAATACCGCATTAATGCTGGTGATCACACCTGTCACCATATCCGTGCGACGATCCATGATCATCGGCAGCGAGAACACGCTGGCGGTAAAGATAATGGCGCAGAAAACCGCCCCGACACTGCTACCCACGCCAAAGAACAGCAGGATGTCATTCCAGTGCCATTCATTAACCGGGTAGAAGATATAAATCAGATTGGCCGCCCGCGCCCAGATCAGAAAGACCACAATCATGATCACGGTGTAGGTCAGTGCATCCCCCATGCAATGGCGGGCCTGACGCAGGCTTTCCTTGAGTGTCGGGGTCTGATCCTGCTGGATCTGAATACTGATATCGTAAAGGTTCAGGGCGAGAATCGGCCCCAGAAAAACAAACCCGGAAATCAGCCCCAGGTAGAGGCCCATATTGCCAAACCACCAGGTGGCGGCCGTGATCAGATAGCTCAGGCCGACCATGATAAAGCCATAGATCAGACTTGGCCCCGGTGCGGCACAAAAGTCCTGCCAGCCCTTGCGCAACCAGCGCAACGGCGCCGAAGGGGCAATGACATGACAGGGCGCCACAAAGGGGCGGGTATCCTCTTCCTGATGATTGTTATCGTTGTTCATGGCATGGCCGCATGGTGAGACGATACCTGCTCAATCTTCGGCAATCTTCGCGAACACATCAAGACTGCCATGGGTGGCATCCAGATGACCAAGCAGCTCATCCTGGACACTGTGCATCACATCACTGGCGGACCAGATGGCAGGAATCCCATAGGTAACCGCCAGGCTGGCAGCACCATTGCAGGGGTCTTTCTCGGCGATAACCAGACCACCCGCCTGAACCAGCCAGGGCAACCAGGCAGGCTCCACCTGATCGACGACTACAATATCCCCAGGGCAGATCCGATTCAGGCTCCAGGCGCTGCACACCCGCCGTATCGGACCCTCTACCCTGCCCGGCACCAGCGGCAAGCCGCGCAGCAGCGGGCTAAGGCGCTGACCGCCACCAAAGCCGTAACCAATCTGGTCCATTTTCCAGTCCGGCGCTCCCTGCAAGCCGTCATCCAGGTAACGTAATTTACGATCGCCAATCACCTCGCGATTGGCACTGGCAGGCAATTGTTGCCCCATCCAGAGCTGCCACAGTTCATCGAAGTAGAGAAAATAAATATCATCCGGATGCTGTAGTCGCCCCTGATTCACCGCCACAGCACCCATGGCGCGCAGCAGACCACGCAGCCGGTTGCCGATGGCAAAGCGCAGGCCTCGAGCCTGACGAGCCAGTGACAACCAGCGCGAATCGTCCACTGAGGGTTCGGCACAGGTGGGCAGATCTCCTGTGGCGCTCGCATACAAACCATTGAGATTGCCGGCCTGGGCGGGGCTTTCGTTTAACGGCGCGTGCACTGGGTCGGCCCCCGGGCGCAGGCCGGTTTCCCTTAATGCTTCGGGTCGTTCAGCCACCAGAACGTCGATGGCGTCTTTCTCGGCACCGGTAACCAGCATTTCCAGGGGAAAAGGTGTCGTGTAGTGGCAGCTGCGGTCCGGCAAGGCCAGGTATCCGACCTCCCCCTCCACGCCGCTGAGTCGTTCGCCCATGCCGTCAAGCTGCATGAAGGCGCGCCATAACCCTTCCTGGGTAGCTGCCGGCTGCTGCCAGCGCTTCAAATCCCTGCTCACCCTGGCCAGCGTCAGCTGGTGCCGGTAAACCGTGAATCTGTCCACCAGCTTGCTGCCCGACACCGGATCAGTACGACTCTCAAGCTGTTGCCATGCCGGTGGCAGGAAGCGGCTGGCCCCTGCGTGCTGACTCTGCAGCTCACGGAAAAATGCACAGTTGGTGTACAGGTGGCTGTGCTGGCGACGGTAGGGTTCGACCTTGGCCAGCGATTGCCAGCCCTCACGGGCCACCAGAGGCTCCCAGAAGGCGGTCTTCAGCCAGCGCCCTGCCAGGGTGTACCACAATGGCGTTTCCACCTGAGTGAACAATCCGTTCCCTGCCCGGCGTGTCCATGCCTCCCTGGGCGTGGGCAGCGAGCCCACCGGCAGGGTTTGCAACAGCCATAGCTGCTGCCCATCAAAGACCCATTCGCCGGCCTGAGGGCGCTGGAAGTTTTGTTTAAGCCGCTCATGGAGCTCACGCAATAGTGGCGCGCCAACCTGGTCACCGAGCGCCAGCTCCTCGTGGGAAGCGTGCACCAGGCGACCGTCATCATCGAAGATCAGCCGTTGGCGCTCGCTGCTGCCATCAAGCACCCCTTCCACCACCATGTGAGGAAGGTCCTGTCTTAATGGGTGGCGGGTGAAGAGCACGCCGGCGGCCTGCTGGCGCGGCAATGCCTGGATTACCACATGATCCGGCCCTTGTTCACGCTGGAAGATGCTGCGCAACGCCGCGGCAAGTGACTCATCGGAATCCAGATTGAGCAGACTTTCACGCTGGGAATCCGGATTCATCGGTCCTTGTTGCAGGACCCAATAACGTTCTTCGCTGAACATGCGCGGCAAGGCGCGCAGTTGTTGTGCCAGGGATTCCGGGGAGCTGTCCTGCACCACGTCCCGATTCACCCGCCAGCTCGGCGGCACAGGCAGCCCCATGGCCGCCCAGCGCTGCAGGTTTTCCGTGCCCT
>NZ_JBNPEC010000183.1:0-11376 GCF_051117345.1 Alcanivorax sp.
CTGCCGCTCTATGCGTGGCTGAGTCAGGCTGAGCAACACCGCATTTTTGCCTCTCACCGAGGCCGGCGGGTGGTGCTCAGTACCAATGTGGCGGAAACCTCGCTCACCGTACCGGGTATCCGATATGTGATCGATGCGGGCACCGCCCGCATCAGCCGCTATAGCGTCCACTCCAAAGTACAGCGCTTGCCGGTGGAGCCGGTCAGTCAGGCCAGCGCCAACCAGCGGGCCGGTCGCAGCGGGCGGATCATGCCCGGTATCTGTTTTCGCCTCTACGACGAAGATGACTTTCTCAATCGCCCCGCGTTTACTGACCCGGAGATTCAGCGCACCAACCTGGCGGCGGTGATTCTGCAAATGGCCGATCTGAAACTCGGCCGCGTGGAAGACTTCCCCTTCATCGAACCGCCGGACGGGCGCCTGATCCGGGACGGTTATCGGCTGCTTGATGAGCTGGGTGCGCTGGCGGAAAAACAAACGCTGACGAGTTTGGGTCGGCAACTGGCCCGTTTCCCGCTCGATCCGACCCTCGGGCGGATACTGGTGGCTGCTGCGCAGCAACAAGTGTTGCGCGAGGCGCTGATTATTGTCTCGGCCCTGGCCGCCCAGGACCCCCGCGAACGGCCCCACGACAAGCAGCAGCAGGCGGACCAGGCTCACCAGCCGTTCACCGACAAGGACTCGGACTTCCTGTTCTTCGTCAAGCTGTGGCAGTGGGCGGACAGCCAACGCGAGGCGCTCAGCCGCAACCAGTACGAGAAGCTGCTGAAGAAGACCTTCCTGTCGCCCACCCGCATGCGTGAATGGCGCGATACCCATCGCCAGTTATTGTTGCTGTGCAAGGAACAGGGCTGGGCGCTGAACCCGCCGACCATGAACGAGCAGGGGCTGGTAGAGGGGGCTTATGGGCCGCTGCATCAGGCCCTGTTGCCGGGTTTGCTGGCCAATGTGATGCAGCGCACGGATGAGGGTGAGTGGTTGTCCACGCGCAATCGCAAGCCGCTGATCTGGCCGGGCTCGTCGCTCTCGAAAACCAAGGCCCGCTGGCTGATGGCGGCAGAGCAGGTGGAAACCAGCCGGCTGTTTGCCCGCACCGTGGCGCGTATCGAGCCGGAATGGGTGGAAGCGGCCGCTGCTCACCTGGTCAAACGTCAGTATTTCGAGCCGCACTGGTCGAAGAAACGCGGCTGTGCCATGGCCAAGGAACAGGTCAACCTGTTCGGCTTGATCCTGGCCAGTGGCCGGCGCGTCAACTATGCGCCCATCAACCCGCAGGAAGCCCGCGAACTGATGATCCGCGAAGGGCTGGTGATGGGGGAATTGCACCGCGAGCCGCCTTTCGTGAAGGCCAACCGGGAGCAGTTCGAGACGCTGGAGGAGATGGAACACAAGCTGCGCCGGCGCGATATTCTGGTGGATGAGGAGGCCCGGGTGGCCTTCTATGATGAGCGGTTGCCGCAGGATGTGACCAGCCTGGCGGGGCTGATGAGCTGGTATAACAAAAAGGCCACCGCCGAGCAGAAGGATGCGCTGCTGATGAAGCGGGATTTCCTACTGTCACGCAGCCCGGACTTGGCCAACGACCAGTTCCCGGATCAGCTGCGTCTGGACGGCATCAGCCTGCCGCTGGAATACAGCTTCGACCCCACCGGGGAACGCGACGGGGTCACCCTGATTGTCCCTGTGGCGGTACTCAATCAGGTGCCGGATACCCGCTTGGACTGGCTAGTGCCCGGGCTGCTGCGGGAAAAACTGGAAGCCCTGATTCGGGCGTTGCCCAAGGCTCGTCGGCGTCACTTTGTGCCGGTGCCGGATTTCGTTGGCGCGTTACTGGAAACCCTGAATCAGAAAGAGCCACTGTTGTCGGCCATGACCCGGGAACTGCAGCGCATGACCGGTGTGCGTATCGAGCGGGAAGAGTGGCAGGACGCCACGCTGCCGGACCATTTACGCATGTTCATCCAGGTGGTTGACCGGGTGGATGGTAAGCGCAAGGTGCTGGCCCAGGGGCGCTACCTGGATGAAGTCCGTGACAAACTGGACGGCGTCACCCGTAACTTGCCGGAACCTGAGCGAGAGGAACCAGCGCTGCGTGGTCAGGAATGGGTATTCGGCACGCTGCCGGAAACCCGCGAACAGGATCTCGGTGGCATGGTGGTGCGTCGTTATCCGGCGCTGGAGGAGGATGGCGACGGTGTGGTGTTGCGCTATCGGGATGATGGCGATGACGCGCGCTGGCGCCACCGCTGGGGCACAGCCCGTTTGCTGGGCTTCAAGCTCAGTGTCCAGCTTCGCGACCTGCGCAAACAAGCCTCACAGATGGCGGGGTTCCAGAAGCTTAAGGCAGAGAAGGGCGGCATGGCCCGGCAGGCACTGGATCATGCGCTACTGCGTATACTGGCCGAACATTTCCGGCTGGATGAACCGGTGCGGGGTGACGCCGCTTTCCAGGCCAGGTTGGATGCCCATCGGGGCGATTTCGTGCCCTGGGCCAGCCAGCAATTGACCACCTTCGGCAAGCTGTTCGTCGATTACCGGCAGTGGATGGGCAAGCTGGAGAAAAACTTCCCGCTGGCTTGGGCCCATGCCCATCGGGACCTGAAGCAGCAGCTGGCTAACCTGTTCCGCGAGGATTTTCTGTTGCAGGTGCCCTGGCCCTGGTTAATGGAGTATCCGCGCTATCTGGAGGCCATCGGCCACCGCCTGGACAAGCTGGGTGGCCAGATCGGCAAGGATCGCACCCTCACTGCGGAACTGGAGGCTTTTGACAAGCAATACCTCACCCGCGCTGCCGGTCTGCCCCTATGGCAGCAGCCGGCACCGTTACAGGAGTATTTCTGGATGTTGCAGGAATACCGGGTGAGCCTTTTTGCACAGCAGCTCGGCACCCGGGTACCGGTCTCCACGAAACGCCTGAACAAGCAGTGGGAGCTCTGCTGATCAGCGATCCTCTCAGCGAAGCCGCTGTAGGAGCGCCTCTTGAGGCGCGAACCTCGCGAGCGAGGAAGCGCACGGAGGACGACAACGCATAGCAGAACGTTACGCCCGCTTCCCGCCTCAAGAGGCGCTCCTACATTAACTCCGTAGCGAGCGTAACAACTATCCTCCCTCGCCCTTTGCGCTGGCCACCCCGAATCCGGATAATCGACCCATTATTCCCATTTGTGGAGCGGGGCCCTTTGCCCCGTTCGAGTGCGAGGACTCGCTTGTGAGCTATTCTGTAGTAATCAGTGGCACCGGTCTGTGGACCCCGGAGCAGACCATCACCAACGACGAGCTGGTGGAATCCTTCAACGAATACGTAAAACGGTTCAACGAGCGTAACGCCCAGGCCATCGAGGCCGGTGAGGTGGAGGCGTTGGGTCCCTCCGATAGCGCCTTTATCGAAAAGGCGTCCGGTATCAAACAGCGTTTTGTGATCGACAAAACTGGCATTCTCGACCCTGAAAAGATGGCACCGAACATTGCCGAGCGGTCCGACGACGAGGTCTCCATTCAGGCAGAAATCGCCGTGAAAGCAGCAAAACAGGCGTTGGAGAATGCCAACCTGACTGCCGATGATCTGGATGCGGTGCTGGTGGCGTGCTCAAACATGCAGCGCCCGTACCCGGCCATGGCCGTGGAAGTGCAGGCGGCTCTGGGCATGGAGCACGGCTGGGGCTATGACATGAACGTGGCCTGTTCCAGCGCTACCTTCGGTATTCAGGCCGGTGTCGATGCCATTCGTAACGGCAGTGCCCGCCGGGTGCTGATGGTGAACCCGGAAATCTGTTCCGGCCACCTGGCCTGGGAAGATCGCGACTGCCACTTCATCTTTGGCGATGTCGCTACCGCCGTGATTCTGGAGCGCAAGGAAGACGCCACCTCCTACAATCAATGGGAAGTGCTGGGCACGCGTCTGCAGACCAAATTCTCCAACAACATCCGCAACAATTTCGGTTTCCTGAACCGTGCCGACGAAAGCGGCGTGGGGGCTCGCGACAAGCTGTTCCGCCAGGAAGGGCGCCGGGTGTTCAAGGAAGTCTGCCCCATGGTGGCCGAGCAGATTTCCTCTCATCTGTCCGATACCGGTGTGGCGGTAGAGTCTCTGAGCCGTATGTGGCTGCACCAGGCCAACCTGAGCATGAATGAACTGATTTCCAAGCGGGTACTGGGTCGCCCGGCCACCCGCGAGGAAGCGCCGGTGATTCTTGATGATTATGCCAATACCAGCTCCGCCGGTTCCATTATCGCCTTCCACAAATACAACGCGGACCTGCCGGTGGACACCAAAGGGGTGATCTGCTCTTTTGGCGCCGGTTACTCCATCGGCAGCGTGATTGTGAACCGTATCAAATAGCGGTGCATCGCTTTCACGCCAGCTTCACGAAGGCCGCATTTTGCGGCCTTTTTTGATGCTGCCTGTAACGTTTACCTCACGTCTTCATCTCTATATTGTCTGAATCAGGCGCTACGCGAATAAACGTGGTTTGCCTGAGCCGCATTGTGCGGTTTCGGATACAACCTCAATAATGATGTATGGAGACTGAACATGGCTAAGTTGAGCAAACTGAACCCCCTGGCAGCTACCGTTGGTGCCGCTGTTGTTGCTTCTGCACTGTCTGTTCCGGTGGCTTCTGCTGCTGAGAACCCCTTTGCAGCCTCCGACCTGCAAGCCGGTTATCAACTGGCTGGTACCCACGCTGAAGGCAAGTGTGGCGAAGGCAAGTGCGGTGACAAGAAAGGCGAAGGTAGCTGCGGCGAGAAAAGCGGTGAAGGCAAATGCGGTGCCGAAGACAAAAAAGATGGCGACAAGAAAGGTGAAGGCAAGTGTGGTGAAGGCAAATGCGGCGGTGATGCCTAAGCATAAGCAGGAGCCAACGCATGAAACCTGAGACACCAGTGTCCGGAGTGGGCCTGGGTCTTCGGCGGGCCCTGATGGGCCCGCTTTCTCCGACCCTCGATTCCCCGGAAAGTGCACCTTTCAATTTTATGGAAGTGGCACCGGAGAACTGGATTCCCATGGGTGGGCGTCTGGCGAAGGAGTTTCGTGCCTTCACCGAGCGTTTTCCGTTTGTTACCCACGGTTTGAGCCTGTCTCTGGGTGGGCCTGAACCTTTGGATTTCGAATTGTTGAAAGCGGTGAAAGGGTTCCTCAAGGAACACAACATTCGCCGTTACACCGAGCACCTGAGTTATTGTAGTGACCACGGTCACCTGTACGATTTGATGCCAATTCCCTTTACCGAAGAGGCGGTGCACTACGTGGCCGATCGGGTCCGGCAGGTGCAGGATTTTCTGGAACAGCCAATCGGTATCGAGCACGTCAGCTACTACGCGGCTCCCGGCTCTGAAATGTCGGAGATTGATTTCGTCAATGCAGTACTGGAAGAAGCGGATTGCGAGCTACTACTCGATGTGAACAACGCCTACGTAAACAGTATCAATCACGGCTATGACCCACACGAGTTCATCAGCGCGTTGCCGGGCGAGCGTATCTGCTACCTGCATATCGCCGGGCATTTCGACGAAGCGGAAGATCTGAAAGTGGATACCCATGGCAGCGCCGTGATCGATCCGGTATGGCAATTGCTGGAACATGCCTACAAGCAATTCGGTGCACTGCCGACCTTGCTGGAGCGGGATTTCAACTTCCCGGGCAATGATGTGTTGTTTGGTGAACTGGAAAAAATTGCTCACTACCAGGACCAACGGCGCACTGCGACACGGAAGCTGGGATGAGTGAGCCAGATTTTCAGACACTGCAACGCCGCTTTGCGGCCCATCTGCGCAATCCGGAAACACGCCCGGCACCCGGCGACATCGAAGAGCGCCGGCTGGAGATTTACCGCAACCTGTTTTTCAACAACGTGAATGGGTTTATCACTCAGGGGTTTCCGGTGCTGCATTCCATTCTGGATGCACAGCGGTGGCAACGTCTGGTCCGCGCCTTTTTCGAACATCATGCCTGCCAGACCCCGTATTTTCTGGAAATCCCTCAGGAGTTTGTCAGTTTTCTGGCCTCCGGCACGGGGCTGGAGGAGGGTGACCCACCTTTCTTGCTGGAGTTGGCTCACTACGAGTGGATGGAGCTGGTACTGGATGCCTCCACGGAGACGTTTCCCCAGACCGGTTTCCACCCTGACGGGGATCTGCTTCGGGCCATTCCCCAGCTAAGCCCGCTCCATGTGGTGCTCAGCTACCACTACCCGGTGCACGAAATCTGCGCCGACTTTCAGCCCGAGACACCATTGCAACAAATGCTCTGGTTGCTGGTTTACCGGGACAGGGAAGACCGGGTACGGTTTATGGAGATTAATGCCCCCACAGCCCGGCTGCTTCAGTTGATCGATGAAAATCCTGGGCTGACCGGCCATGAGGTTGTGGAGGTGCTGGCGAGCGAGTTGCAGTTCGCTGATGTGGGCAAGCTTGCCGATTTTTCTCTGACGATACTGCAACAAATGCGTGAGCGAGACATCCTTATTGGAACCACATTAAAAAGCCTTTAAGGATTCCCATGAGCAAGCCCCTGCTGATTTCTCTTCATGCTGTGTTGAATCGCACGCGTTCCCTGGATTTTCTGGCGCCGCTGGCGCTGCGGTTATATCTGGCACCGGTGATGATCAGTGCCGGCTACAACAAGGCAATGAGCTTCGACAGTACGGTTGCCTGGTTCGGGAATCAGGAATGGGGCCTGGGGTTGCCGTTTCCTGCACTGCTGGCGTTGTTGGCGACCGCCACCGAACTGGTGGGCGGAGTGTTGTTGCTGGTGGGGTTGTTGACCCGCTATATCACCGTGCCACTGATGTTCACTATGCTGATTGCCATGGCAACGGTGCATTGGCAGCATGGCTGGTTTGCGATTGCGCCTTCCAACCCTGCAACCAGCACGGCCTTGCCGCTTGCGCAGATAGGGCTCCCCGGTGCTGCAGCCAGCCTGGAAAACAGTGAGGCTGTCGGTGAGCGACTAGGGCGTGCCAGGTCGATTCTGAAAACGCACGGTAACTATCCGTGGCTCACGGAAAAGGGCAATCTGGTGGTGCTGAACAACGGTATTGAATTCGCGGCGACCTATTTCATCATGCTGCTGGTGTTGTTCTTTTACGGGGCAGGGCGATATGTGAGCCTGGATTACTGGTTTGCCCGGCGGTTCTTCCGGCCGGCAACCGGTGGCTCGTAAATTCCCGGTTTTACCGCGCCCCTGTTCGGGGACGCGACGGGCTGGCTATAATGCAGCGTCGACGACTTACCGGGGTGACCGTGCGTTATTTCCTGCTAACTATATTGCTGAGTGTTTCCTGCTCCCTCGCCGCTGCGGAGGCCGAGGATTGGGGCGAGGCATCTTCCCCCTTTGATGCTCCCAAAGGCAGCGAGCCGAAAAATGATGACCCCTGGGAAGATATCAACCGCAAGATCTTTGCTTTCAACGAAACCCTCGACAAGTACGCCCTGAAGCCAGCCGCCAAGGGCTATCGCAAGGCGACCCCCGGCTGGTTCGATGACACTGTGACCCGCTTCTTCGAGAACCTGCGGGATTTCCGCAGCGGCCTGAACAGTGTGTTGCAGTGGCGCTGGGGCCATGCCGGCCACAACTTTGGTCGTTTCACGGTCAACAGCACGCTGGGCATTGGTGGCCTTTTTGACGTGGCCAGCAAGGTCGACCTGGACAAGCACAACACCGATCTGGGCCTGACGTTCGCTCGCTGGGGGATTCCGGAAGGCAATTACCTGGTGCTGCCGTTCTGGGGTCCGTCCACGGTTCGCGATGCAGCGTCGATTATCCCGGAAGATTACATGCGTCTGCGGCACTACATAGAGCATGATCTGACCCGCTTCAGCCTGACGGCGTTGTATGTGGTGGATTTGCGTGCGGATCTGTTGGATCTGGAGCGCAATATCGTTGGTGACCGTTACACCTTCCTGCGCAATGCCTACCTGCAGCGCCGCCGCTTCGAATCCGGCGATGCGCCTTCCCTGCGTTTCCCGGAGATTGAGGAGAGGGATTCGGAATTGGAAGATGAGGGGTGGTGAGGGCAGTTAATAGTGAACAGTGAATAGTTAACAGCTGCGCGAGCAGTGTTTATCTTAATCTTCATGCTATGAGGCCGCGCCCATCAGTTGGGCGCGGCCTCATAGGTTTTAAAGCCTGAACCACGCTTGGCGCGTGCTGTTCACTGTTAACTACTCACTGTTAACTGCTTTCAGTTTGGCTCGAATATAGTCCCCATGCGACACATACAGCAGGTCGCTGACCCGGCGGATCAGGTGCTCTTCGTGGGTATCGGCGTGGCCGTCGGCGGCGGCCATGGCCCACATTTCCTCGATCAAGGTGACTCTGGGCTCCGGGCCCCAGTGATCGCGAAGCGGGCGGGTGAATTCGAACAGGTCGGTGGCCTGGTCCACGCGATTTTCCAGTTCCGCCAGGATGTCATTCATTTCCTGGGGGTCCAGATGCCAGTGCCTTTCCACCGCCTGAATCAGGCGTTGTGATTCTTCCGGGGCCACGGTGCCGTCGGTGCGGGCCACTTCCAGCAGCAGGGCCGCTGCGGCCCGGTGCAGGTCGTGCTCGCTGGTCTGCTGTTCGGGCTGGTCGGGGCGAAAGAGTCGGTTCAGCCAATTCAAATTACACCTTCCTCCTGCAATAGGGTTTCCAGCGCCACCTGGTCTTTTGCAAAGCGGCGAATGCCATCGGCGAGCAGGTCGCTGGCCATGGCATCGTCATTGAGTTGCCAGCGGAAGGCGGCCTCGGTGACAGCGTGCCAGTCGTCTTCCGGAGCTACCAGTTCCGCATCCAGTACTTGGGTGAGACTACCGGTATCGGCGGCCAGTTCCGCGAGGAGGGCGGGGCTGATGGTGAGTTTGTCGCACCCGGCCAGGGCTTCGATCTGGCCGGCGTTACGAAAGCTGGCACCCATCACGATGGTTTCCAGCCCGCGGGCCTTGAAGGTGCGGTAGATCTGGCGCACGGACTGCACGCCCGGGTCGTCATCCGGGGTGGCGATTTCCATACCTTGTTTGCGGTGCCAGTCGCAGATGCGGCCCACAAAGGGAGAGATCAGGGTGGCGCCGGCTTCCGCGGCGGCCAGGCCTTGGGTCTGGTTGAATACCAGCGTCACGTTGCAGCGGGTGCCTTCCTCTTCCAGCACCTCCACTGCGCGGATGCCTTCCCAGGTCGCCGCAGTCTTGATCAGGATGCGTGACGGGTCCACGTCCAGTTCCCGGTAGATGGCCATCAGCCGGCGGGCTTTTTCCACGGTGGCGCGGGTATCGAAAGACAGGCGGGCATCCACTTCACTGGACACCCGACCGGGAACCCGTTCAAGGATAGCCTGGCCGGCCAGGCAGGCGTAGCAGTCCGTCAGCCAGTCCATCTCGCCAGCATGGCCCAGAGTGCGACACAAATCAGCCGCCTGCTGCAGCAGTGGCCGGTAGCGGTCGTCACGGGCAGCGGCCAGTAGCAGGGAAGGGTTGGTGGTGGCATCTTCCGGCGCCAGTTCGGCGATCATGTCCAGATCACCGGTATCGGCCACCAGGGAGGTCCATTGGGCTAGCTGTTCACGTTTGTTCACGGTATCCGTTCCTTTCAGTGTCATCGCGGGGCACGGTACTGCGCCGCCATGACAGAATTATTGTTTCACCACAGAGGTCACAGAGTGCACAGAGGTAAATCTCGGTGTGGGAGGCCATGCTTGCATGGTGAAGAGATGGGCACGGCATTCGCTATCAAGCATAGCCTCCCACAAAAACAGAGTGTGCTATCCGGCTTTTGGCTCTGTGCACTCTGTGTCCTCTGTGGTGAAAGGCTTTTTACAGCCTAAGATAGTTGTGCCAAAGCGTCCATGAGCACTTGCGGGGTAGTGTCCGCCTTGTGCATGTTTTCGCTAAGGTGGCGGCGGAAGCGGCGGGCGCCGGGTTCGCCCTGGAACAGGTTGAGAATATGGCGCAGGGAATGCTTGGGCGCATGACCCAGCGCATAGCGGCGCTCCACATAGGGGAGGAATTGCTCGGCGATCTCCCGGCGGCTGGGCACGGGGTGTTCATCCGCAAACACGATGCGATCCGCGTCGGCAAGGAAATAGGGGTTCTGGTAGGCCTCGCGACCAATCATCACGCCATCCACGTCACCCATATGCTCATGCACCTCATCCAGTGTCTTCACGCCACCGTTGAGGACGATCTCCATATGGGGAAAGGCCTGCTTGATGGCATAGGCGCGCTGATAGATGAGCGGGGGTATCTCCCGGTTTTCCTTGGGGGATAGCCCGGAAAGAATGGCCTTGCGGGCATGAATGGTAAGGCTGGTGCAGCCGGCCTGCTCCATACGAGCTACAAAGCGGTAGAGAAAGCCGTAATCATCCTGGTCATCAATGCCGATGCGGGTTTTTACCGTCACCGGGACGCGGACCGCCGCCTGCATGGCTTCCACGCACTGGCCCACCAGTTCCGGCTCGGCCATCAGAATGGCGCCGATCTTGCCTTGCTGCACCCGGTCTGACGGGCAACCCACATTGAGATTGATCTCGTCGTAACCGTATTGCTCGGCAATCCGGGCCGCTTCGGCCAGATCCCGGGGCTCGCCGCCGCCAAGCTGTAGGGCGACCGGGTGCTCTTCGTCATTGAACGCCAGAAACCGCTCACGATCGCCGCGCAGAATCGCCTGGGCCACCACCATTTCGGTATAGAGCAGGGTGTGGCGGGTAATCAGCCGGGCCAGAAACCGGTAATCGCGGGTGGTCCAGTCCATCATCGGTGCCACGGACAGGCGTCGATCCAGTTGTGGCAGCGGGGTTGTTGTCGTCAGAATGTCATTCATGCAAGGCGGCAAGCGGGTGTCAGGGGGCAGTATTGTCGCATGTTGTAGCGCGTGGGCGTAGGGCTGCCGGCGGCGTTGCCTGTCAAAGCCCGGTTCGCTCTGCTAGACTCCGCGCCTTTCCGAATCACTCGAGACTGTTCATGACCCTCCCACGGTTGAGTCCGCCCTAGTAGACAGCCCGTCTCCGGCTTTGCCGTATGGTGCGCTGCGCCATGTCATCCCGTGTTCTGCTGCCAGCGCGCAGCACCTTTGTTTGTTGTACTCCCAAAACAGGATTGTTCTTCATGCTTCGATCTATTCAGCAGGAATGGTTCAGCAATATCCGTGGCGATTTGCTGGCAGGTTCCGTTGTTGCCCTGGCCTTGATTCCAGAGGCGATTGCGTTCTCTATTATTGCCGGTGTAGACCCCAAGGTTGGGTTGTACGCCTCGTTCTGTATCGCTGTAGTCATAGCGTTTGTCGGCGGTCGCCCGGGGATGGTGTCGGCGGCTACCGGCGCCATGGCGTTGGTGATGGTCACACTGGTCACAGACACCGGCTTGCAGTCTATGATGGCTGCTTCGGTATTGATCGGGGTTCTGCAG
>NZ_JBNPEC010000247.1:0-11316 GCF_051117345.1 Alcanivorax sp.
ACCACCCCATCCCGTGGGAGCGGTCGTTCGACCGCGAAACCCGCTTAGTTCAGCCCTTACTGCATTCCAGAAAACACTCCATCCTATTAATCCTCTTCCCTGTGGGAGCTATGCTTGCATGGCGAACTTTCAATCCGCTAACGCAGCCTGTGTTAAACAGAACGAACGATAAATTTGTAGGATATGGCTTACAGAAAAAGCTAAGCGGTTGGTATAAGGTATTTGCATAAAGGGGGGCGGGGGAGTCTAAGAAATAGGTCGCTCGTTCGACTTAATACGCTGTCATGAGAAAATATACGGGGGGGGCGATGAAAAAATATATGGCAATAATGTTGGCGGCTGGCTTGCCAGCGTGTGCAAGCATAGATTTCAATGCTGATCACAACGGCGTGGTTTACTACGAACCAATTCCTTATCTTTTTTACACAGTAACTAATAAGTGCGTGAGCTCCGCAACGGTAGTGTCATTACCAGGCGCAAAAAGATATCTCGACTTCAAAGCCGGTTATGGGTCTTTCAGCCTCTCTGCCGAGTTCTCAAACGGACTGCTGACTAAGGTTGGCCAAACATCCGATTCAAAGAGCCCGGAAACTCTCGCTTCAATAGGTGCTCTAGCAACTGCGGGAATTATAAAATCAGGGGAAGGTCCACAATGCGAACCAAGGTCTGTTTTGTTTCCCATCGAAAATGGTGAGCCAAATTTGAATAAACCATTGAACCTAAATTTTGGCCTGTAGCATAAAAATCCAAAGGAGTTTGCATGCCAGACTTTGCCGCAATTTTCGATAAAATTCTGCCCACGTCAGATATGCCTGATGCTGTCTTCAGCATAAGTCAGGACAGTATCAATAACTTGCTAAGCGCTCATCGTCTTCACGATGCAGGGCTTTACTATCGTAAAGAAGAGCTCAGGAATACTATATCCAAACAACCCTTTTTTAGTATGGAAGTGCTAGTCGGTGCCAAGAAAGATACGCCTATTAGAAAAGCTAAGCCGCTTGTCCTCAAACTCTATGACTCAAAACAAGATGTCACTCAGGCCTTGTCTGGTAATCGCCTTGTGTACACTTATGCGGCCAAGTCCGAAGCGCGGGCTATTGGTATTAATCTAGACCCTAATGTTGTCATTGGGGCCTCGGACATAAATTTCTATCTCGAATGGCCTAACTCATCCGGTGGAGCCTGGAAAGAGCATATTAAAGATGTCGCCTTTACTCTAGAGGCTTATCTAGATATTGAACAGATTGATGGATCTGCAGAAGGGGATGCGGCAGAAGTTGCACAGGCTGCTCTTAAAATCGTGCCGATTTCATTGTTCGTAGGTCAAGAGGACTTTGCTAGAGTTTATCAAGCCATCGAGGAGAAAATGCTTGATGACGGCGGTAATGCTTTAACTGCAGGGCGAGTCAGTGATCTGATTGTCTCTTTGTTCGCATTTGCTGCCACTAAAATTGGGCCAGATCTTATACAAACCATTCATCTTCCTATGGCGCAGGTGTCTGGTCATGATGTGTACCCGTCTTTTATGAAAATAAAAGATGCTACCGTTTCAATTGGTGCACATCTGAGGCCCTCCGAAGAGAAATTAAATGAATTGGCTACTATTAAAGGCCAAATTGACCATTATCAGTGGTTGTTGGAGCAGGATGTTGCTGCAGCAGGGGGCTGGGATAAGCTGCTTTACACGGATGAATCCCTGATCGCCTATCATGATACACCCGCACACTTGCGGCATGCCGCTACTAAGAAGCTTGAAATGAGGTCAGAGGCCGATATTGAGTTTTTCCTGAGGGCCTCGAATGCATTCTCTAAGCAGCTGATAGCTGACATTGAATCGCGTAATGAGTTACGCATCGCGGGCACACCGGTCAAGCAATCTTTGTCTGTCTCCAAGGTAAAAGATGGTTTGGCCGTTGCCATTAATGAGTACTTTTTTGATCAGGTAGTTGCCGATTTCGGTAATGCCAACGATGCTGATCGCACTAAAACATTAAGGGTGCTGGACTCTATTAAGGGGTATCTCAACTATCGTTATTCCGTAGGCATTCCTGATATCAAGGTGTCTAACAAAATTTCAGGCAGTGTGGCTACTGATGCCTGGGCGGGCCTAACCTATGCTTATAGGGAGTACCATCGGTGCAGCACTAGCTGGAGCAGCTGGAAAAATATTGGGGTTGGTATCAAGGGAAAACCCAAGCTGTCTCTCAAGACAATCAGCAGCTCTGGTGTTAGCTTCTTAGCCAAGTTTAACTTTGGTTCGCTCCGCTTATATACCGGGCAAAAAGTAGTGGATGCGTTACTTAAACCCTTGTCCAAGCTATTTATTAAGCCATTCGAGCTGTTTTTAAATGCCCTGTCAGTGCTTTTGTCTTTTGTTGTATTGCCGGCTAAATTTTCACCCAAAAATATGAATACAGCGCTATCCATAAGTCGGGTTTCTATGAGCAATTACAAGCGCAGTGGTGGCCCGACAGATACTACCAACAACTATCTACTCATTGTTGCCGATACTGAGGCCACAAAACAATAAGGGGTTTATTATGAGCTGGGAAATTGCTCTGGCAGCAGGGTCTTTTATCGCGGGTTCATTTAATGCGTATGATGAATATCATGCAAACCGTGAAATACGAGAAGACTTGGAAAAGATAAAAAAATACTTGCTTCGCCTTGATGCAAAGGCGGATGCGATTATTGTGCAGAATAAAGCGATATTGATGGCGCTGGATGAACTGCCGGAATTGTTCAGGGAGATCCTTCAAGATGTGCAAAGCGAGGGGATGTTAGCTGAGCGATATACCACCTGTAGAAATATCAAGGATAATTTTATATTGCTTCAGGGTGGTCGACGCTATCGGCTAAGAAGCGAAGAGTGGTTGTCATTCTCCGAAGCTATGTCTTACCTATTTGAGCACGAATATCGGCCCAGCAAAACCTTCAGTTTGATCGGTGTCTGTGAAATTGCCCTCGTGATCACCAAAGAAAGGTCGCTTCCTTTTGTGCTTCACCATGTGAATAAAAAAATTCAAGAAACAAGGGAGCTCAGTGAAGATGTTGTTTATACATTGGAAGAAAGGCTGGTTGTCTTAAAATCAAAGCTAAATAACAGTAAGTTTATTAAGTCACATAACCTCAATACGAATTTGGGGGATTTTAATGATCTTAGCTATGAAAAATCACCGGACAGACAGGTTAAGCAGTACTATAAAGAAAAAGTCTGCGAGTGGGTTTGGGTTCCTGGGCCCTATGCTGATAGGCGAGTAAAAAAATGCCGAGATGAAAAGCGCAGTAGGATGGTTCCTGATAAAAAATTTCACGGGGCGAGAGATAAGTTTGTTGCCGGTATAGAGGGGGAAATAAGAGAAATAAAAGTTATCATCGATAGGGTTCATCAGTTAAATGCTATCGCGCATTCCTATGAGGTCTATTTAATGCGCATAGAACAAAACTCTAAAATTTTGTCTCATCCTGTGTTCGAGTCTGAAGCCAATGCAGCCTTGCAGGAGGGTGGGAATGAGTATTTTACTCTGCCTATGTACTATGAATTTGAAGAGGGCGGCGAAAAAATCGACGTTAATTCTATTGAGCAACCAGCTTTCGACGATTACGATGACTATATTGATGGTTGTCACGGTGATTGCGATAGTATCAAAGGCATGGATGCCGAAGATAACAATGAAAGCTTTGAAAGCGTAAAAGCTCGCTGCATGCATTAAACCAAAACGCCCACCTTTCGGTGGGCGTTTCTCGTTCAGCCTGCAGTCATCAACAGACCTCAGAACCGCCCATTGATTCCAAACCCAAGATTCGACACCTCATCGCCACTACGATCCACCGCGCGCAGGTATTCCACGCTGAGGAAGATCTGGTTGGTGATGGTGATGTCGGCGCCCAGGCCCAGGGACAGGTCCTTGTAGTTTTCACCGTCGGAACCGTCGCCGGGGAAGTTGGTGGTGCATGCGTACCCCCCAAGTGGAAGGCATTTTATAAGCCTAAGCAGGAATGGGTTGTAAATTCTGTCTATTGGGATATCAAACCCCGGCGTTATTTGACTAGGATGACAAGGCTGCCAATTTTGCTTTTTTACCCGTCACTCCACAGCTCGAATACAATGACATAGAGTATCCGAATGCAGCGGCGCGAATACAAAGCACGTATGAACAGGAAGATGTCTTGCGTTTTTCTGATCTCTAATAGTTAGTCTCTGCGGTTGCCGTTAGTGTCGATGCCAAGGAAAGCAAGGAGGTCTCTATGACTCGAACGCGTTATTACCAGGTGTTAAACCCTTACTGCCGTTGTGTGCGGCACGTTTGGGTGTTGGGGGAAAACGCGGGGTTTGTTGTAGCAACGACTTGATATGGATATACGTCTACGCCTGAGCTAGATTCTGTCCGCCGGGTTCATGCCTTGGCCACGAGCAGATCGCAGTGATTATGGTTGACCACATATTGGGTTGTACTACCCAGTAGCCAATCGCTTAGGGCGGTCTCGCCATGTTTTCCCATTGCTATCAGGTCAATCTCAAGGCTATCCGCTTTTTTATTAATGGCCATCGGGGTGTAGCCGTCCTCAATGATGGTGGTGACACTTTCCGGTTCGATGTTGCATTGCGCCAGTAGTTTCCCCATGGAGTTAATGGCTTGCTGCTCGGTTTGCGCCAGGTACTTGGCCATATCCTCGACAGTGATTATCGCCTGAAGGCCATGCTCCTGAGGCAGAGGCGGGATGACATGCATGATGTGAAGCATTGCATCCGGGGCCAGTTCCCTGGCAAGCATTAACGCTCGCTGGCTGTCTTCGGTAAAGTCCACGGGCACCAGTATTTTCTGGTAGGGCTGAGTGGCGGGATTCTGGACTACCAGAACAGGGCCGCTGCTGCGGCGTAGTGCCCGTTCCGTGGTACTACCAATAACAACGTCGGCCAGGCTGGTTTCCCCTTTGGCGCTGATGATCAGCAGTTCGCCAGGGTTGCTTCCCTCGACCAGAACACTGGCAGCATCTCCTTCCTTCAATATTTGCTCAAAAGGAATGCCGCTGGCTTCTTCCAGCGCTTTTCTGGCTTTCTCAAGTCCGGATTCTGCGGCATAACCACGTTTCTGTTCGACTTCGGCCAATACCGGTAAGAGATCCCGCACGGCGCGAATGAAGTGGGGATCAAGTGCGTGGTAGACGCTGCCATGGGTAATGCCAAGTTGGCGAATCAGCAAGGTTGCCCGTTCCATGCCCCGCCGGGCCGCTGCTGAAAAGTCTGTTGCTACCCGCACTGATGTGATGTTGCCCATGCTGCTCTCCCTTCTCAGCCATCCATGCTTTGTAACATGGTCATTACATCACAGTAGCTCCCTGCGATGACGAAGCTCTTGTTCCAGATCATGTTTTGGCGTTATTTGAGAGAAAAACAATGTTATGCGTGCCCCTAATTGGAGCTTCCGTCCATCCCGGCGGGCACCAAGGTGTATGACGTCTACGGCACCGGTAGCAGATCCGTAAACCCATCTGGCCCAAGGTTATCGAACGCTACGCCCGCGAGCGTCGCAACAGCGCCGTCAAAATCGGCGAACTGGTCACCCAGTCCGAGTTCACACTGTCCCAATTCGGTGACACCGGCATCTTCTTCAGGCACCAACGTTACGAAGACCGATAAGGGAGAGCGGCGCTAACCGAGCCACCACCAGGCCCGGGCAGCCACAAGCTGCCCGGTTTTTTATGCCCGCCGCACACGTCTTGCCTAACTGTGGGAGCGGTCACTCGTACCGGATTCTTATCAGGCCAATAGCGTCCCATTTTTCCTGCCCTGTATTTCTTTTGATTGAAGGCCTTGCGATACCACTGGCGCTCCCCATCTCTCTGCCATAACAGCATGAGTCGAAAGCTGCGTGACGGTGAGGCGGGGGATTCGTGTGTTGGTTCAGATCTATTCACAAAGGGAATTTCATGGGAAAGAAGATTGCGATGATCTTGGGTAGTCCGGATCCGGACAGTTTCTGTCGTGCGTTGGCCGATCGCTATGCAGAAAGTGCGGAGCAGGCCGGTAATGAGGTGCGCTACTTTCGGTTGGGTGAAATTGAATTCGATCCTGTGTTGCGCCATGGATACAACCAGCGCCAGGAACTGGAACCCGGACTCAAGGACATTCAGGAAGCGTTCACCTGGTCAGAGCATGTGGTGGTGGTGTTTCCGGTGTGGTGGGGCTCCATGCCGGCCATCATGAAAGGCATGTTCGACCGTGTTTTCCTGCCGGGTTATGCCTTCAAGTATCGTGAAAACTCCCAGTTCTGGGATAAGCTGCTGGCTGGCCGGTCAGCGCATGTGATCACTACCATGGATACGCCGCCCTGGTATTTCCGACTGGTGTACCGTAGCCCGGCCCACAATCAGATCCGTCGAACCATTCTTGAATTTGTGGGCATCAAGCCAGTTGAAATGACCGTGCTGGGACCGGTGAGGTATGCGTCGGCTGCCAAGCGGCAGACATGGCTGGATCGTATGTCCGCGTTTGCGCGAAAGGCATAAGTGTTGTCTCAAGGCAGTGCTGGTGTCCATAAAAAAACCGCGCAGACGCGCGGTTTTTTTATGGAGCCTTAAGCGGTTTAAAACCGCCCATTGATCCCGAAGCCAAGGTTGGACACTTCGTCACCGCTACGATCCACCGCGCGCAGGTATTCCACGCTGAGGAAGATCTGGTTGGTGATGGTGATGTCGGCGCCCAGGCCCAGGGACAAGTCCTTGTAGTTTTCGCCGTCGGAACCGCCGCCGGGGAAGTTGGCGGTGGTTTCGATGTAGGACACACCGATCAGGCCGTAGGGGCGTACCGGCAGGGTGTTGGGGAACTGGCCGCGGAAGTAGGCGCCGTACATGCGGTCAATTTCCAGGTCCACGTTGTTGCTCAGTTCGTCATCACCGACGCCCAGGCCCAGGCGCAGTTCGCCGCCGAGGGTTTCATCCTTGTTGATCCAGGTGCCGAATTTGAATTGCAGGGCGTTCGGCTTGGCGGAGGAGCTGGTGTTGTCCGGCTCGATCTTGCTGCTGACAATTTCCAGACCGGCGTAGCCGCTTGCCTGGGCGAACATGGGCAGAGCCAGGATGGCGGCTAGCAGTACTTTTTTCATGGTGTCTCCCGCTTGAGTCATGTGTATGACGAAGTAATGAAACGGATTGTAGTGAAAAGAAGGCGGTAGGGCGACCGGGGGATCAGGGGGCGCTGTAGGAAGCTGCCTGCAGGCGATTGTCGGGAAAGGGGCGCCTGCAGGCAGGTTGTTCGCTGCGGGCCGCACTGGGGCGACTCCGCGGTGCTGTGAAGGGCGCTACGGCGGAAAAGATCCGCCGTAGCCCAGCAAACGGGAGGGTTACCCCTCCTGAAAGATTGCTGGGTTGGGCCGGGGATCAGTGATCATGTTCGTGGTCGTGATCCTCGCCCTCGCCCTCGTGGTCATGTTCATGGTCGTGATCGTGATCTTCACCCTCGTGATCATGGTCGTGGTCTTCATCGCCATGGTCGTGCTCGCCCGCCAGGCCTACCCAGGCCAGTTTGCCGGGTGTGAACGTCAGGGGCAGAGGGTCTTCCAATTCGCCTTCTTCCAGATGCACCACGACGATGGCGTCATTGCCGGGATCGGCCAGGAAGACGTGGGCGGGTTCTCCCGCTACGGCCATGGCGATCCGGCTGCCGTGGCCGGAAGCCGGAGGAGCTGTGCTGGGGTCGATAGCCTCTTCCACATGGGCATGTTCGCTCCAGTCCGCGGTGTCGAAGATGCGCAGGTCGCCAGCGTCATCCAGCAGCACCAGGTGTTCGCCATGGGGGTCGAGGCCGTGGTTGTCCAGCGAGACGTTGGCGCCTTCTGTCCAGTCCAGCTCTTCCGCGTCGCCATCATCCGGATGGATGATGAGAATCCGGTCGCCCGCATAGGCCACGAAATGAGGCAATTCATGGTGGCTGTCAAAGCTGCCGACCCGCTCGCTGCCAGTCAGGCCCAGGGTGGCGTTGTCCACGTGCTGGGCAGTGAAGGTTTCACCGTCCTGGTGGACGATCAGGATGCCGTCACTGCAGCCGAACACGGAATAGTCTTCATTGGAGCCGGCGCCGTGCAGGCCCGGGCAGTCTAGGTTGACGGTATCTTCCAGGTGATAGTGATCGTTATGCTGGTGATAGATGTCCACCTTTTCCGGCAGGCCGTTGGCAGCGGTGCGGTAGGTCGCTAGCAGAATGTCACCACGGGGTTCGGCGACGCCGTGATGAGCGCTGTCCAGGGTCTGGCTGGCCACATTGCCGCCATTTTCCAGGGACTCATCCGTCAGCAGTTCCACTTTGGCCATGATGGCGTTGCCGGCATCGCCATCGTAAAACAGTGCCGCCTGTTCACCATGGACCCGGTAGTGGGTGGGGGCGGGCCCGTTCAGGGTGCCAGCCATTGAGGGGGCGTCTTCATGCACATGATCGTCATGCACATAGAGGCCGCCGTCCACGATCTGCACCTGGTTGGCGCTGCGCTGGGGAGCCAGTACAAATCGCTTGCCGGGGCTGGTGTAGAGAGCGCTTGGGGCGCTATTCAGCGACAGGGAGCCGGGAAGCAGGGCCTGCTCTTCCAGATCATACATATAGAGCTGATCGCCGGTGCCATCGCTGGAGGCAATGACCAAGCGGCCCGGGTGGTCACCGTGATCATGGTCGTGATCATGGTCATGGGCGTCTTCGCCGCCGCCCAGCGGGGTGCTGCCGGTTTCGTTTTCACAGCCGGCCAGTAGCAGGGCGGCCAGCATCCAGATAAGCAGGGCCGGGCCCCGCTTGGCTGCGTGTTTGAAGCGTTGCATGGTGTTCTCCAATTCGGTTCGCGACCCCGGCGGAATAAAGGCGCCGGGGTATGTCGTTTTCAATCGACGATCAAGGCGTTAAAACTCGATACGGGTACCCACGGTCAGGTTACGACCCGGTTCCGGCACGGTGCTGGCCAGGAAGGAGGTGTGGTTGAACACTTCCTCGCCCAGCAGGTTGTTGCCGCGCACGAAAAAGGTGTAGCGCTGGTCGCCGCGCAGCCGGTAGCTGACGGTGACGTTGGCCATGTCGAAGGAATCGGTACGTTCCTCGAAACCGGTGATCTGGTCCTGGGCGAAGGTGCGGTAGTACTCCAGCTCCGCATCGAAATGGCCCACATAGGTGTTGAGCCGGGTACCCAGCCGCTTGGCGGGGATGCGTGGCAGGTAGCCGCCATCATCGAAAGTGGCGCGTACCATGTCCCCGAAGACGGTAATGCCGATGGGGTCGACGCCGTAGTAGCTCACCGAGGCTTCGGCACCGGTGAAGGTGGCATCCCGCTGGCTGTACTTGATCAGACGGAAATCTTCGATCTGATCCAGGGTACGGGCGTAGATGTAGTTATTGATGCGGTTCTCGAACACGCCCAGATCAAACAGCCAGTCGCCCTGGGTCTTGCGCAGGTTCAGGTTGGCGTTGAGGCTGATCTCGTCGTCCAGGTCTCGCTGGCCGCCACCGCAGGCACTGAGAAGACCGCACTCATAGGTGTTGGTGGCCAGGTGCACCCCTCCGGCGTACAGCTCCTGGGCGCTGGGGGCGCGCTCGGAGTGACCCACGGACAGTACCAGCTCATAACCCGGCACGAAGGCCCAGTTGGCGGCGGCGGACAGGGAGGTGCTGTCCTGCTTCAGATCCGGTAGCGCTTCACCGGGGCGGTCGTCCGGGCGCAGTCGCTGACGCTCCTGACGGGCGCCCAGTTCGAAACGCCATTGATCGTTGAGCCGGTACTCTTCCACCGCAAACAGGGCCAGGGCCCGGCTTTCGGTTTTCGGCACGAAGGATTCTCCGCCCAGGGAGCTGAAGTCAAAGTCGGTGTACTGCATGCCGACCACGCCCCGCCAGTTACCGATGGGGGCGTGCTCCACTTCCAGTCGGGCGTCGCCGCCCCGGTTGCGGAAGGTGGTGCCGATCTCGCCTTCCTCGATTTCATGGTGGCGGTATTCGGTGTGGTTGCCGCGAAAGCGGATGGCGGTGATGCCGTCCATGGGGTTGCGGTATTCACCCCGGGCGTCCACGCGGCGGCTGGCCAGGTCCACGAAGGGGGCGTCGTGCTCGCCATGTTCGTGGTCGTGCTCTTCATCCGGGCAGTCCAGGCTGGTGCCGCTGACACCACATTCCTCGAACTCGTGGCTGTGGCCGGGCAGACCGTAGTTGTCACGACGGTAGCTGTAGGCCATGCCGAAGAAGCCCTGGTCACCGATCCAGGAGGCGCCAATGCTGCTGTTGTCGCTTTCCGCGTAGGTGCCGGGCACGGTGAGGCGGTCGAAGCCGTCCACTTCGTAGTCGTCAGCGTCGCGGCGGCTGCCTTCCACCCGGAACACCAGATGGTCGGTGGCGGAGAAGGTGATGCCGGCGGCGGTGGCATTTTCATCCGCCACGGTGTTGGCGCGCATGCCGATGAAGCCTTCCACTTCCTTGCGGGGGCGTTCAGTGGGGATGCGACTGTCCAGCACATTCACGACGCCGCCACTGGCGCCGCTGCCATACAGAAGGGTGGACGGGCCTCGCAGCACTTCGATCTGGCTGGCCAGCATGGGGTCGACAGTCACGGTGTGGTCCGGTGAGATCTTGGAAGCATCCAGGACTAGGGAGCCGTCATTGAGCACGCCCACGCGCGGTCCGCTCTGGCCGCGGATTACCGGGCGGCTGGCACCGCCACCGAAGGTGTCGCTGTGCACGCCGGGCTGGTTGTTGAGGGTCTCGCCCAGAGTGGCAGCGCTTTTCTGACTGAGGGTGGGCTGGTCCATCACCGAATAGGGGGTGCTGGGGCTGTCACTGCCCAGGGGCAGGGCGGACACGTTCACCGCTTCCAGTTCATTGGCGGTGTTTTCGGTGTCGTCGGCCTGAACGACCGTTGGGGCCAGCGATACTGCCAGCGCCACGGCGACGCACCCGGCCAGGGTGTGGCGTCGAGAATTCATAGAAACCTCTGTCTTCACGTTTGAGCGGCCACGACGCTGGATTCAATGGGGTCCTGGTGTCGTGGTCCGGAACGGGTGTCCGACAGCGTTATGCACGGCCGACCATCACGGTGAACCGTGCGGTGGCTGTCGGATTGAGCAAACGGTGTCAGGCAGAGGCGGGTGGGCCGCGCGGGGGGTAGGAAAGGCGTTCAAGGGTACGTCGTACCGGGGCTGCCACGGCGGACGGAGCCGGTTCGGCGTGTTGGGAAACCACGTGAAAATAGTGGCTGGGCAGGGCGAGCATGCCCTGGCCGTGGGGGCAGAACTGGCAATCGGCGGCGGCCAGCCGTTCCTTGTGAGGGTCGGTGGGCTGGGCAGCGATGTGCG
>NZ_JBNPEC010000139.1:0-11261 GCF_051117345.1 Alcanivorax sp.
CAGATAGAGGTGCATGTCATCGGGTCGGTAATTCTCGGCCAGCAGGGCCTGGAGTTGCCGGCGGGCCGGTTCGGTGGCGCCGGCTTCCAGGGCCAGCAAGGCCAGCGAGAAGCGCAGATCCAGATCCTCAGGATGCTGTTCGGCCATGGTGGCTAGCTGTTTCTCTGCTTTGCCGGTGTCGCCGGCGGCCAGCAGCATGCGGATATAGGTAATTCGGGGGCGCCGTGCCTGTGGATATTTGCGAACCAGTTTTTTCAGGTGACGCAGGGCCTTCTTTTTTTCCCCGAGTTTGTGCAGCAACTGGGCTTTGAGCAGCAGGGCGTCTTCGTGGCGGGGCATCAGATCCAGTGCCCGCTCGTCTGCCTCCAGAGCGCCGACGTAATCGTTTTCATGTTCCAGCCACAGGGCGCGGGCGTACCACAGTGGCGCCTGGTCCGGATAACGATCGGAGAGTTGCGCCAATGCCTGCACCAGTTGCCGGTTGCCTTGGGCATCCAGCCCGCGGGCCTGGCTGACCAGCCGGCCCAGAGCCTCGCCGCCGTGTTCGCCGAGCAACGTGTCCAGGTAACGGCTGGCGGCGTCGATGTTACCCAGGCGAATTTCCGAAAGAATGGCCAGTTGCAGGGCTTCTTCGTCGGCGGGCACCTTCTCCAGCCATAGCTGGCTCAGCGCCAGGGTTTGCTGGTGGTCTTCCAGGTAATGGGCCAATTGAGCCGCCTGGCTGATCACTTGTGGATCGCCGGTGGTGCGGGCTGCCTGGCTGTAATAGGCCAGCGTCACGCCCAGAGACTGACGCTGGGCGGCCACTTCCGCTACCAGCAGGTCCGACAGGGTCTCGCTGTCATAGCTCGGGGCGCTCTGGGTGGCCGCAGGTGGCTCGGGGTCGGCGGGTGTCGGGGCCGGTGTCTTGCTGGCGCAGCCGTTGAGCAGCAGGGCGCCGCACAGCGGCAAAAAAGCGAATCGCGTCATTAACCAGTATGCCTGTTTGATGGTCCGGCTATCATGGCACAGCGATCCGGGATTGCCCAAACCCAGCCTGCTATAAGCAGCTCCTGTGCCGTTGATCAGCGGGGTCGTCATTGTTTTGGAGGGCGCTTTCACGCAAAATGCGTGACCCTTGCGTGGCCTGTTTTCACCGGGCTATTGCCTTCTGACGGGTGCGGCAGGCAGACAGTTCCATAATGATCGCTCGATGAACTGCCGCCCTTGTGTAAACCGGTGAGGAAAGTGGCCCGGGTCTGCTGCGGGCACGAGAGTCTATGAATCTAGTCGCTGTTGGCGTCAATCACACCACCGCGGATGTGGAGTTGCGTGAACGTCTGGCGTTCTCCACGCAGCAGGCGGAAGCGGCGCTGGCCAGCCTGCGAGATATGCCCGGGGTGCGCGAGGCGGCCCTGCTTTCCACCTGTAACCGTACCGAACTGTATTGTCTGGTTGACGAGACAGTGCCGGATTTTGCCGCCTGGCTGGCGCAAAGTCGCCACCTGTCGGTGGATAAGCTGGTGTCCGTGCTCTACCAGCATCAGGGCGAGCAGGCCCTGGAACACATGATGCGGGTGGCCGGCGGTCTGGACTCGCTGGTACTGGGCGAGCCGCAGATTCTGGGCCAGATGCGCGACGCCTATGCCCGTGCCCATGAGGCCGGGCTACTGAATGGCGAGTTGTCGCGGCTGTTCCAGGAAGTGTTCTCGGTGGCCAAACGCATTCGTACCGAAACCGGTATCGGCGCCAACCCGGTATCCGTGGCCTATGCGGCGGTGTCCTTTGCCCGCCATATCTTTGCCGATCTGAAAAAGAGCCGTGCCCTGTTGATCGGCGCCGGGGAGATGATCGAGCTGGTGGCGCGTCACCTCAATGAGCAACAGGTCAGCGAAATCACCATTGCCAACCGTACCCAGCAACGGGCTGCAGAGCTGGCTGCCAGTGTCGGCGGTCGCGGCATCAGCCTGGAAGAGTTGCCGGTGGCCCTGGAGCGGGCGGATATCCTGATTTCCTGTACCGCCGCGCCCCTGCCTATTCTGGGCAAGGGGATGGTCGAACGAGCCCTGAAAAAACGTCGTCACAAACCCATGTTCATGGTCGATATCGCCGTGCCTCGCGATATCGAGCCCGAGGTGGGTGACCTGGATGATGTCTATCTGTACACGGTGGATCATCTGCAGGAAGCGATTCAGGAAAATGTTCGTGCCCGACAGCAGGCCGCCCAGGAGGCTGCTGAGCTGATTCGCGATGCCATCGTCCGCCACCGTCGCCAGCGCCGTGAGCAGGATGCGGTGAGTGTGCTGCGAGAGTATCGACAGCAGCGTACCAGCCTGGCCGAGAGCGAGCTGGAGAAAGCGCTCCAGCAGCTGCACAACGGTGGTGATCCGGAGCAGGTACTGCGCAAGTTTCAGCATTCCCTGGTCAACAAGTGGCTGCATACGCCCAGTGTGACCCTGCGCAAGCTGGCGGCGGAGGGCCGGGCAGAATCATTGCTGCTGGCCCGCGAGTTGCTGCTTGACGACCCGGACACCCCGTCCGAACCGAAATAAATCCCTTTGAGGGTCTTATGAAAGCGTCTTTGCAAGGCAAGCTGGAAAAGCTGGCCGACCGTTTTGAAGAATTGTCCGGCCTGTTGTCGGACCCGGAGATTATTGGTAACCAGAAAAAGTTTCGGGATCTGTCCCGGGAATATTCGGAAATCGATCCGGTGGTGAAGTGTTATCAGGATTACCTGAAAGTCGCTGCCAACCTGGACGCCGCCAAGGCAATGCAGGATGACAGTGATCCTGAGATGCGCGAAATGGGCCAGGAAGAAGCCCGTGACGCGACCACACAGATGGACGCACTGGCCGACGAGCTGCAGAAACTGATGTTGCCCAAGGATCCTCGCGACGGCGCCAATGTGTTTCTGGAAGTGCGCGCCGGCACCGGCGGTGATGAGGCGGCGATTTTTGCCGGTGACCTGTTCCGCATGTACAGCAAGTATGCCGAGCAGAATGGCTGGAAAGTGGAGCTGGTGAGCGCCAGCGAAGGCGAGCATGGCGGCTACAAGGAAGTGATCGCGCGGGTCATCGGCGACTGTGTCTATTCCCGCGTCATGTTTGGATCCGGGTCCCAACGGGTACAGCGGGCCCCCGCTGCGCAATGCCTGGTGCGTATTCACACCCCCGCCGGCACCGTGGCGATCATGGCGGAAGCCGAAGATCTCGGTGATATCCAGATTCGCACCGAAGACCTGCGTATCGACACCTACCGTTCCTCCGGTGCCGGCGGCCAGCACGTCAACACGACCGATTCCGCCGTGCGTATCACCCACTTGCCCACCGGCGTGGTGGTGGAATGCCAGGACGAGCGTAGCCAGCACAAGAACAAGGCCAAGGCCATGAGCCTGCTCAGCGCCAAGCTGTATGATGCCCAGCAGAATGCCGCCCATGCGGAGCAGGCTGCTGAGCGTAAATCCCTGGTGGGCTCCGGGGATCGTTCCGAGCGTATTCGTACCTACAATTATCCCCAGGGTCGGGTGAGCGATCATCGCATCAACCTGACGCTTTACCGGCTCGGTGAAATCATGGAAGGGGACCTGGATGAATTGCTGGGTGCGCTGATGTCCGAACACCAGGCGGATCTGTTGGCGACCCTTGGCGACAGCTGAGATGCGCATTGATGCGGCCCTGCGTCAGGCCCGTGAGCGGCTTGCAGCGTCTCCCAGTGCGAGCCTGGACGCCCAGGTGCTGCTCTGCCATGTGTTAGCGCGCCCGCGCAGCTATCTGTTCACCTGGCCGGAAAGGGAGCTGGATGCGCAGCAGCAGCAACGATTTCTGGCGCTGTTGACGCGCCGCGAGCAGGGTGAGCCAGTGGCTCACCTGACCGGCGAGCGGGAATTCTTTGGCCGCCGTTTCACCGTTACCGCCGACACCCTGATTCCCCGACCGGACACAGAAACCCTGGTGGAACTGGCTCTGCAATTGGGCCCCGCCGGCCCCGCCCGGGTGGTGGACCTGGGCACCGGTACCGGTGCCATTGGCCTGTCCCTGGCTCTGGAGCGCCCCCAGTGGCAGGTGACTCTGATCGATCTGAGTGCCGAGGCCTTGTCGGTGGCCCAGCGCAATGCCCGTGACTTGTCCGCCCGGGTGACCTTGCAGCAGGGCAGCTGGCTGGAGGGCTGCTATGGCCCGTTCGACCTGATCGTCAGCAACCCGCCCTATATCGATCCGACGGATCATCACCTTGAAGAAGGCGATGTGCGCTTCGAGCCGCGCTCTGCATTAGTGGCAGACCAGCGGGGGCTGGCGGACCTGGCCACCATTATCAATCAGGCTTGTACTTGCCTGGTTGCCGGTGGCTGGTTGCTGCTGGAACATGGTTACCAACAGGGTGACGAGGTGCGAGCACTGATGGAGGCGGGTGATTTTGACGCGGTGCGTACCGAGCGGGATTTGGGGGGGAACGAGCGGGTGACGTTGGGTCAGTTAACCGTTAATAGTGAATAATTAACAGCGAAAACCCCAAAAGCCGAACCGTAGGGTAGAGACCGGGTATTTCCTCAGTGAACTCTGTGTTCTCTGTGGTAAATGATTTTTTATAACGCGCTTGCGGGCCTGTGAGAGAATCATGCTTAACGACGACCAGCTACTTCGCTACAGCCGCCAGTTGATGGTGGAGGACTTTGATCTGGCCGGGCAGGACGCCCTGGCGGAAGCGAGGGTGTTGGTGGTCGGCTGTGGCGGGCTGGCCAATCCGGCGACGTTGTATCTGGCCGGTGCCGGGGCCGGCGAGCTGGTGCTGGCAGACGATGATGCGGTGGAGTTGAGTAACCTGCATCGGCAGGTGGCCTTTCGGAGCGCAGATGTGGGCCAGCCCAAGGCCGAGGCCCTGAAGGCGCAATTGCTGGCGCTGAACCCGGAGGTGTCGGTGCAGGCGCATACCCTGCGGGTGGATGCGGACTGGCTTGACCGGGAAGTGGCGGCGGCCAATGTGGTGCTGGACTGCACCGATAATTTTGCCACCCGCCAGAAAATCAATCAGGCCTGTGTGACTCACCGGGTGCCGCTGGTCAGTGGCGCTGCCATCCGCATGGACGGGCAACTGGCGGTATTCGATCTGCGCCAGCCGGACAGCGCCTGCTACGCCTGCGTCTATGGCGATGGCACCGACGGCGATCTGGCCTGCAGCCAGGCGGGCATCGTCGGCCCGGTGGTGGGCACCATCGGTACCCTGCAGGCCCTGGCCGCCATACAGGTGCTGCAGGGTAAGCCTTTGCCTGCCACTCTGAAGCTGTTCGACGGTCGCACCCTGTCCTGGCGGGAAATGCGTTTTCATAAAGACCCGGCTTGCCCTGTGTGCTCCCGGCAGTAGTCGGAAAGGCTCGCTCGAGTCGCGAGAAGCGAGTTTCGAAAGGCAAAATCACTTGCTGGCCCGGGGTTTCGCTTCTCGTTCCTCGAAGCTAGATGCTTCCCGAGTCACTTACACAGCGATACTGTTTCCCCTGTCAGCCCGGGCGTAGGCTTGAAAGTAGTCTATCCGGAGGCTGCGGTGAACGAGACACAAGCCCGACTGGCGTCCCTACCCCTGTTTGCGGATCTTCCCGATGCCGCTGTCGCCGCCTTGGCTGATCTGGCGGAACCTGTCTCCCTGCCCGTGGGGGAGGTCCTGTGTCAGGCCGGAGATACCCCGCGCTGGTTGTTCGTGCTGTTGAGCGGACGCCTGCAGAAAACGGTGGCGGACACCACTGCGCTGATCGACCCCGGTGCCTTGATCGGTGCCAGTGAGCTGCTTGGCGATCACCCCTTTGCGCAGGATATTCTGGTTCTGCGCGATAGCCAGTTGCTACGTTTTCCTGCCGAGGGCCTGGAGCCTTTTCTGCTGGACCATCCGCCGGTGCTGCTGGCCCTGAGTCGCTACCTGCTGCGCCAGCGGGACACGCCGCGACCCGGCCATGCTGCCCGCCAGGGGACCCTGTCGCTGGTGCCGGCCAGCCCCGGGGTGCCGGCGGCCACCCTGGGGGAGGAATTGGTGGGGCGGCTGGGCGGCTGGCCACGGGCGCGTATGGTCACCGAGGCCCATGTGCTGGCGGATCTGGGGCAGGACAGCCTTGCCACGGACAGTGACAGTGAGCAGAGACTGGAAACCTATCTGCATCGTCTGGAAGCGGCCCATCCGCATCTGGTTTATGTGGCCGATCAAGGGCAGGGCGTCTGGGCAGAGCGTTGCCTGCGCCACGGTGACCGGGTGCTGATGCTGGTGGAAGCCGGCGCCGAGCCGCGACCGGTGCCAGCCCTTGCCCGGTTGCCAGGCCCGTTGCTGGCGCCGCTGGAGCTGGTGTTGTTGTGTGCCCGTGGCGACAGCTCCACGCACACCCGCGCCTGGCGGGAACAGCTGAAAGCGCGCAGTCATTATTATGTGCAGCCCTGGTATGGACCGGATCTGGATGCTCTGGCCCGGCAGATCACTGGTCGCGGTCTGGGCTTGGTGCTGGGCGGTGGCGGCGCCCGCGGCTTTGCCCATATCGGCCTGATCCGGGCACTGGAGCAGCTGCAGATGCCGGTGGACGTGATGGGCGGCACCAGCATGGGCGCCTTTGTTTCGGCCCTGCTGGCCTGCGGGTTCAGTGCGGTGGAGATGATGCAGGTGGCCCGGGATACCTTCGTCAGCCGTAATTACCTCAATGACTATACGCTGCCGCGGGTCTCCCTGATCCGTGGTCGAAAATTCCACCAGCGCCTGCAGTCGGTGTTTGGCGAGCGCACCATCGAATCCCTGTGGCGTAGTTATTTTTGTGTTTCCAGCAACCTGTCCAGTGGTGAAGCGGTGGTCCATGAGTTCGGTAGCCTGGCCACCTGGGTGGGGACCAGCATGTGTGTGCCCGGGGTGGCGCCGCCGGTGCTGTTTGAAGGGGAGCTGTTGTGCGATGGTGGGGTGGTGGACAATCTGCCCACGGACGTGATGCAGGCCATGGAGCGGGGTGCCATTATCGCCTCCAGCGTCAGTGCCCAGAGCGATATCGCCCTGGAAGAGATGAAGTCCAGCCTGCCTGACCCCGGGGCCCTCTTGCGCCGCCAGCGCGGTGCCAGCTGGCCCGGTTTCGGCGAGATCCTGCTGCGTACCGCCACTCTCAACAGCGACACCGTCGTTTACCCGGCGTCGGTGGCGCGTTCCGATGTGTGTCTGCATATGCCGGTGACCGACGTGAACATGTTCGACTGGAAGGCGCTCGATATGCTGGTAGAGCGCGGGTATCAGCATGCTTTGCAGGTACTGGAGCCGCTACGGGATGAGTTGCTGGGGGAGGATTGAGATGTTTTCGGTAGGTTGCACTGAGCTTACGCAGAATAGATGGCCTTGATAGCGTCAGGCGAACAACGCCTGCAGGCCATTATCGTTTGCCAGTGTCACCAGCCGTTGTCGTAGTGCCGGGTCCACCTTGCCGTAGGCATCAATGATTTCGGCGATGTCCTGTTGCCGTTGTGCAGGAAGGTGGTGGGCAACCCTGACCAGGGCATGCCACTGCTCGGTGGTCAGGGCGGCTTCCATGGCCCGCTCGATGGCAGCCCGGTCCAGCATGGCGGCCTGGCGGCCCACCTCCTGCAGCAGCACCGGGTTCATCATGCCGACCAGCGGCAATAACCGGCTCCACAAACCATGGTGATCGGCGGCAGTGATGATATGGCCGAGAATCTCCGGCTGTTGCTGCAGAATCGGTAGTTCCAGCAGCCGTTGCTGGGTGGCAGACGACAGCTCGGCGATCACCGGAACCAGGTCCGGCCACAGCTGATGTTGTTCGGCCACCTGAATAATGCGCTTCAGCACGGCGGCGGGCTGGTTAGCGACCAGGTCGCCGAGCTGATGCTTCAGTTCGTAGCCCAGGTTGCCGAGCAAGGCGATCACTTCCAGCATCAGGTCGTTGTCTGGGTCCGTGGCGAGCAGCACGGCCCGGGCCAGCCGTTCCCGGGGCAGTAAGCGCACCAGGTGGTCCAGGCGGGTGCGTGACTCCATAAACAGGGCGATGCGCAGCAGGTGGCCATCGTCGGCCACTGCGTCCATGACGGCCCGGGTGGCATCGTCGTCCAGGGCGTCGGCGACCCGGCCCAGTAGCATGAAGGCGCCTGCCTCTATCAGGGTCAGGGCCGTGTCCACCAGCAGAGTCGGGGGGAGTTGGCGAATCAGCTCACGGCTGCGTTGTGGGTCCAGATGCTGACAGACCCTGGCAAGAAAGGGGGCGGTAAGACGTCGGGCGATGGCTGCGCCTCGATGGGATGGCATTTCCGTGGCGATACGAGCGGTGAGCAATGGCCCTGCGCGGCGCGCCAGGGCCGCCATCAGCGGGGGCGGTAACAGCGAGGTCCATTGCGCCCAGCGGTGAAACCGGTCGCGGTCGGAGGCAAAGCATTTTTCTTCACAGAGGTGGCGGAGCTGGCGCAGGGCTTCCGGTGGGTAGGCCGTCAGGTCCGCCAGTGACGATGCCGGCTGGTCCAGCAGGGCCGACAGCTTGCGCACTTCTATCTGGCTGGTCAGCATGCTCAGCTCTCCTGACCGGAAGCAGATCCCAGCAGCGGACGCAGGAAGCGGGGCAGGGCAGCCCGCAGGGCCTGCTCGTGTGCCTGGCGTTGCCGTTGCTGGCAGGCCTCAATCAGGATCGCCAGCTGTTGCTGGCGGTCCCTGTCCAGCGATGCCAATTCCGCCAGAGTGGTCGGCGGGCAGCCCAGCGTATCCGCCAGAGAGCCGGGGTCATTCCTCTGTGGGTGATGACGTTTCACCTGGATTATCCTGGCGGGTAGACGGGGATTGCGGCGTGGTAACGGTTTCTTGCTCTGGCTCCAGGGTAAAGCCGGGCTGGGTGATCTCGGGCTCGGAATCAGACAGAAAATAGACCGCCAGCAGAATCAACAGACATAGAATGATGGCGATAGAGAGAATATGGCGCATGGTCGGAACCTCCCTGACTGAGGACGAAGGCCGGCCTTGCGAGAAGTTGCGTTGGCCAACCTCTGTGTCTCCAATATAGGCCCCTTTGCCGGGAGGGACAATGCAGGGCATCCCACGCATGTTCAGGCGGACAACTGAACCACCTGG
This sequence comes from Alcanivorax sp., assembly GCF_051117345.1. Classification (GTDB taxonomy): domain Bacteria; phylum Pseudomonadota; class Gammaproteobacteria; order Pseudomonadales; family Alcanivoracaceae; genus Alcanivorax. The sequence goes on from NZ_JBNPEC010000139.1 coordinate 9,052, forward strand.
TTATTGAGATCAGTGACCTGCCGTGCCATGTCGGTAAGCAGGCTGTGGATCATGCCGGGGTTGGTGCGGATCAGGTCCTTGAATTGATGCTTGGGCACCTTGACCACGGAGCAGCGCTGCTTTGCTCTCACCGTGGCGCTGCGCGGGGAGTGGGTCAGCAGGGCGATGGCGCCGAGGACCTCGCCTTCGCTGACATGGCCCACGACCACATTGTCCACCAGCACATCCGCCTGGCCTTCGAACAGGCTGAATACATAATCTGCCGGTTCCCCCTGGCGGATGATCACGTCGCCGGGTTCGAAGTAGGCAAAGCCCGGGGTGGTATGGCTTTCTTCCGGTACATAGGCCGCCAGCAGGCGTACCAGCATGGCCTGCTGGATGGTGAGGATGCGTGTCCACAGTCGCGCCAGTTGTTCATCGGCCAGGACCGCTTCCACCAGTTTTACGGTGGGGTAGGCAGCCAGTAACACCGCGCTTTCTGCGTAGTAGGTGACCTCGTCGCTGCCCGCGTCCGGGAGAATCATGTCCCCCTCGTCCCAGGTAAACAGTTTGCGTGTCTGGCAGCGCATGCCCAGCATGCCGCCTTTCACCACATAGGTGGTGTCGGCACACATGCCTTGCTGGAAGGCATCCTCGGTGGGGGCCAGAGGGAATGACTGGGGTTGCAGCGGGAGCTGGCCGATAAATTCATCGACCAGACGTTTGTACATGCGGGTCAGGGCGGAAAAGCCGCCGCTGGCTTCGGCCACGGAAATCATGCTGTGCCTCAACAAACTCAGATTTTTGCCTGAGTATGCCGTAAGAAGCGGCTACGAAACAGGGGTGAGTTGGCAGTTGCAGGGGGTGACGGTTTTGTTGCCTGGCCAGGGTGCAAGTCGCTGTGTGATTTGCACCCTGTCGTTATGGCCTCAGTAGTCCCGCTCGCGGGGACTGAATTGTGGTGCTTCCTTTTTCTGTCCCGCCTGCAGGGCGCGACGATAGTTCTTGCCGCGCAGCAGCTTGAACTGCAGTTTGCTTTCGGTATCGAAGGCCTGCGCTTCCGGTACATTCCAGGTTTGCTGGAACAGACTCTTGGCGGCGCTGATGCCATCCGGGGAGCGGGTCTTGATGGCCTCGGCCAGTTGCTCGGCTTCCGCCAGTGGGTCGTCGGCAACCCGGGTGACCAGATTCAGGGCCTTGGCTTCGTCGCCCTTGAACAGGCGGCCGGTCATGGTCAGTTCCTTGGCTACATCCATGGGGACCAGTTCGCGCAGGGTGACGCTGCCGGTCATGTCCGGGATCAGCCCCCACTTGATTTCCATGATCGACATTTCGCAATCAGGTGTGGTGAAGCGGAAATCTGCCGCCAGGGCAATCTGCATGCCGCCGCCGTAGCAGTAACCGTGCAGCACAGTGATTACCGGGATCGGCAGCTCGCGCCAGCACCAGCAGACTTCCTGAAACAGATTGGTTTTCTTGACGCCGTACTTGGTGAAGCCTTTCAGTAATTTCAGTGGTCGTTTCATCACCGTGCCGAAATCCAGCCCGGCACAAAATGCCTTGCCTTCACCCTGCATGATCACTACGCGCAGACTTCTGTCCTTGCGTACGGCTTTGGCGGCTTCCACCAGCCCTTCCATCATGGCGAAATCCAGGCCGTTGTACTTGTCGGCGCGGCTCAGAGTGACATAGGCAATGTCATTTTTCTTTTCCAGGGTGACGCGGTTCTGGAAGGTGGTGGTCATATAGCCTCCGGCTGGCTGGCTGGCACGCCACACGCCACACGCCAGCACGCAAAAAGCGTGATGTGTGGAGCGTGTGGGGTGATGCGTTATTGCAGCTTTTTCTGCAATAACTGGTTCAATTGCTGCGGGTTTGCTTTGCCCTGTGTTGCCTTCATGGCCTGGCCCACAAAGAAACCGATTTTTTTCTTTTTCTTGGCATCATCAGAGTTGCGGTAATCCTCAACCTGGGGGGCGTTGTTGGCGATGATGTCATCGACGATTTTTTCCAGCTCGCCGCTGTCGCTCATCTGCTTGAGGCCCTTGGCTTCAATGATGGCATCCGGGTCACCTTCGCCGGCCCAGCAGGCTTCGAATACCTGTTTGGCAATTTGGGACCTGATGGTGCCATCCTTGAGACGGGCAATCAGTTGACCCAATTGTTCCGTAGAGACCGGCCTGGCGCTGATGGCTTTTTATTCCGCGTTCAACCTGGCGGCCGTTTCACCC
>NZ_JBNPEC010000066.1:0-11208 GCF_051117345.1 Alcanivorax sp.
AGTTATTCAGAGGCTCCCTAAGACAACACGGGGATAGACAGCAATGACAGATAATCTGGATCACGCAAACGACAACTCTCTTTATAGCCAGGTAGGCGGCGAAGCCGCTGTCCGAGCCGTGGTAACCGAGTTTTACAACCGGGTGCTGGAAGACCAGGCGCTGGCCCCTTATTTCCGCCACAAACAGCGCAACGGGCTGGAGGAATCGCAGGTGCAGTTCTTCACCCAGGTGCTGGGCGGACCAAAGATTTATCAAGGCCGCTCAATGGCCGACGCCCACAAGAACCTGCATATCACTGACAAGAACTTCGACCGGGTGGCGGTTCACCTGAAAGAGACACTGGAGTCTCTGGATCTGGAACCCAGCCACATCGACACCATCATGAATACCGTTGCGCCATTAAAGAGGGACATCGTGAATACAGACGCCACCGAAAAGACCAATGGCAGCAGCCAGCCGAGCCCAAATGACACGGGACTTCGTGACGTGGACACCAGCAAGTCCGTCACCGACAGCCTGGAAGGCGTAAAAAGCACCATGGCCAGCCTGCAAGCCAATGTGTTTGTGGCTGACACCAACCTCAATATTGTCTACATCAACCCCCGTGCCGCCGAGACCTTGTCCACCATCGCCCAGCCGATCTTCAAGACCTTCGGCGTCAAGATCGAGGACATTCTCAACGGCCATATCCACCGCTTTCACCGTGACCCAAAGCGAGTGGAAACCATTCTTCGTGACCCCAAGGCCATGCCGCACTCTGCGGACTTCAACTTTGGCGGCGTCACCTTGCGCACCCGTATCAATGCGGTGATGAGCACGGAAGAAAAAATCATCGGCTACACCGTCTGCTGGGAAGACGTGACCACCGAGTTGCGCCAGGAAAATGAATTCCGACGCGTGATGAACATGGTGGACCAGATGCCCACCAACGTTTTCCTGTGTGATCGGGATCTGAAGATTATCTATCTGAACCCGGCCGCCATCGCCACCATGGAAAAGCTGGAATCCTACCTGCCCATCAAGGCCAGCGAATTGCTCGGTGCCAACATCGATGTTTTTCACAAACAACCCGAGCACCAGCGCCGCATTCTTTCTGATCCCACCAACCTGCCCTACCGCGCCCGCATCAATATTGGCGACGAGAAAGCGGATCTGCTCGTCAACGCGATCTATGACGCGGAAGGCAACTATGTGGGGCCCATGCTCACCTGGGAAATCATCACCGAAAAAGTCCTGCTGGAAGAGCGTATTCGAGGCACCGTGGAAGTGCTGGCCACCTCCTCCGAGGAAATGATTGCCACCAGTGACCAGATGGGTTCCAACGCCGGTGTCACCAGCAGCCAGGCCAACTCCGCCGTGCGTACCGCCGAAGACATCAACGAAAACGTCCAGGCAGTATCCAGCGGCATCGAGGAGATGGGCGCCAGCATCAAGGAAATCGCCAAGAATGCCACCGACGCCGCCCGCGTTGCCGACGAGACAGTCAGCATTGCCGAAGGCACCAACACGACTATCAGCAGCCTGGGCACCAGCAGCGCGGAGATCGGCAAGGTGATCAAGGTAATCACCGGTATCGCCCAGCAAACCAACCTGCTGGCCCTGAATGCCACCATCGAGGCCGCCCGTGCCGGCGATGCCGGTCGCGGCTTTGCCGTGGTCGCCAACGAAGTGAAAGAACTGGCCAAGGAAACCGGTTGGGCCACCGAGGACATCGGCCAGAAGATCGAGGCCATCCAGGTGGATGTGAAAGGCGCCATCGAAGGTATCGCCCGCATCAGCGAGGTGATTCATCACATCAGCCAGGTGCAGGGTTCCATTGCCTCCGCCGTGGAAGAACAGACCATCACCACCAACGAAATGGGTCGCCGGGTCGCCGACGCCGCCAAGGGAACCAACGAAGTGGCCGGTAATATCGGCGGCGTTGCCGAAGCGGCAAAAAGCACCAATGCCGGCGTCGACAGCATGCGTCAGGCCGCCACGGATCTGGCCAAACTGGCCGCAGACCTGCAGACCCTGGTGGTGGATGCAGAGCGCACCGGACGCGCGGATAACCAGAAATAATTGAGGGACCACGATCATGGCTACCACACAAGCACTGGTCATTGATGACTCCCGGGCCATGCGCCTGATCCTCGGGGACCTGCTTCAACAGTTGGGTTACGAGACCAACGAAGCCGGTGATGGCCAGCAGGCCATCACCCTGCTGGAGGGGGATGACACTATTCCCACTCTGGCCCTGGTGGACTGGAACATGCCGGTCATGAACGGCCTGGAATTTATCCGCGCGGTGCGACAGAAGCAGTGCTATAGCAACATGAAATTACTGGTGGTCACCAGTGAGGCGGAAGTGGGCCAGATGGTCGAAGCTCTCACCGCCGGCGCCGATGAATACCTGATGAAACCGTTTTCCTCGGAGGCCCTTGCCTGCAAGCTGGAAATGATGGGACTCCAAAGAGCAGAGAGAGCATGAGCAACATCCGTGTCTTTCTGGTGGATGATACTGCTGCAGTACGGCATATCCTCACCCAGATTCTTGAGGAAGACCCGGACATCGTTGTGGTAGGCACGGCTTCCGATGGACGCCAGGGTCTCGATCGATTGCAGCGGGTAGAAGCGGATCTGCTGATTCTGGATGTGGAAATGCCCGGCATGGGCGGGCTGGAAATGCTCAAGGAGCTGAAAGCCAGTCGCCCGGAATTGCCTGTGCTGGTGTTCAGTTCCATTACCGAGCGCGGCGCCATGGTGACCATCGAGGCCCTGTCCCTGGGCGCCAGCGATTATGTGCCCAAACCCGCCATGGTGGGCACCGCCGCAGAAGCCCGGGACTACATCAAGAACAGCCTGCTGGGAAAAATAAAAACCCTGTTGCGACGGGACAGCAAGCCGTCAGTCAAACCCGTGCCGCCCCCTCGCCCGGTGGCATCGCAGCTCCAGCATCAGCGCATTCCCGCCCGGGTGGATCTGGTAGTAATCGGCGCCTCCATGGGAGGGCCTCGGGCCCTGGGTCAACTGATCCCTGCCCTGCCTGGCGATTTTCCGGTACCGATTCTGGTTGTCCAGCATATGCCGGCAGTATTTACCCGCGCCCTGGCGACACGCCTGGACCAGAACGCCGACTTGAACGTTGCCGAATGCGACAGCAGCCAGCGCGCCGAACCCGGGCAGGTGTGGGTGGCCGCCGGTGACTATCACATGACCGTAGACAAAATCGGCGACAGCACACTGGTCGCTCCCCAGCGCAGTGAACCGGTGAATTTCTGCCGACCCGCCGTGGACATTCTGTTTGCCAGCGCCGCCAAAGCCTTTGGTCCCAATGTGCTGGCCGTGGTGCTCACGGGTATGGGGCAGGATGGCCTGGAAGGCTGTCGCCAACTGGCCGGAACTGGCGCCCAGATACTGGTGCAGGATCAACCCACCAGCGCGGTGTGGGGGATGCCCGGGGTGGTATCCCGGGCGGGGCTAGCCTGTGCGGAACTCCCATTGCACGACATGGCCACAGAAATTATGCGACGGGTTAACCGGGGCCGTCCCACGTTTCGTGCGCGACAACGCGCGACCATGAACCCTGAGGTGCACGGATGAGCTGTATCGATGAACACAGCTACCTCACCCTGTGTAATCTCCTCTCTGACCAGATCGCACTCAGCTTGCCACCGGACAAGGTCTACTTGGCCGAAGCCCGGCTGCAGAACCTGGCCCGACAACACACCCATGGCGACATCAATGCGCTGATCGAAAAAGCCTCTACCGTTGCGGACGATGCACTGCGAACCGAGCTGGTGGAAGCCATGGCAATCAACGAAACCTATTTTTTCCGCGACCCGATTCTCAGCCAGAGCTTCCTGGACACCATGATCCCTGCCCTGCTGGAAAAACGGCGTCGCGACAGGACGCTGCGAATCTGGAGTGCCGCCTGCAGTACTGGGCAAGAAGCCTATAGCGTGGCCATGTTGCTGGACCAACACTTCCCGCAATTGAAAGACTGGGACGTCACCCTGGTCGCCAGCGATTTCTCCCAGTCCGCACTGAACAAGGCACAACAAGGCAGTTACGGCCTGAACGAGATGAACCGGGGACTGCCCGCCCGCAACATGGCGCTCTATTTCGAGCAGCTGGGCCTGGATTGGCAGGTCAAACCGGCTATTCGCGAGCGAATCAGCTTTGAGAAAATTAACCTGGTCCGGGAATGGCCGGACAGCCTGCCGGTGTTCGACATCGTACTGCTGCGCAATGTGCTGCTGTACTTTTCCATGGAGGACCGCCAGCGGGTGCTGAGCCGGGTGCGCAAACATACCGCCCATGACGGCTACCTGCTGCTTGGCTCCACCGAGAGTCTGGAAAAAACCGCCGGCTTTGTCCCTGCCATCCCCGGAAGCCACCGCCCTTTTTACCAACCCGCGTGAAGGTGCTCACATGGATATGTCGTCACAACCCGCCATGCTGTCACAGAAAATTGCCCGTATCGGCGCCAATGTGCTCAGTGATTTCCTGAAAATTCCGGTGCGTGCCCAAAGCGGTCCGCCACCGATGATTCACAATGGCGCTGAGATTTCGATTTCGGGAAAGTGGAAAGGCAGCGTGACCGTCAGCACCTGCGAAAGCCTGGGCCAACGGATTGCCGGCGAGATGTTCCGAAAAGAGAATGACGCGGTGACCGGTGAAGATGTGGTCGACGCACTCACCGAACTGACCAACATCATTGCCGGCAACATCAAGGCCATCCTTCCCGGCCCCAGCCAACTATCGCTGCCCGTACCACTGGCTGTGCTGCCCAGCGAGCATCGCAACAATGTGGATGTACAGTTATTCGATGATCGTCAGGGGATGCTGCGCATCAGCCTGCAGCCGGCGGAGCATTGAAGCGAAGAGTCAAAAGTAAGCTACGAGTGGCTAGCTACTAGCTTCTAGTAACCACGCGTAGCAGGCGTTGTGCCAGCTATAAAACCGCCGCTGGAGGTGCGGTCCGTGACATCTACAGAGCCGCTGTAGGAACGGAGCGTAGCGGAGTAACGCACGTAGTTCAGTGCGGCCCGAAGGGTGAGCCCAGCGAATATTTCCCTCTTGAGTGACGAATCCGAGCCCGTGCGACAACCCGGGATATGAAGGTGACACCAGATCACGCGGGCGGCACCTAGCGCTCCTGATCGCCCTGCGGGCGACTTCCTCGCTGCGCGAGGTTCGCACCTCAAGAGGTGCTCCTACAGCAGCTTCGTAGCAATTTATCTCTCAGACCGGCTCACCATCCGACCCCGCGCTGCTGGACCGCAACCGGAAGGTGGCCTCGCCGATGGCCAGTAGCTGCCCCTGCTGATCGAACACTTCCATGGTGCTGTTATAGATTCTGGAACCACCGGCACGACGTGTGCCGATGGCACGGATCAAGCCTTCACCGGCCTGGCCGGTGAAGGTGGTGGTCATGGACAGGGTAACCGCCTTGCGGATGCGATCCGGATAGGGGCAGTAGGTGCCAGCACAGGCACCGGCCACATCCATCAGCGTGGCGAGTACGCCACCGTGAATCACGTTGCCCAGATTCAGGTGCTCCTGGCGCACCTGAAGCCCGAGGACCGCTCGACCTTCTACCCACTCCAGGAAATGCAACCCGATCAGAGCGGGAAACCCATTATTGAAACGCGCATTGGCGTCTTCCATGGAAAACGCGGACGGCGGTACTGCTGGCATGTATTGTCCTCGGCAGAAGCGGGATCAGGCCCGCCCCTGCACCATCTGTTCTACCTGGGCCACCACATCCTTGAGTCTGGGCCCCAGGTTCTCAATCAGGGTTCGGCGGCTGAGGCGCAGTGAAGAACCACCGCAATTGAACGGCACCACCTGGGCGCCACCATCCAGGATCAGCGGCACAGCAACGCCGCTCACATCCCGGTTCCACTCGCCGTCAGAAATGCAGAAACCGTACTCCTGATACTCCTCATAGGCGGACTGCAGGCTGCGCTCCAGTTCCGGCCAGGCCGCCGGGTCCTGCCGGCGGATCTGTTCGAGATATTGCTCGCGTTCGGATTCCGGAGTCGCCGCCAGAAAAGCACGCCCCAGCGCCGAGGTGGCCATGGGTACACGGGAGCCGATATTCAGGCGCAGCACCAGCGGGCCATTGCCCTGACATACCTGGATGTACGTTACCTGGGCGCCATCCGGCGCCCCGATGGCCACCATGCAATCGGTGGCATCGGCCAGCTCCTGCATAAAGGGACGGGCCAGTTCACGCACCCCCTCGCTGGCCAGATAACGGTAGCCCAGATCCAGCACCCCGGGGCCCAGACGGTATTTCTCCAGTTGCGGCACATAGCGCAGGTAACCGAGCTGGGTCAGGGTGGCTGTCATGCGCGATACCGTAGGACGCGGGATATTGGTGCGCTTGGCCAGCTCCGCGTTGCCAAGGTATTCATCGGACGGACCGAAACAGCGGAGAATATCCAGCCCCCGCGCCAAGGCGGTGACGAAATTGCGGTCTTTGTCGTTGGTGCCCACGTCGGCAACAGCTCTGCGCATTGGTGTATTTCCTTTCAGGCTTCGGGATCGGGAACCGTTCCCCGGCACAGCGGGCATAGATTCCACTTATAGTTATGTATTCACCGCGTAAATATAGCAAAAAGCGGTTTCACCTGCATAAGCCAGTCATGTTCATGACCCAAGGCCTGACGCACAATGGGATCCACACGGCAGGCAACTCAACCATGTCATGCCACGGACTGAGTGGTCAATATTTTAAAACTTCGTTCCATTATTGTATTGTGGGTATTCTGACTCAATAAGCAACCGACAAAAGGACATCCCCATGGGCTCGCTGCAACAGTTCTATATCAATGGTGAATGGGTCAACCCGGCCGATGGCGCCAGCAGTCATACCGTGATCAACCCGGCCACGGAAAGTCCCTTGGGTGAGTTGGCCATGGGCGGCGCAGCGGATATCGATGCCGCCATTAGTGCCGCGGCGACGGCCTTTCCGGCGTTCAGCGCCGAGCCCCTGGAAGTACGCCTCGGCTACCTGGGACGGATTGCCGAGGGTTACCAGGCACGGCTGGAAGAGATCGCCCAGGCGATCAGCCAGGAAATGGGCGCGCCCATCAGCATGGCGCGCAAGGTGCAGGCCCCCATGGGCCTCGGCCATCTGAAAACCACCCTGGCCGTGGCCCGGGATTTCCCCTTTGAAGAACAGCTCGGCCAGGCGCAGATTCGGCGGGCCCCTGCCGGCGTTTGTGCTCTGATCACCCCCTGGAACTGGCCCATGAACCAGGTCATGTGCAAGGTGGCGCCGGCCATCGCCGCCGGCTGCACCATGGTGCTCAAGCCCAGTGAGTTTGCCCCGCTGTCGGCGCAGATACTGGCCGAAATCATCGACGAGGCGGGCCTGCCTGCCGGGGTCTTCAATATGGTCCACGGTGATGGCGCCCAGGTCGGTCCGCTACTGTCCAGTGATCCGCGTATTGATGTGGTCTCCCTGACCGGCTCCACCCGGGCTGGTGAATCCGTGAGCCGCGAGGCCGCCGCCACCATCAAGCGGGTATCCCTGGAACTGGGCGGCAAATCCGCCAACATCCTGCTGCCCGGTTGTGATCTGCAAAAGGCAGTTACCCACGGGGTACGGGCGATGATGAACAACACCGGCCAGAGCTGTAACGCCCCCTCGCGGATGCTGGTACCCGCCGATCAGTTAGCGGAGGCAGAGGCCATTGCCGCCGAGGCCTGTAACAGTATTGTGGTGGGCGACCCGCAGAACGACGACACCGTCATCGGTCCCATTGCCAACGGCCGCCAGTACCAGCGGGTGCAATCCATGATCGAAAAAGGTGAGGAAGAAGGTGCCAAACTTGTGGCAGGCGGCACCGGCAAGCCGGAGGGACTGGAAGCCGGCTATTTCGCCCGTCCCACCGTCTTCAGCCAGGTCAGCAACACCATGACCATCGGCCGCGAGGAAATTTTCGGCCCGGTACTGGTGATGATTCCCTACCAGACTGTGGACGAAGCAGTGGCCATCGCCAACGACTCGGACTATGGCCTCTCCGGGTATGTCTCCGGCGAAGACAGCGAAGCACGCGCTGTGGCCGCCCGGTTGCGCACCGGCATGGTGCATATCAATGGTGCCGGCCCGGATTTGCAGGGGGCCTTTGGTGGCTACAAGCAATCCGGCAACGGCCGCGAATGGGGCCGCTTCGGGCTGGAGGAGTTTCTTGAAACCCAGTCCCTATTCCTTCCGGGCTGAGCCCGCCTCAGACTTTCACCCGTCATTTACGGACACAAATATCCCTATTTTGTGTACTGGCACTAGCGCCCCGGCCGGGGCGCCACAGTGCCATTTACCTGTTCTGCTGTAACCCCGAGTATCGTGACATTCTTTAATGTCACAGTTTGACATCCACCGGACATAACCGGTCGGGACCAGGAGGACACATGACAACAACAGCATCCAGCAATATCAAAGCCGGTCAGCAGAGCGCACAGAAGGTACCGCTGGGCGCCACCGTGAACATTCCCCCTCGTCGCCTGGATTTCCAGTTCGACGACAAGACCACGGCGCGCTACTTCTACGATAACGACCCCTTCCTGAGTGCTTTCTGGTTGAGTCTGTCTGCCCTGTTTCCGGAAGGTGAAGCCTTCTTCGTGGACTCCGTGCGTCATTACCGCAAAGAGGTTACCGACGCCAAGCTGAAAGCCCAGGTAGCCGGCTTTATCGGTCAGGAAGCCATGCACAGTAAAGAGCACGAAGCCTGGAACGAGATGGGCGTTAAATTCGGCTACCCGACTGACCAGCTGGACAAGACGCTGGGCAAGCTGCTCGGTCTGGTGCAGAAACGCACCCCCAAGATCTTCCAGTTGGCGGCCACCGTGTGTCTGGAGCACTACACTGCCATCATCGCCGAGCAACTGCTGCGCGAGCCGGAGCACCAATCCCGCATTCTCGACGACGCCACTGCAAAACTGTGGCTGTGGCACGCTCTGGAAGAGAACGAGCACAAGACCGTTGCCTATGACGTGTATGAGAAAGTCAGTGGCAGCTATGCCATTCGCGCCGGTGCCATGATCCCTACCACGGTGATCTTCTTCGCGGTGCTGGGCGTCTTCCAGGCGCGCATGCTGGCCTCCGATGGCCGCCTGCTGAACGTGAAAAACAACTGGAACGGCATCAAGTTCCTGTTCGGTCGCAAGGGCCTGTTTACCAAGCTCGCGCCTCAGTACCTGGACTTCTTCAAACGCGACTTCCACCCCTCCCAGCACGACACCGACGCGCTGCTGGATGAGTGGCGGGAAAAACTGTTCGGCGCCGAGGGCCTGCTCACCGAGCAACACGCCCAGGCCAGCCAGCGCAAGGGCAAGAAAGCCCACTGATCGATTCTGACTCTATCCTTTCAGGGCCGCTTTATGCGGCCCTTTTTTATTGGGAGCCGCAGCACTCCACACGCATCACGCACAACGCAGGAAAGTCATTACATGTAGGGTGCACTGAGCCTAAGGCGAACTGCACCATTCGCGCGCCTGATCGGTGCAGTTCGCCTTAGGTTCAGTGCACCCTACGTCTCATCTGCCCACCAATTCCTGCGTTTCTTCACTTGCTTCCACCACGACGTCCTGTAGAACAGTAGCAACCATGGGATGTCATTCATGAAGTCTCTGAACCTGATCGCCTTACCGCTACTGGCTCCTCTGTCCCTGTTTGCCGAACCGGCAACCCTGGAGCCGGTGACTGTTACCAGTACCCGCATGGAAAGGCCCCTGGCCGACACGCCGGCCGCCATCACCATCGTAGATGCAAGCAGTAATCTGCACGGGCAGTCCCGCCTGCAACTGGACGAAAGCCTCAACCGGGTCCCAGGCCTTTACCTGCAGAACCGTTACAACTTCGCCCAGGGGTTGCGCCTGTCATCCCGGGGCTTTGGTTCCCGTGCGCCGTTCGGTGTCAGAGGATTGCGCATCAACGTGGACGGTTTCCCGGAAACCCTGCCGGACGGTCAATCACAACTGGACAGCATCGACCTGTTTGCGGTGAAACAACTCACTGTACTGCGTGGCCCCAGTTCTCTGTTCTACGGCAACGCCACTGGTGGCGTGGTGGACATCACCACGCAATCCGGGAAAACCCGCAACGATAGCGCCAGCGTGTCGGTGATCGGCGGCAGCCACGGGCTGAAACAAGCCAATGTGCAGACCACGGGGCGCCATGATCAGGGGCACCACGCCCTCAGCCTGACGGCTCTGGATTACGAGGGTTTCCGCGAACAGAGCGAGGTCCGCAAGTATCAGTTCACCGGCCAGGCCGGCTGGGATCTTACCGACACCCGTGCAGTTACTGTGTTTCTCACCGCCATGGATACGCCCGTTGCTCAGGACCCGGGAGGTTTGACCCGCCAACAAGCTCATCAGGAGCGGCGACAAGCCAGCCGCTTTGCCTCCCGGCTGGATGCCGGTCAGCAGGTCGACCAGCAACGTCTGGGTCTGCATTATCGCGATGACGCCTTCGCCAATGGACGGCTCAATGCCCGCGCCTTTATCAGCCAGCGGGATTTTCGCCAGCAACTGCCCTTCCCCGGCAGCAGCCTGATTGATTACCACCGGCTGTTTTACGGCGCCCGGCTGGATTACACCCTGCCCTTTACCGTATTGACGCTACCGCACCGTCTGTTAGTGGGCGTTGATATGGATCGTCAGGAAGACGACCGTGGTCGCCGGTCGGTCAGCCCCACTGGCAACATCACTGCCGTCACCGCCGACGAAGACCAACAGGCCAGCGCCGACGGTATTTTTCTGCAACTGGACAGTCACTTGTCAGATAGCGTTATGCTCACAATCGGTGGCCGGGCAGATCGGCTGCGCATGACCATCGACGATGCATTGCTGACTGATGGCAACGACAGTGGTCGCCGGGAGTTTGCAGAAAACAGCTACAGTGCCGGGCTGAGCTGGCAAGTCAGCCCCGCGCATACGCTCTACACGACGGTCAGTTCTGCCTTTGAAAGCCCCACCTTTACCGAACTGGCCAACCCTTCCGGTGCAGGCGGTTTCAATCCAGGCCTGGAACCGCAAACCGCACTGAACCGGGAAGTGGGCGCCCGTGGAGCGCTGGGAAATCGGCTTTTTTACGAAGCGGCCCTATTCCGGGTGGATGTGGATGATGAAATCACCCCCTCCAAGATCAGAGGCCGCACCTTTTACCAGAACGCCGGGGAGACCCATCGGGATGGCCTGGAGCTGGGGCG
>NZ_JBNPEC010000267.1:0-11196 GCF_051117345.1 Alcanivorax sp.
CTGATTCATTCCCTGGCCGTGACGGAAAAACGCAACATGTTCCGGGCCTGGACCGTGTTACTGGCCATCATCGCGTTCTCATTGAGTCTGCTGGGGACCTTCCTGGTTCGCTCCGGGGTGCTGACCTCGGTCCATGCCTTCGCCAATGATCCGGAGCGGGGCACCTTTATTCTGGCATTCCTGAGTGTGGTAGCCGGGGGTGCGCTGACCCTGTTTGCGTTTCGTTCCTCCGCCCTGACCAACAACAAGGGCTTCAAGCCGGTGTCGCGGGAAGCCTTCTTGCTGGGTAACAATCTGATTCTGCTCACCGCTACCTTTGTGGTGCTGGTGGGCACCGTGGCCCCACTGTTCTTCGAGGCCATGGACCTGAAGATTTCCATCCGCAGCCCTTACTTCAACGGATTCTTTGTGCCGCTGACACTGGTGCTGATCCTGTTGATGGTGCCGGGGGTATTCAGTAACTGGAAACGTCAGGATGGCAACGGCCTGCTCAAGCGCATGGCACTGCTGGCACCGGCGGCGATCATTGCCGGCTGGTTTGGCGCACAGCTACCCGAACCCTCACCCTGGCAGGGTGTGCTGGCCATCATGCTGGCCCTGTTCCTGGTGTTTGCCCATATGGATGATGTGGTGCGCCGGGCCAGAGCCTATGGCCAGGGCTTTTTTACCGGCCTGGGCAAACTGGGGCGAGGTTACTGGGGCATGGTCATGGCCCACTGTGGCCTGGCGGTGATAGTGGCCGGTATTACCCTGGTGAGTTTCCATGAAGTGGAAAGGGATATTCGCATGGGGCCGGGCGATCAGGCGGTCATCGGAGACTATGTGTTTGTCTTCGATAGCATGGACAGTTATCTCGGGCCCAACTTCGATGCCACCCGTGGTCACTTCCATGTGACCTATAAAGGAGAACCGGAAGCCATCATGCATCCGGAAAAACGCACCTATCACGCCAGTGGCCAGATCATGACGGAAGCCGCCATTGATGCCGGCTTCTGGCGCGACCTTTATGTCGCCCTGGGCGAACCGCTGGAAGACGGCAATGCCTGGGCCGTGCGTATCTATTTCAAACCGGGTATCCGCTGGATCTGGCTGGGCGCCCTGATGATGGCGTTGGGTGGCGCGCTAGCGCTGTCTGACAAGCGTTACCGTCGTCAGCGATTTGCGACCAGCGAAGAAGGAGTTTCCCCATGAAAGCTAATTCTCCCTGGGTGTTCCTGCCGCTGGTCGGCTTTGTGTTGCTGGCGGTGCTGTTGGCCAGTGGTCTGGGCCGCGATCCTCAGGAATTGCCATCGGCACTGGTGGGCAAACCGGTGCCGACCTTCAGCCTGCCATCGCTGATGACCGACGACACCCTCACCCAGGAATCTCTGAAAGGTCGCTGGCAGTTGCTCAACGTCTGGGCCACCTGGTGCCCCACCTGTTATGTGGAGCATCCCTTTCTGCTGGAACTGGCCGCCCGCGGCGTTGCCATTGCCGGCCTGAATTACAAGGATGACAGTGCGCCGGCTCGCCAGTACCTGGCTGAACAGGGCAATCCCTTTACCCATGTGATTGTGGATGCCGATGGGCAACTGGGTCTGGACCTGGGCGTCTACGGCGCCCCGGAAACCTTCCTGATCAACCCGGACGGCGAGATCGTGCTGCGCCATGCCGGCGACCTGAATGCGCGCGTCTGGCAGGAAAAGTTTGCTCCCTTGCTTGAGCAGGGCGCACAGGAGGGCGGAGCATGACCATGATACTGCGTACCGTCTTTCTGCTTTGCCTTTCCCTGTCGGCGATGGCCGCCACCGACCTCTATGAGTTTGAGACCCCCGAACAGGAACAGCGCTTTCGGGTATTGCTGGATGAGCTGCGTTGCCCCAAATGCCAGAACCAGAGCCTAGCTGATTCCGATGCCGGCATCGCCCAGGATATGCGCATTCGGGTAGAGAGCATGATCAAGGAGGGCAAAAGCGATGAGGAAATTGTCGATTATTTTGTCTCCCGCTACGGCGATTTTGTTAGCTACCGTCCGCCCGTAACGCCCACCACGTCCATTCTCTGGCTTGCGCCATTGTTATTGCTGGGCAGTGGCGCTGTGGTCATCGTTCTTCTGCTGCGCCGTGCCAGCGCCAGAGTGGATGACAATGATGCCGCTGATGAGAGCGACGTTAACCAGGGGGGAGACCGGTAATGATGTGGATTGTGATTGCGCTGGTTCTGCTGCTGGCCCTGGGTGTCTTGTTATGGCTGTTGTGGCAGCGCGAAGCCCGCAAGGCAGGCAAGGTGATGCGGGGTGCCATTGGCATTCCCCTGATCATGTTGTTGCTGGCTGTCGCAGGGTATGGCCTGGTCGGCTACAACGAACATACCAGTGACTGGCTCAACGACCAGCAGGAATACCGGTCGGTGGCCCGCGCCATTATTGCCGGCCAGTCTCCGGAGCGGGCTGCGTCGGATGTGCCCGTCGGCGCCCTGGTGCGGGTATTGCAGGCGGAGCTGGTGAAAGACCCATCCGCCATGGGCTGGTATGCACTGGGTTCCCTGTACGACCAGCTCGGTGCGCCTGAGCAAAGTGAAGAGGCCGCCCGCAAGGCAGTGGCCATGAGCCCGCAGGAACCGGCCATGCATCTGTTGCTGGCTCGTGCGCTGATCCAGAAAGCCGGTGGCAAATTAACCGACCCGGCCCTGGATGAACTACGCTGGGTGCTGGATCGGGAGCCGACACACGATGGCGCCTGGATGATGCTGGCCATGTCTGCGGACCGGGCCGGGCGCTATGACCTGGCCGAGCAGGGCTGGCAAGCGCTGTTGTCCCGGCACAGTCAGGGTGAAACCGGCGATTTGCTGCGTCGCGGTCTGGAAAATGCCCGTGAGCAGAAGGCCCGCCAGGAAAAGTTTGCCGGTATCCAGGCCGTCGTTGCGGCGGAAGATCTGCCCGCGGGGGGCACCGTCTTTGTCTATCTTCGCGAGGCCGGCAGTAGCGGCCAGCCTCTCGCTGCCCGTCGCCAGGTGGTGCCACATTTTCCCGCCACCGTGTCGTTGTCCGCCCAGGACTGGCTGCAACGCTACCCGGATGACAGTGCCGAGCTGGTCATCGGCGCCCGCTACACCCCGGCGCCCGGCGGCGGAGTGGACCAGGCCGCCATCATGGCCCCGGTCAAACCCCTGGAACTGCCGCAGAGCGGCCCGGCCGCTCTGGTTCTCCAGCGCCCCTGATACCGCCATCTCCCCAGGGTGCTACCAAGGTAGCACCCTCCTATTACTTGTGAAGAACCGGGCCTCAGGGTAAAGTTGCACCCCTTCGGAGGCCCCTGAGTGGCCCAAACGGAAGGTTCTGCAACAATTTCGCGTCGTCAAAGTGTCCAGCTCTGCGCTGAAAAGCCTGAACCAGTTTTCTGGTGCTGCGCTTTATTGCCTTGATTTGAGCACTTTGGCACGGCCTCTTTGTGACAGAACGTTTCACTTGGACCGCCGGCGCCTTTTCGACCACAGAACCATGGAGAATCCTATGCGTGTCATCCTGCTTGGTGCCCCCGGTGCGGGCAAGGGCACCCAGGCGCAGTTCATCAAGGAACAGTTCAATATTCCTCAGATTTCCACCGGTGACATGCTGCGCGCTGCTGTTAAAGCAGGCACTCCCCTGGGTTTGGAAGCCAAGAAAGTGATGGATGCCGGCGGTCTGGTATCCGATGACATCATTCTGGGCCTGGTCAAAGAGCGTATCAGCGAAGACGACTGCGCCAACGGTTTTCTGTTCGACGGTTTCCCCCGCACCATTCCCCAGGCACAAGCGCTGGTGGAGCAGGGTGTGGATATCGACTTCGTGGTCGAAATCGATGTGGACGATGAAGAGATTATCGAGCGCCTGAGCGGTCGTCGTGTGCATCCGTCTTCCGGCCGGGTTTACCACGTAAAATATAATCCGCCGAAAGAAGCCGACAAGGACGATGAAACCGGTGAAGAGCTGGTTCAGCGTGATGACGACAAGGAAGAGACCGTTCGCAAACGTCTCGAGGTGTATCAGTCCCAGACCCGCCCGCTGGTAGACTTCTACCAGGATCTGGCGAAAAAGGACGATGCCAAGGCGCCCCGTTATGTGCGCGTTGCCGGTGTTGGCTCGGTGGATGATATCCGCAATCGCGTTCTGGATGCTCTGCAAGGCTAGAAGCTGCACAACAGCGATACATTGAAAAAGGGAAGCCTGGGGCTTCCCTTTTTTGTGCGTTCCGCACTCGCTGGCGGACGTCAATACAGGTCTCAGCAGACGCCACCAGCCCCTCTTGCAGTGCCAGAGAGCCTCTGAAATGGCTCTGAACACTCCCGGGTTCGCCAACAGGGGTCAGCGCCCCCTCGCGATGCAAACAGTGCTTTCCACGGTAGTAAGACGTTTCCCTTTTTCCCGGGAAATTGTGCCAGCCCTTTGCACTCCTAATATAAATTGCATAAGCCAGACGTTTTGCTGTCGATGGAATAGCGGTCATCCGGCCACTTGCGCCCGATGGTTACTTGCGGAGCGTCACGCTGCCTTCCTTGCCTGGTTTCTCTCTGCTTCCTCGCTTTGCCCCTTTTCTTATTCCGTTAAACGACCATTATGGTCGGTCCCTTGGCACTGACTGAAAGACAGGGCAGGGGGTGTGAGAATTTGCCGGTCTCCTTTCAATGACCGCGACATTCAGGATCCTGTCGCAGGACCCGCCTTGAAGATTTTACCGACGTGTGGGCGCGAGCCTGTTATTGGTGTGTGCCGTAAGTGCTCATGCCGGGCTGTCCATTGTGGTGCGGCGCTTTTTCAGAGCGGTTTTCTTGAAAAAAGCCGGAAAATGTAACTTTTCTACACAGAAAAGCAGGGGATGCGGTTGTAATGGCGACTTGAGGCGCAGTTGTTTTTGCTCTGGCGTTAGCGAATGTCCTCTCTATTCAGGGGCGCTTTCCAATGTAACCGCACCGCGTTGTCTACGTCAGTCCCATGCACCGCTTCCTGTTTTTTCTATGTCATGGGCGGCTCGGTTTTATTTAACAAAAGCGCACAAAGCAGCAGGAAAAATATTCCTTTGCGGTTTTTAACCAGGCTCATCCAGCCTGCCGGAAGGCCTGCTGAAAATGTTTTTGCAGAAACAGAAAAGGAATCAGAAAAGGGACATGGATAAATCGGGGCGGCTGCAAATGAAAAAAACAAAAACGAATTGGTCAAATAATGTACCAACTGATTTTTTTTTATGCTATTTTTCGAATTGTCGCAGTACTGATGACAACGCCATAGCTTAGGAGATCAATCATGGCTCGAGCAAAGAAAGCCGCCGCGAAAAAAACTGCGGCGCGCAAGCCCGCAGCAAAGAAGGCTACCGCTGCAAAAGCACCGGCTCTGCCAAAGTCCGTCACTAACGCCGAATCCAAGGTAAAACTGCAGCAGAAAGCCGTGGAGCAGGCGCAGAAAAAAGCCGAACAGACTCAGGCGAAACTGGACAAGCACCGCGCCAAGATCGATACCGAGAATGGCAAGCTGTCCAAAATGCGTGCTGATGTTGCCGCCAAACGTGACAAAGCGAAGGCCTCTTCCACCGCCGCCGCCAAGCGCGCAGTGGATACTGCACGCGGTCGCATGAATACCGTTCGTTTGAAACTGCAGGATCTGCGTGGTGAAGCCAAGCTGATTCGTGCGGAAATCCAGGCGGCCAAGAAAGTGGCCACTCGCGAGGTGAAAAAATTCCGCACCGCCGAGCGCAACCTGAAAACCAAGCTGCGTGAGCACGAGCGCAAGCTGGCGAAAAAAGCCAAGGCCGAGCAGAAAAAAGCGGAGCAGAAAGCCAAGGCCGCTGCCAAGAAAGCCGCAGCCAAAGCCAAACGCGCCGTAAAGAAAAAAACCACCACTCGCAAAAAAGCGGCCACTCGTAAAGCGCCAGCCAAAAAAGCGGCAACGCGTAAGGCTCCTGCCAAGAAAACCGCAGCCAAGCGCAAGCCAGCCGCCAAAAAAGCTGCCGCTCGCAAGACGCCAGCCAAGAAAAAAGCGGCCACCAAGCGTCCAGCCGCCAAAAAGTCGTCCTGATCCCACGATCCGGACTGATTTAAAAAAGCCCCGCAATCGCGGGGCTTTTTTTATGGTGGCAAACGCAAAACCCCACGTCTTTCCAAAACGTAGGGTGCAGTTCGCCTTAGGCTCAGTGCACCCTACGCAATCGGTTACGGTCAGGGGGCAACCACCTGGGTTCTTGTCCTGAGTCACCGCAAGCCTTCCTTGTTTCTGTCCCAGACAACCTTAATCTGACCGACTGGCTGTCTCCTCTGCGCCATGCCTGTTCATCTCTACGGTGTGCCTGCCATAAGAGGGGATATAAGCAAAAAAATGACTAATGGCCGGTCTGCCCCTGACGAAGTGCTGCCAGGCCAATGCTTCCTTTCCTGAAAGCGGTTGATAATGATTCGCGTTAGGGTTAGCATGCCCAAAGAGATTGAGGGATGGCATTCTTATGTACGTATGCATTTGTAAGGGCATTACTGACAACCATATACGGGAAGCGGTCGGCAACGGCTGCGACAGCCTGCGTGATCTTCGTCGGGAACTTGGGGTTGGAAGTCAGTGTGGTAAATGTGCCCGTCATGCCCGCCAAGTGATGCGTGAAGCCCGTAGCGCCAACGAGGCCCCCTCATTCTCGCACCCTTCCTCTGACGGTGTGGTGGTCTACTGGCCGCAAACCGCATAATTAATCGTTCTCATTTACATAAGCGCTTGTATTGCAAGCGCTTTTTTGCACTCCTGCCTTGTCTCTGTCATCGACTTGCTGAACAATGGGAATTAACCCAAGTTTAGATCCCAAGTTCATCGGACGGAGACAACCCCATGAAAGGCGACGCCAAGGCGATTGAGTACCTGAACCGGGCACTCGGCAACGAGCTCGTGGCTATCAACCAGTACTTTCTGCATGCCAAAATGTACAAGGACTGGGGGCTCCAGGCGCTTTACGAAAAGGAATACCACGAGTCCATCGACGAGATGAAGCACGCGGACTGGCTGGTAGAGCGCATTCTCTTCTTGGAAGGCATCCCCAATCTGCAGGATCTGGGCAAGCTGATGATTGGTGAAAACACCAAAGAGATGCTCGAGTGTGACCTGAAGCTGGAAAAAATGGCGGTACCGGATCTGCGCGAAGGCATTGCTTACTGCGAATCCATTCAGGATTACATCACCCGTAATCTGCTCAAGAACATCCTGGAATCCGAAGAAGAGCACATTGATTGGCTGGAAACCCAGCTCAGCCTGATCAAGATGGTGGGCATTGAAAATTACCTGCAAAAACAAATGGAAACCGCAGAAGACTGATTGCTGAAGTTTTGAGCGACCGGCGCTTGACTCCCGGCGGGGCTTTGGGAATAATGCGCAGCCTCTCGGGGCGATACAGCAACGAGACATGCACCGGTAGCTCAGTTGGATAGAGCAACTGGCTACGAACCAGTAGGTCGGGGGTTCGAATCCTCCCCGGTGCGCCATATCCCTAAAAGGGCCCGCTAACTAGCGGGCCCTTTTTCGTTTCGGCCTGGCATAAAATCAAACCGTGCCATCTCCCTTCCGTGGGCCTCCGGCGCGGTCTGGGCCACGCCAATTGATCAAATCAATCACCCCCCCTGTACACAGGTCTCATTGCAGGTTGTCGACAATCCCTCTACATTCCCAGAAATCGACGAGAGAGACTCGGAAATCTCCCGAATAACCCTGGGAGCCTTCCGGGGACGCCTGCTGACACGGTGGGCTGTTCCGCTTTCGCCTGCGGTAATGCAAACCGCCACCGGAACCGTAAAGGAGTGTTCCATGAACACACTGATGGCCCAGGGCCTGGAGCTCATGCTGATCGGCATGGGCGTGGTCTTTTCCTTTCTGATTATTCTCGTGGCCGTGACGTCGTTGATGTCGTTGCTGGTGAAACGCTTCGGGCAAGCGCCCGCGGTCATCCCTGCACCGGCTACCCCTGCACCCGCCGGAGACCTGCCGTCTTCTGCGGTGATCAAGGCCATTGAAAAGGCGGTGCGTCAGCACCGGCAGTCCCAGCAATAACCGGAATTTTTCCATGAGTGATCACAAGCCTCTGGGCATCACCGATGTGGTGCTGCGCGACGCCCATCAGTCCCTGTTTGCCACGCGCATGCGTCTGGACGACATGCTGCCTATTGCTGCCGAACTGGACGACATCGGTTTCTGGTCCCTGGAATCCTGGGGCGGCGCCACCTTTGATGCCTGCATCCGCTATCTGGGTGAAGATCCCTGGGAGCGTATCCGTGAGCTGAAAAAGGCCATGCCCAATACGCCCCAGCAGATGTTGCTGCGCGGGCAGAACCTGCTCGGCTATCGGCACTATGCCGATGACGTGGTCGATACCTTTGTCGAGCGAGCGGCAGAAAGTGGCGTGGATGTGTTCCGGGTGTTCGATGCCATGAACGACATGCGCAACATCGAGCGCGCCATCGCCGCCGTGATCAAACAGGGCAAACACGCCCAGGGCACCATCGCCTACACCGTCAGCCCGGTGCATACCCTGGATATGTGGGTAGAGCAAGGCAAGGTGATCGAGCAGATGGGCGCCCACTCGGTGGCCATCAAGGACATGGCCGGCCTGCTGCGCCCCAATGTGGCCTTTGAGCTGGTCAGCCGTCTCAAGCAGACCCTTTCCATTCCGGTCCACATGCAGTGCCACGCCACCACCGGCCTTTCCACCGCCACGGCCCTGAAAGCCGCCGAGGCCGGCATTGATAATGTGGACACCGCCATCTCGTCCATGTCGATGACCTATGGCCACAGCCCCACCGAAGCGGTGGTGGCCATGCTGGAAGACACGAATCGGGCCACAGGCCTGGATTTGAAAAAACTCAATCGCATCGCCGGTTACTTTCGCGAGGTGCGCAAGAAGTACGCGCAGTTCGAAGGTAGCCTGCGTGGCGTGGATGCGCGCATCCTGGTGGCTCAGGTACCGGGTGGCATGCTCACCAACATGGAAAGCCAGCTGAAAGAGCAGGGCGCTTCCGACCGTTTCGATGAAGTGCTGCAGGAAATTCCCGCTGTACGCGAAGACCTGGGCTTTATTCCCCTGGTGACGCCCACGTCCCAGATCGTCGGTACCCAGGCGGTACTCAATGTGCTCTCCGGCGAACGCTACAAAGCACTCAGCAAGGAAACCCGTGGCGTACTGCGCGGTGAATACGGCGCGGCGCCGGCGGCGTTCAACAGTGAATTGCAGGTCCGTGCCCTGGACGGTGACGAGCCTGTCACCTGTCGCCCCGCAGACCTGATCGATGACGAAATGGACAGCCTGACCCGGGAAGTGGAAACCCTGGCCAGCGAGAAAGGGCTGCAACTGGCGGACGGCAAGCGCCGTATTGATGATGTGCTCACCTATGCGCTGTTCACGCAGATCGGCCTGCGTTTCCTGGAGCATCGCGGCGACGCCTCGGCGTTCGAGCCGGTACCGGACGGCAAGGCGATGGCTGTTGCCGGCAACAGCGACGGTGTCTACACCGTGGACGTGGATGGCCGGGAATACACCGTCAAAGTCAGTGACGGTGGCGACGTGACTGGCATCAAGGCCTTGGGCGAAAGCGCAGAGGCTGGCCAGTCCAATCCGCCGGTGGTGCACAACCCGTCCCAGAGCACGCCGATCCCCGCACCCCTGGCCGGCAACATCTTCAAGGTGCTGGTGAAGCCCGGCGACCGGGTTACCGAAGGCCAGAAGATCATGGTGCTGGAAGCCATGAAAATGGAAACCGACGTGTCCAGCCCGGAAGCAGGCATCGTCACCGAGTTGGCGGTGAAAGAGGGCGACGCGGTTACCGTCGGCCAGACCCTGCTCAGCCTGGAGCCGGCCCATGGATAAACTGGAGACGCTCTGGCACAGCACCGGCCTGTTTCATCTGACCGGTGGCCAGCTGATCATGCTGCTGGTCTGCCTCGGCCTGCTGTGGCTGGCCATCAACAAGAAATTCGAACCGCTGCTGTTGTTGCCCATCGGCTTTGGCGGCCTGTTGGCCAACATCCCCGTAGCCGGCCTGGCGGAATCCGCCATTAGCCAGGCCATGCACTTCGGCAGCCAGGATCTGCTTGCCAGCATGGCCCAGGTACTCGGCATGGATGCCGATGCCGGGCGAGACGCGCTCTATAAAGCCGCTGAAGGCGCCGGGCCGGTGGTGCAGGACCAACTCCACCACCTGGCGCAACAAGCCAACTACGGCGACGGCATCCTCTACCTGATCTACACCGTAGGCCTGATGACCGGCATCTTCCCGCTGCTGATCTTCATGGGCGTGGGCGCCATGACCGACTTCGGCCCACTGCTGGCCAACCCGCGCACCCTGTTGCTGGGCGCTGCGGCCCAATTCGGCATCTTCGCGGCCCTGCTGGGGGCACTGGCGCTGAATTTCCTGGGCATGGAATTTTCCCTGGCGGATGCGGCGGCCATCGGCATCATCGGCGGCGCGGACGGCCCCACGTCCATTTACGTGACCACCAAGCTGGCCCCGGAACTGCTCGGCGCCATTGCCGTGGCGGCGTATTCCTACATGGCCCTGGTGCCGATCATTCAGCCCCCGATCATTCGCGCCCTCACCACCGCCAAGGAACGCACCATCAAGATGGAGCAGCTGCGCCCGGTGAGCCAGACGGAAAAGATTCTGTTCCCGATCCTGCTACTGGTACTGGTAGCGTTGGTTTTGCCCGATGCGGCGCCGCTGCTGGGCATGTTCTGCCTGGGTAACCTGATGAAGGAATCCGGTGTGGTCAGCCGTCTGGTGGACACCACCAGCAACGCGTTGATCAACGTGGTGACCATCATGCTGGGCCTGGCCGTGGGCGCGAAACTCAGCGCGGAAGAGTTCCTGGTCATGGAAACCCTGGGCATCCTGGTGCTGGGCCTGGTGGCCTTCATGATCGGCACCGCCACCGGCGTGCTCATGGCCAAACTGCTCAACCGCGTCAGCCACCACCCGGTGAACCCCATCATCGGCGCCGCCGGCGTCTCCGCCGTACCCATGGCCGCCCGTGTGGCCAACAAGGTGGGCCTGGAAGCCAACCCCCACAACTTCCTGCTCATGCACGCCATGGGCCCCAACGTAGCCGGCGTCATCGGCTCCGCCGTCGCCGCCGGCGTCCTCCCCAACTTCGCAGGCTAACCCCCGCGGCCCCAGGCCGCGCCGCTGCCCCCCCCCCCCCCCCTCTACAACGCCCCTGTAGGAACAGAG
>NZ_JBNPEC010000117.1:0-11121 GCF_051117345.1 Alcanivorax sp.
CCCGGACGGGAGTTCATCGTCCCGGATCCGTCTTTCATGCTTTACGGTCCCCTGATCCGCATGAATGGCGGCACCGTAAAGTCCATTGCCACCCGCGCAGAGAACAACCATCAGCTCGATCCCCAAGAGGTCATTGATGCCATGGGGCCAAACACCTTTGCCGTGGTACTCAATTCCCCCAGCAACCCTACCGGTACTATCTACCCACGGGAGACCATCGAAGCCATCGTGGAAGAGGCAGCCTATCGGGGGATTCATGTGATCAGTGACGAGGTCTATGACCATCTGATCTACGATGGCCGGGATTACCCCAGTGTGCTGTCCTGCTGCTCCGACCTGGATCATGTCATGGTCATCAGCAGCTTCTCGAAAACGTTTTCCATGGCCGGCATGCGCATCGGCTGGCTGATCGGCAGCCAGGGCGCCATCAAGAAACTGCGGCGCTACCATATGTTCACCACCACCGTGGCCAACACCCCCTGCCAGTGGGCCGGGGTCGCCGCCCTGCGTGGCAGCAATGATTTTATTGATGGCATGGTGGCGGAATACCAACACCGCCGGGATAGGCTGGTAGAACTGGTGGGCCAGACCCCGCACCTGACCGGCTATCAGCCGGACGGTGCTTTCTACCTGTTCCCGTCTCTACCGGACGGGGTGGACGGCGCCAACGTGGCCCTGAAGCTGCTACGCGAAACCGGCGTCTGCACCATCCCCGGCGACACCTTCGGCGAGGCCGGCAAGCACGCCTTGCGCATCAGCTATTCCACCTCCCTGGACCAGATTGAGGAAGCCTTTGAGCGCATCATCCCATGGATGAAAAAACAGAACTTCGGCTAAATGGCGAGGTGCGAGTCACGAGAAGCGAGCCACGAAAAACAAACCCGGTTTTGCCTTTCGCGACTCGCACCTACAGCGGCGTCGAAACCCTCTCGACTTACAGACACAAAAAAGCCGCGACGAATCGCGGCTTTTCTGATTTCAGCTATTAACTATTCACTGTTAACTCTTAACTGCTTTTAAGGTGTTTCATCCAGCTCTTCCGGTTCCGGAATCAGGAAGTCTTCCTTGTCGACCTTCATCATGAACAGGATGTTGGTCACCACGTAGATGGAAGAATAAGTCCCCACCATCACACCTACGATCAGTGCTTCGGAGAACGATTTCATGACTTCGCCACCGAAGAAGAACAATGCCACCAATACCAGCAACGTTGTCAACGAGGTGTTGATGGTCCGGGTCATTGTCTGGTTCACCGCACCATTGATAATGGATTGCGGATCCATGTCACGGGTACTGCGAAACTCGTCGCGAATCCGGTCCGCCACTACGATGGAATCGTTCAGTGAGTAACCGATGAGCGCCAGTACCGCCGCCAGCACCGTCAGATCAAACGGCCATTGCAGCAATGAAAACAGACCCAGCACGACGATCACGTCATGGAACAGGGCCACCACAGTGGCCACCCCGAACTTGTTGGAAAAGCGGAACCAGACGTAGAGCATCATCAGCCCCAGCGCCAGCAACATGGCAGTGCCGGATTCATCGCGCAGTTCATCGCCCACTTGCGGGCCGACAAACTCCACCTTCAGCAACTCCAGATCACTATTGCCCGCCTCAAGCGCGTCAAACACCACATAACCGATCTTGTCCGCATCCACGCTGTCCTTGGGAGCCACACGGATATTCACTTCCTTGGGCGAGCCATAATGCTGAACCACCGCATCACCGAAACCGGCCTCGGCCAAGTCCGCCCGGGTCTGGGACAGCTCCACATCCACCGGGCTTTTTACCACGATGGTGGTACCGCCGGTGAAATCCAGGCCCAGGTTCAGGCCACGGGTCACCAACAGAATCACTGAGATGACCACCAGCGCAATGGACAGGATGCCCAGGGGTTTCCGGGCAGCCATGAAATTGATGTTCATTTCTTCCTTACTCATCGCCATCACCGCCTCAGATACTCAGTTTGGCCGGTGCACGGGCACCGCGACCGTAGATCATTTCCACCATGGCACGGGTGCCAATGATAGACGTGAACATGGAAGTGAGAATGCCGATGAACAGGGTTACCGCGAACCCCTGTACCGACCCGGTACCGGCAGCAAACAGGATCACCGCCACGATCAGGGTGGTGATATTGGCATCCAGAATAGTGGTAAAGGCCTTACCGTAACCTTCTTCAATGGCCTGGAGGGGTTTCAACCCCCGACGAAGATCTTCCCTGACTCGTTCAAAGATCAGCACGTTGGCGTCCACCGCCATCCCCACGGTCAATACAATACCGGCGATACCGGGCAGGGTCAGGGTGGCACCGGGAATCAGTGACATGATTCCAACGATGATTACCAGGTTACCCAGCAGAGCCACATTGGCCACCAGCCCGAACACCTTGTACCAGACCGCCATAAAGATCAGTACCAGGGCCAAGCCCAGCGCCATGGATTTGAGACCGGCTTCAATGTTTTCCGCCCCCAGGCTTGGCCCCACGGTGCGCTCTTCGACGATGCTCACCGGCGCCGCCAGGGAGCCGGCGCGCAGCAGCAGCGCCAGCTCAGAGGCCTCTGCCGGATTATCCAGACCGGTGATACGGAAACGACTCCCCAGGGTATCCTGAATGGTGGCCACGTTGATCACGTACTTGTCGGTAGTACTAATCATCTTGTCCACCAGGCTGCCATCCTCATCCTCGACCTTTTTGACATCGGTCTTGGTTTCGATGAACAGCACGCCCATGGGATTGCCCACATTCTTGCCGGTGATGCGCTGCATGCGTTTGGCACCATCCGCATCCAGGGTCACATTCACCTCCGGTGAGCCGTTCTGCTGATCGAAGCCCATGCGCGCATCAATCACCTGGTCGCCGGTGGCAATCTTGGATTTGCTCAGGGCGACAATACGACCTTCCTGCCCCTTGAAGGGGAAGAATTCAAGCCCTGGCGGCGCCACACCGGTGCGCAGGCGGGCGGAAGACACACTGTTATCCACCAAACGGAATTCCAGGGTCGCGGTACGACCGAGAATCCGGCGAGCCTGGGAGGCATCCTGAATCCCCGGCAACTGCACGACAATGCGATCAGAACCCTGACGCTGCACCACCGCTTCGGCCACACCCAGCTCGTTGACCCGCTTGTTCAGGGCGGTGCGGTTCTGGTCCACCGCATAGTCCTGCATTTCCTTGAGCGCGGCATCGTTCAGTGTCAGCACCACTTCCGGGTTATCCCCGGCGGGTTTCATGGCAAATTTGTCCAGCGCCCGGCGCAACGGCGACCGGGCAGCATCGGCGGCCACCTGATCGGCGAAGGTTGCGGTAATGGTAGTGCCATCAACGTCCACACTGCGGTAGCGAACCCCGGCATCGCGCAGGGTCAGCTTGGCATTACCCGCCCAGGCTTCCATGCGGCTGGTCACCACCTCGTCCATATCCACTTGTAGCAGGAAGTGCACCCCACCACGCAGATCCAGCCCCAGATTCATGGGGCTGGCGCCCACGGCACGCAGCCATTGCGGGGTGGTGGCTGCCAGGTTCAGGGCCACCACATAGTTATCACCCAACAGGTTGGCGGCGATTTCCCGGGCACGCAATTGCGCTTCCGTATCGCTCAGGCGTACCAGCAGAGAGGTGCCAACGCTCTCGCCGGGACCGGGGCTGAGGCCGGCATTTTCCAGGGCGCCCAGCACTCGTTGACGTGCCACATCGGTGACTTCGCCACCGGCTTCGGCATGGCTGATCTGGATGGCAGGCGCATCAGGATACAGATTGGGGAGCGCATAAAGGCCGCAGACAATCAGCGCAGCCATTAACAGGAAAAATTTCCAGCGGGGGTAGCGGGTCATAGTTCTTTCCGGTGTTGCCGGTCCTTTGAGCTGGGTATTGAAGGCGCTGCGCCTTCAATCCCTTGACAATACAGGCATCAATTAGCCTGCAAAAAGCCCCGTACTCGACGGGGCTGACCGTTGTTTTTAGATGGACTTCATGGTGCCTTTGGGCAGGGTCGCCTGGACGCTACCTTTCTGCAGCTTGATTTCCAGGTTATTGCTGATTTCCACTACCACGAAGTCATCGGTGACCTTGGTGATCCGACCCAGAATGCCGCCGCTGGTGACCACTTCATCACCCTTGCTCAGGCTTTCCACCAGGTTCTTGTGTTCCTTGGCGCGCTTCTGCTGCGGACGAATCAGGAAGAAGTAAAACACCACCATCATCACCACCAGCATGATCAGTTCCACACCACCAGGGCCTGCAGGCGCAGCAGCGTAAGCCGGGGAAATCAGGGCGGTGGCCAACAGGGCCAGGAGGGAACGCATTGCGATGTTCATTGAATACTCCAATCGATAAATAGCTACAGCGCTGGCGTAGTCTGGCCTCGCGCTGCGTAGAAGTCGTCCACAAAGGCGGACAATGTACCCCCTTCAATGGCCCCCCGCAATCCAGCCATCAGGCGCTGATAATAACGCAGGTTGTGGATGGTATTGAGTTGGGAGCCCAGCATTTCGTTGCAGCGATCCAGATGATGCAGATAGCTGCGCGAGAAATGCTCGCAGGTATAGCAGTCACAATCAGACTCCAGGGGAGCCAGATCGTGACGGTGTTTGGCGTTGCGAATTTTTACCACACCTTCGGCGGTAAACAGGTGCCCGTTGCGGGCATTACGGGTGGGCATCACGCAATCGAACATGTCCACACCGCGGCGGACCGCCTCAACGATGTCGTCCGGCTTGCCCACACCCATAAGGTAACGGGGGCGGTCTTCAGGCATATGCGGGGCGATGGCACCCAAAGTGCGCAGCATCTCTTCCTGGGGCTCGCCGACACTGAGACCGCCAATGGCATAACCGTCAAAACCGATATCCACCAGCCCGGCCAGGGATTCCTGGCGGAGGTTGTCGTACATGCCACCCTGGACGATGCCGAAACAGGCCGCATCATTACCCTCATGGGCCTCTTTTGAACGCTGGGCCCAGCGCAGGGACAGCTGCATGGAATCCCGGGCCTGCTGTTCGGTGGCAGGGAACGGGGTACATTCGTCAAAGATCATGCAGATATCGCTGCCCAGGGAGCGCTGCACCTGCATGGCCTTTTCCGGGGTCAGCTCCACCCGATCGCCATTGATGGGGTTCTTGAACACCACCCCCTGCTCGGAAATCTTGCGCATGTCGCCCAGGCTGAACACCTGAAAGCCGCCGGAATCGGTGAGGATCGGCTTGTCCCACTGCATGAAACCATGCAGGGAGCCGTGAGCTTCAATCACTTCCGTGCCGGGACGCAGCATCAGGTGGAAGGTATTGCCCAGGCAGATTTCAGCGCCGGTATCCGCCAGATCCCTGGGCAGCATCCCCTTGACGGTGCCATAGGTGCCCACCGGCATGAACGCCGGTGTCTGGATGGTGCCGCGCGGGAACGTGATCTGCCCACGCCGCGCGGCACCATCGGTGGTGCTGAGAGAAAACTGCATTCGAGACATTCAGAGCCCCTCTGCGGGAGGCACATCCACCCGCTCAATAAACATGGCATCGCCGTAACTAAAGAAACGGTATTGCGCGTCGATGGCCGACTGGTAGGCCGCCATCACCCGGTCGCGGCCAGCAAAGGCGCTGATCAGCATCAGCAAGGTGGATTTGGGCAGGTGAAAATTGGTTACCAGACAATCCACAAGGCGGAACCGGTAGCCTGGATAGATAAAGATGTCGGTCTCCCCCTGCCCGGCACCCAGACCGCCCGATTGGCTGGCCGCTTCCAGTGCGCGCAGCGCGGTGGTGCCAACCGCCACAATCCGGCCGCCACGGCCATGAGCCTGCGCCACCTGCTCCACCAGTGAGTCGGGAATCTGATAACGCTCACTGTGCATGTGGTGATCTTCCACCTTGTCCACCCGCACCGGCTGAAACGTGCCTGCACCGACATGAAGGGTGACGAAGCCGATATCCACCCCGTGCTGCTCCAGGGCCGCCAGCATCTCATCGTCAAAATGCAGGCCCGCTGTGGGGGCCGCTACCGCACCCGGTTCACGGGCATAGACCGTCTGGTAGCGCTCCATGTCCCCGGCTTCATCGGGCCGGTCGATATACGGCGGTAAGGGCACATGACCAATACGCTCCAGCGCGCCCAACAAGGTGTCGCAACCATGAAACTGGAGCATGAACAGGGCATCGCGGCGACCGGTTACCTGGGCGCGCACGCCATCGTCGAACTGCAGCCAGGAGCCCGGTTTCGGCGACTTGGACGCACGCACATGGGCCAGGGCCTCGTGGTCATCCACCACCCGCTCAATCAGCACCTCCACCTTGCCGCCGCTTTCCTTCTGGCCAAACAGGCGGGCCGGAATCACCCGGGTGTCATTGAAAACCAGCAGATCACCAGGGCGCACATGGGAGAGCAGATCCGGGAATTTCTGATGCCGGAGGGCATCCCGGGTCAGCGCCAACAGGCGGGCATCACGGCGCTCGGCGGGAGGATGACGGGCAATCAGCCCATCAGGGAGATCAAAATCAAAATCGTCGACGTTCACGTACTGTACCGGCACGGAAGCTATAAGGGGTGGCAAGGATACCTGCTATCCAGCGAGGAAAAAACCGTAACCCGCGGCAGGCCTTGCCTAGCAACCCCGCCGCAGGGGACGAGCCTGCACGCATTTTCCGGGTCAGGAACCTTTGCGTTTCTTCGGTAACTCCACCGTGGCAGTGGCGGACAGACGATCGTGCAAGGTCTGATGCGGTGCGATCAGCACCACCAGATAGCCGGCGCCGAATAGCGCCCAGGAAACGCAGGCGCCCAGAAAGCGGACCACGGTCTGCCACCATTTGACCGGCCCACCCCGATAATCCTGCACCTGCAACCGCCAGGCACGCATGCCCAGCGTCTGCCCGCCGCGCATCCAGAACCAGGCATAAAACAGCCAGGTCTCCACCAGCAACAGGGGCAACAGAATGCCTTTCAGGTAACCGGGGGCCGCACGGGTCACGCCGTTGATGGACTCCTCCGGCAAACCGGTGTGAGGATACACCAGCACAAAGAGGCCGGCGGTCACGAACCACAGCGCCAGCACCAGAAAGCCGTCATAAACCAGCGCCATAAGACGTTTCAGCAAACCGGCAGGTTGCAGCTGTTCCATCAGGTCACTCCCATTCAGCGTCGGGCGATTGTGCATTTGGCGACAAGCCTGTGCATGCAGCGCCCATAAAAAAGCCCGCACTAAGCGGGCTTTTTTATTCGTTTGGTACCAGAGGCCGGACTTGAACCGGCACGCCCGTGAAGGCAACGGATTTTGAATCCGTCGCGTCTACCAATTCCACCACTCTGGCAGTGGGGCGCGAGTATACCAGCAGATGGCGGCTTTGCCAGCCTCAGAGAGATATTTGTCTATTCACTGCGCCCATCAGCGGACACTTTTACCGCTGTCACATTATCCTGGCTGCCGGCATTGAGCGCAGCCTTGAGGATAGCGGATTCGCTGGCCCCCTCCGCCATCAGCTGCCCCAGCTGGTCCACTGTCAGCACCGAATGCACGCCGTCGGAGGTCAGCAGAAACTGCTGGTGCGCTGAAATATCGAAACGCGCCTGCTCCAGTTCCAGCTTGTCGCCATTGCCGATGGCCTGGTAAATCACATGGGCTCGGGGGTGCGTCATGGCCTGACGTTCATCAATCTCACCCGCGTCGACCAGGGCCTGCACCGGGGTATGGTCACGAGTGAGCAGCACAGTGCCCTGGCCGGTATGGCGGTAGAGCCGGGCATCGCCGGCCCACAGCACCGCGGCTTCATCCCGGTAAATCAACAGCACCACCACGGTGGCCCCCATGGGCTTGCTGCGCAGGTGCAAGGCGGCGTGATGACGAATGGCGTGGTTAGCGGTCAGCAGGGCGGATTCCACGGCCAGGAGCCGATGGGCGATACTGCCTCCTAGCGCCACAGCATCGAGGGACTCACGAATAATGGTAGCGGCCAGATCACCGGCATCATGGCCGCCCATGCCATCGATCACTGCCCACAGACCGTCGCCATCCCGGCACACCAGGGTGTCCTCATTGGCAGGCCGCCGCCCTTTGTGGGTGCGTCCCTGCCCCCTCCAGATTGTCATTATTATCGTACCCGTTGCAGCAACCAAATCCCCAGGATCAGACACAGCGCCGGTGGCACTACTGCAGCCATCAGTGGCTCGGTGTGAAACACCAGCGACAGTTGACCAAAAAACTGCTGGCCATAATGGAAGATCAGACCTGCCACGATCCCCGCCGTCAGGCGCAGGCCCATGGTCACTTCGCGCAAGGGGCCAAACACAAAGGAAATGGCGATCAGCACCATGCCGATGGTAGCCAGCGGCATGAACAACTTCTGCCAGAAACTGAGCATGTAATCGGCGGTTTCCAGCCCCTGGCGCTTCAGGTAATCGGTGTACTCCAGCAACTTGGCCATGGCCAGATGATCCGGCTCAAGCACCACGATGCTAAGCAATTGCGGCGTCAATTTGGTTTGCCACTCGGCGCTATCGCGGCTGAAGATTTCGGTGCCTTCGTCGGAAAGCCGGGTTCCCTTGACCCCCTCCAGCGACCAGTAATCTCCCTGGTAGATAGCTCTCTCCACAAACTGGGTTTCCGTGAGTTTGTGGTTGTCATCAAAACGATAGCGGGTAAGGCCGTGGAGCACGCCGTTGGGCTGCACCGCATTGATATGGATAAACTCCGGGCCTTCCCGGTGCCAATAGCCGTATTTGGAACGCAACGCCTCACCGCCGCCCTCGGCCATGGAGCGATTACTCTGGGCCACCTGCTCCGAGTAAGGGGTCAGGTATTCGCCGAGCGGAATGGACAACAGAATCAGCAGGAAAACCGGACGCAGCACCA
Organism: Alcanivorax sp.; assembly: GCF_051117345.1. Lineage (GTDB taxonomy): Bacteria > Pseudomonadota > Gammaproteobacteria > Pseudomonadales > Alcanivoracaceae > Alcanivorax. Next base: position 8,838 of record NZ_JBNPEC010000117.1, read on the forward strand.
GCCAGCTCACCTTCAGCGTGGACACACCGGAAGCCCGAATCACCGACAATTCACCACTGTTGGCGAGCAAGCCCAGGCCAATCAACGTGCCCAGCAAGATCGCCATAGGCAGATATTCATGCACCCGGCGCGGCGTTGTCGTGAGAATAAATTGCAGCGCCTGCATGGCCTGGTAATCCCCGCGCAGACCTTCCAGCTCATAGATAAAACCGAACAGACAATCCAGGCCGACGATAATGCCCAGAATGGCCAACGTGGGGATCAGCACCGCTCGCCAGAAGTAGCGTTTCAACAGTCTCACGCCGGCCTCCTGCGGCGGAAAATCCGCCCACCGAAATACAACAGAAACACCACTACCACAGCCGTCAGGTGCACCCAGCCGGTATGCAGATACCAGGGCAGCACACCCTCATGGTCCTCAATGGCACTGCGCGTCACCAACAGCATGCCTACATACAGCATGTAGCCCAGCACCGCCGGGATCAGCCGGTAAAAGCGCCCCTGCCGCGGGTTGACCCGAGCCAGAGGAATCGCTGCCAACGCCATGATCGGCACGGTAAGAATCAGGGAAATACGCCATTGCAATTCGGCCATGGCATCGTGATTACTGTCGCGCTCGTCAATCAGCGCCGGAGTGGGACGGCCGCGTACCTTGGGGGGGCGACTGTCGGTCCGCTCCTTGCCAATCCGTACCCGCGCCTCCTTGAAGCCGATTTCCTTGTAGTCACTCTGGCCCGGCTTGCCCTGGTACTGAAAACCCTCTGTCAGCAGCAAATAGCTGATACCGTCTTCCTGCACCAGCTTGCCGCTCTTGGCCCATACCGTCAGCAGACGGTCCGCTTCCCCCCGGGCCTGGAAACGGGCGTCGGCCACAAACACATTTTCCAGCACGCCTTTTTCCCGGTTCATCTGTTCCGCATAGGTGGCGCGCTGGGTATTACTGGAGCCCTTTACATGGAAGCGTCCGGGAGTGAGGAGTTCCAGCACCGAGCGGTCTTTCTGCTCTTCAAAGATGCGGTTCACTTCCGCATCCCCACGCGGCGTCACATAGAGGGAAAACATGGCCACCAGAGTGGTGGCCATGAGAATCGGCACTATTAGCGAACGGACGATCCGGCCATTGCCCTGACCACCAGCCTGCAGCACCACCATCTCGTTATCCATGTGCATGCGCCCGAGCACAAGCAACAGGCCGATATAGAGACTCAGTGGAACGATCATCTGCAGGAATTCCGGCATCCGGAACGCCATCACCAGAAACAGGGCGTCGGCGGCGATTTCACCGGCGGCGGCCTCGGCGAGATATTTGATAAAGCGGCCACTGACCAGCACCATCACCAGAATAAAGGTGACCATGACGGTGGTCAGGAAAACTTGTCGGTTAATATAACGATGAAGAATCAAGGGCTGGCCCACTCATTCTTGTCTGCAAAAAGGCACCGACACCTGATAAAGGCAGCGCATGAAAGCCTGCGGTGGCGATACATACCGCGCGGGCAACCGAACCCTCTGGCACCTGCGGCAGCAGTGAATGGGCTCTAGTGTAACTGACTGGCCGGCCAAGGTGATAATGATGCGCAGGGAAATACCCGTGACACCGATGATTTCGCCAGTAAATGATCGGTCTTGCCGGCTGGGGCCGATTGCGTTTAGCCGCCGAACAGCCCAATATTTCCCTGTTTTCCGCACCGGCAAGCCCTTTTGCCGCGTGCCATACCTTGATTGATTTGGAGACAGCATGGATTTCGCAGTGAGCAACAGGTCCCTGGACAAATTCAAAGCCGACGCACTGATTCTGGTGCTGGGCAAGAACGGCGATCTCCCCGAGACGCTGCCGGAGAGCACCCGCGACCAGCTTACCCGTTTCATCAAGGCCGGCGATTTTGACGGCAGCAAAGGCCAGATGTGCTGGCTACATCAGCCGGAAGGCCTGGCCGCCGCACGCCTGCTGCTGGTTGGCCGAGGCGACAAGCAGCTTTCCGACCAGCAGTGGCAGGATCTGCTGCGTAACACTGTGAAGGCAGTCAGCAAGGCCCCGGTCAAGCACGCACTCTGGCTGCTCGACGGCGATCTGCCAAAGAGCCTGGAATGGCAGGCCCGTGAAGGCACTCGCGTGGCGGAAGAAAGCACCTACCGTTTCGACCAGTACCGCAGCAAACCGGCGCCGGCCAGCAAACTGAACAAATGGACCTTTTGGCATGCGGAAAAGGATGCCGCCCTGAGCAAGGCCAGCAAGATCGGCAAGGGCGTGGCCGACGGCGTCAACCTGGCCCGCGACCTGGGC
>NZ_JBNPEC010000059.1:0-11003 GCF_051117345.1 Alcanivorax sp.
CTCTACCGTGGCCCTGTTTGTGTTGATGATGGACTACTGCCGCAGCGGCCATGAGGGTAGGGAGTACCCCATGCAGGCGTCAGTGCAGTTGTTTGCGGTGGGCGCCTTCACCCTCGCGAGTGGCTTCAGTGCTGCCTGGCTGGGCTATGCCAGCCATTTCCTGTTGGCTGCGATTCTCTGCACAGCCGTTATAATGGCCGCCTTTTTCTGGCAAGCGCCCATTGATGGCAACCCACAAAAGGTAATTCCATGAGCCATGACGCCCAACACCACCTCGACGCCACCGGCCTGCTTTGCCCGGAACCGGTGATGATGTTGCACAACAAGGTGCGCGACATGGCCCCCGGCGAAGTCCTGGAAGTTCGCGCCACCGACCCGTCCACCGAACGGGATATCCCCAAATTCTGCCAGTTCCTTGGCCATACCTTGTTGGGGCAGGAGCAGGAGGGGGAGCTTTGGGTTTATTGGATACGGAAGAAGCAGTGAACAGTGAACAGTTAATAGTGAATAGTTAATAGTGAATAGTTGCGCGCCCAGGCGCATTGAAAGTTGAACGCAAAGAGGCCGCGCTCAAGCCATGGGCGCGGCCTCTTGCGTGTGGATTAACTCACGGATCAATCCGCGTAACTGTTCACTATTCACTGTTAACTATTAACTGCCTTTTAACTCCTTGCCAACATCGCTACCGCCGCCAGCGCCTCCGGGTCTCTTTCCTTGAGTTTGTTGGCGATGCCGTGCTGGAAGAAGTATCGGAAGTCCGGGAGTTGCTGGGCCCGGATCAGGCACTTGGCGCCGGGGAGTACCGGGGTTTCCATGGCGTCGCTTTCATCGGCGACCATGGCGGCCAGGGTGCCGTCGGCGGACAGTCGCCAGCTCACCACCTCCATCAGGCTGATGGTGTGGAAATCATCCTGGGAAAATACCGCGTGGGTGCCGATGGTATCGGGGATTTCCTGAATCATCTGGTGGCCGGGCTGGGGTTTGCCAAAGAAGTCCACCGCCGCATCCAGCTCCTGGACCTTGTGCTCTGGGGCATCAATGAACAGGTAATCGCTTTCCGGCAGGCGGTAGCCTTCCCAGCGACCGTTAAGAGGGTCAGCCAGTGCCATGGCGGTCACCGGTTCTTTCAGCCAGGGAACCATGGCCACGGTGTCGCCATTGGCGAGACGAGCCCAGGCCAGAATTTTCAGGGAGAAGAGTTTATCCGGGTGATGATCATTGGCGTACAACAGCTCAATGCCATCGTATTCCGGGGAAAGACGCAAAATGGGGGGCTGTGCCGCTTTGCGGCGTGGAGAGAAGGGAACCACATTGTTCCCGCCAGGGTGTTGCCGGTGAGCCTGGGTCATGGGCACCTCCCGGTACAAGTCCTTGGCGCCGCCAGCCCGACACACAGTGTTCGTTCTGCACGGCCCGTTAATTCACGTTAGCCTGTACGGGCCGGCCATGCAAGCCAGTGCAGATAACCGGCTTTTAACCGAATTTTTGCCAGGAGGCGCCTGTGCAGAGTGAGTATTATTTTGCCTATGGCTCGAACATGAACCCGGGCCGCATGGCGGTGCGAGGCATGCGCTACCGGGAATCCATGGCGGCGCGGCTGGATGGCTGGACCCTGGCATTCAACAAGCGGGCCCATGGCAAGCAGGGCATCGCCTACGCCAACATTGTGCCGATGGACGGCATGGTGGAAGGGGTGCTGTATCGCTTGTGTGATCACCGGGAAATCGAGCGGATGGACCCCTATGAAGGGCATCCGGTTCGCTACCGGCGTGAATGCCTGCCGGTGCTGACGGGGGCAGGCGAGATATCGACCTGGGTCTACATTGCCAACCCGGACTGGCAGGCGGATAACCTGAAGCCGGAGCGTTGGTACCTCAATCATCTGTTGAGCGGACGGCCCTGGTTGACCGACAGTTATTATCGAAGGCTGCTACAGGTGCCTGTTTTCGAACGTTAGGCACCTGTTTCATTGCATGGCAAAAGCGTTTTCACCACAGAGGCCACAGGGAACACAGAGAATGATTGTTCAGGATTTTTCCTCAGTGATCTCTGTGTCCTCTGTGGTAAAACAGAAAAGACGTCAGTGGGTCGGTGACAAGGTTTGCTGCATCCGCCAGCGCAGTCGCCAGCCCAGTAGAATGGCCGCCACGGTAAGACCGGCTACCAGGCCGATCCAGAAGCCTGCCGGGCCCATGGGCTCGCCAAACCAGTGGGTCAGGCCCAGGCCGTAACCCAGAGGCAGGCCCACACCCCAGTAGGCGAACAGGGTCATGATCATCGGCCAGGCGGTGTCCTCAAAGCCGCGCAGGCAACCGTTGGCGCATACCTGGAGGGCGTCGGAGACCTGGTATAACGCCGCGAACAGCAACAGATAGGTGGCCAGTTCGATCACGTCCCGGTTATTGGTATAGATATGGGGAATCCAGCCTCTTGCCAGCACCAGCGCCGTCGCTGCCGTCACGCCCACCACGGTGGTGATACAGAGTGCCACCTGAACCGCATGCCGAAGGCCCGGTTCATCGTTGCGCCCCCTGGCATGCCCCACGCGGACTGAGGCCGCCAGGGAAAAGCTGAGCGGTACCATGAAAATCAGCGAGGTGAAATTCAGGGCGATCTGGTGGCTGGCCACGATCTGGGCGCCGAGGCTGCCAATCAACAGGGCAATCACGGCAAAGATGCTGACCTCGAAAAAGATCGATAACCCCACCGGCAGGCCCAGACGCAACATGTACCCCAGACTGGCCATTTCAAAGTGGCGCCGGCGCAGATTCAGTGGGGCATGCTGGTACACCGGGTGGCGATGGGTGTAGAACAACATCATCAACGCCATGGACCACATCACGAGGGAGGTGGCCCAGCCACAGCCGACTCCGCCCATGGCGGGGAAGCCCAGCTTGCCGTAAATCAGCACATAGTTACTGGGAATATTGATCAGCAGCCCGATCACACTGAACAGCAACACCGGGCGGGTGTGGTTCATGGATTCCGTGTAGCTGCGCATGGCCAGCATCAGAGCGGCGCCGGGCATGCCCCAGCTGAGCGCATCCAGATAGCCACTGACCAGCGGGCGAATGGCCGGGTCCACGTCCATCCATACCAGCACCGGGGCGATGCTGCGCAGGATCAGGGCGCAGAGAATCCCCAGCCCCAGTCCCAGCCAGATGCCCTGCTGGGCGAGCGGGTTGATGCGATGGTAAGCTTCGCCGCCGAGATGGCGGGAGAGAATCGGCGTGGCGCTCATCAGCACGCCGGTCATGAACAGGAACAGGGGCACCCAGATGCTGGCGCCCACTGCCACTGCCGCCAGATCATTGGCACTGACCCGGCCTGCCATCATGGTGTCCACAAAGCCGTTGGCGGTCTGGGCCAACTGGCCGCCGAGAATGGGCAGGGCAAGTGTGAGCTGGGCGACGAGCTCCTGACGACGGGATGACATAGGCGCGACGAATCTTATGGGTGATCTTGGCGGTAAACCACAGGGCCAAACAAAGGCGGCTACCATACCGCAAAGCGCTGTCCGGGGGCACCGTAGCGACGACCTGGACAGACTGTTTAGGGCCACTTTTTTTCATTCCCACACCACCGTGCTGGAAGGCGGTGGGGAAGAACCCGTGTATCGCCCGGGCAACCCCCATCGTATCTGTTATACCCGTGACTACTTCCGCAGCGCCCTGCACGAGATTGCCCACTGGTGCGTGGCCGGTCCGGTGCGTCGACAGCAGGAAGATTATGGTTACTGGTATGCCCCGGATGGGCGCAATGCCGAGCAGCAAGCAGAGTTCACCCGGGTAGAAGTATTACCCCAGGCCTATGAAGCCCTGTTCTGTGCGGCGTGCGGTCACCCCTTCCGGGTGTCACTGGATAATCTGGATGGGGAGGCGGGGGAAGAGGGCGCGTTTGCCGAGCAGGTGCATAGCAAGGCGCTTTCCCTAGTGATAAATGGCCTTCCCGAGCGTCCCCGGCGCTGGTGTCAGACCCTGGCAGAATTCTACGGTCGGAAATCGATTTCTTTGGAAGAAGGGCTTGTCGAGGTTTTCAATTGCCCTTGATCAGCGGACTGAAGCGTTTCAGTGAATAGTGAACAGCGACGCGACCGGGCTTTCTGGTGTTGCAACGAAAGAGGCCGCGCTCAAATCATGGGCGCGGCCTCTTTCGTTGCAGATTGTGCTCACTCTTGGCGCGAGCTATTAACTGTTCACTGTTAACTATTCACTGCTCTTAAAGTCGTCCGCTGCGTTTCAGCATCAGGTACAGGTTGTTGAGCTGCGCCGGCATCTGTTGTGGTGTGGTTGCCGTGACCAGAGCCCCGGCATGACGCAGGCGGGTGTGCAGGTCATGGCGGGCTTGCTGTTCCTGAGCGTCGGCACAGACCTGCAAGGCCTGATCAAAATCGTTGCCCACCGGTTGGCGGGCCAGTTGTTCCTGTTCAGGCAGCAGCATGTCGGCAATCAGTACCAGATGGTGGCGACGCAACAGCGACACGGCACTCATCAGGTCGTCCAGATCTTCCTGCTGCAGGCGGGTGACCAGCACCACCAGGGCGCGGCGGCGGCTGCGGCGGACCAGTTGCCGGGCGGCCAGGCTGAAGTCGCTGGCATGCTGGCTGGGGTGCAGGTCGTAGAGCCCGTTGAGTAGGTGGTTGATGCCCTGCTGGCCCTGCACTGGCGGCAGCCAGCGAGGTTGGTCGCCGGAAAACAGCATGGCGCCGGCCTTGTCCTTTTGCTTGAGGGCGCTCCAGGCCAGCAGCAGGGCAGCGTTAAGCGCGTGGTCGAAGCCGGTCAGCGAGCCCACCGGCATCCCCAGGCGGCGCCCGCCATCGAGCATCACCAGCACCTGTTGATTCTGCTCATCCTGATATTCCCGGCTGATCAGACTGCGGCGGCGCGCAGTGGCCTTCCAGTCGATCTGCCGGAGGCTGTCACCGGGGTGATATTCGCGTAGCTGATGAAACTCCATGCCTTCGCCGCGGCGCGGTTGCAGGCGAGTGCCGGTGAGCAGGTGGGCATGGTTGGCATCCAGACCGGTGTGGCTGAGCCGGGAAAAATCCGGGTACACCGGCACGGTGCAGGCGGCGTGGCACACCTTGCGCACCTGCCACAGCTTCAGGCGGCTGGGGAACCAGAACACCAGATCGCCGAACTGTACCGGGCCGCGGCGGCTGGGCCGGTAGTGATAGGTCAGCTCGGTCAGTTCTGCTTTGGCCCGCGTCAGGGTGGCTGGCAGGCCGGTGTGGGGATCGTCACCGGGGTGCTGGTCGGCCAATTCCACACTGTCCGGCAGGCTTGCCGAGGTGACTCGCACCCGCACGGGATGCGGCTGCTGCACCGACAGGGCGGTGGGCAGCTCCCGCTGTGCCTGCGGGGCGGGCAGGCGGCGGGCGTGCCACAGGTCCAGCAGGGCAATCACCAGGGTCAGGCCGCCCAGCGCCCACCACAGGGCCACGGCTAGCATGCCGGGTATGACCAGCAACGGCAGGGCCAGTAGCGCCCAGAGGGCGGCGAGCAGGAGAAGACGCGGCGCCGGCTTCATTGCTTCGGCGCTTCCACCTGTTCCAGCAGTCGACCCAGGGCGGTTTCCGGGGTCTGGCCTTCGATTTCCGCATCAGCACTGAGCTGAATACGGTGTCGCAGCACCGGGCGGGCCACCTGCTGAACATCATCCGGGGTGACAAAATCGCGGCCTTCAAACAGGGCCTGCACCCGGCTGGCCCGGGCCAGGGCGATGCTGGCGCGGGGGCTGGCGCCGTGGCTCAGGCCGCTGAAATCCCGGGTGGCGCGCACGATACGCAGGGCATAGTCGAGCACTTCGTCGTCAATCAGTACGCTGTCACTGAGTGTCTTCATGGCTTTCAGGCCGGCGGCATCGGTGACCGGACTCAGGCTTTCCACATCCAGGCTGGCGCGGATGGTGCCATCCAGCACCATGTTCACCAGGCGGGTTTCGTCCGCGTGGTCCGGTTAGTCGATTAGTACCTTGAACAGGAAACGGTCCAGTTCGGCTTCCGGTAATGGGTAAGTGCCTTCTTGGTCCAGCGGGTTCTGAGTGGCCAGCACCATGTAGGGTTCGTTCAGGGTGAATGCCTTGCCTTCGATGGTGATCTGCCGTTCCTGCATTACTTCAAGTAGTGCGGCCTGGGTCTTGGCCGGGGCCCGGTTGATTTCATCGGCCAGCAGCAGTTGCGTGAAGGCGGGACCACGGCGAATGCGGAACTGTTCGCTTTTCTGGTCGTACATGGCGTGGCCGGTCACGTCCGTGGGCATCAGGTCCGGGGTGAACTGGATGCGGTTGAAATCCAGCTCCAGCACCTTGCCCAGGCTGCGCACCAGCAGGGTCTTGCCAAGCCCGGGCACCCCTTCGATCAGTACGTGGCCACCGGATACCAGGGCGATCAGCACTTCGCGAACCACCTGACGCTGGCCGATCAGCACCTGGTTGAGGTGGTGTTCAATATCCTTGGCCAGACGGGCAGCGTCGGCCAGGGTGGTGGGCTGTGTCATGTTTCACTCCTCAGTGCTTGCAGCAGGGCCACCTGCTGGGTGAGCTGGTCGCGGTTTGCCGGGGGCTGTGTCAGCGCGTGGTCCAGTTGTGCCACGGTGACGTTCAGATGCGCGGCGGCACGTTCCAGGGCCTGCTGGCGCTGGTGATGGTAACGGTTGAGTCGGGCCTGGGCTTGCTGGCGCAGGGCGGTGAGCAGGGTGTTCTGCTGCTCGGTGCGCCACTGGAAATAGCCACTGGCATGCAGATGCTGCAGGTAGTCCCGGTTGTTGTCTTCAGCCACCGGCTGAATCGGGCCGCGGCGGGGAATGCGTGACCACAGCCACAGGCCAACAAGCAGCAGTAGGGCGGTGCCCAGTTCCGGGGCGCGCAGCCATAACCATTGCAGTAGTGGTGGCATGGCAACGGAGCGCACGAACCAGACCGGTTCGTTGCCAGTGAGCCATGCCAGCAGCCAGGCGTGGTCGAAATAAAGCAGATTCTGGTTATTCCACAGACCCAGGTCGGTCAGCACGGTGACCTGACCGTCACCCAGGGACAACTGGACTAGCTGGCTGCCGTAATCGTTGTCCGCATAGGCGGTCACTTCCACCGGCCACTCGGGGAGAAACGCTTCCGGACCGTCTTCCTCGTTCCAGCTGTCGTGCCAGAGCACATGCTGGCTGTGCAGCTGAATACGCCGGGAGGGCTGGTCATCACCGGCATGCAGCAGCAGGGGCTCCGGTTGTGGCGGGGCCTCGCAGGCCAGCGCCTCGCAGGTTTCGCGCAGTTCGTCGTTGTCGGTGAGCAGGCAGTATTGCAGGGGATTGCCGGCGAACGCAGGCAGCGCGTCGAGCAATTCGAAAAACGGATCCAGCTCTTCGTCGTCGGTTTCCTGTTCGCTTTTCCAGACGGTGACGCCAAGGCTGTAGAGCAGGGGGTCGTTGTCCTGCCAGTCCGTTTCCGTGGCGGTATCTTCGTCCCGGGACTTGGGCAGTGGTCGTGCCTCGACGATCAGCTCGCCGCCGGCTTCCACCCATTGCAGCAGTGAGCGGACCTGACTGTGGTTAAGCAGGCCGCGTTGCTTGTCGATGATCAGGGTGGTGTCTGGTGCCGGCAACGGAAAGAGGGCAGCGGCACTGAGCACCCGTTCACTGGGCTGGCCACGTTGTGCCAGCCAGTCCTGGGCGGCGCTGTAGGGGTTGCGTTGAATGGCGCTGTCCGGAGCGGCGCGCTGGATGACGGTAACCGGTTCGGTAAGTGCGTAGTAGGCGATCATCAGCGCCACCACCAGCAGGGCGCCCAGCCAGGGCAGCTTTCTACGCATGGGCCGCCTCCTCTACGCTGATCTGTTCCCAGTCAGCCAGCAGGGTACGCACCGTATCGGCGTCCACCGGACGATGGGCCCAGGCAGTGCTGATCCAGGCCTGGATCAGGCGTTGCAGATAGAGAATCGGCAAGGGTTCACCATGGGCGGCCTTGAGGTTACGCAGGCATTGCTGCTCGGTGCTGCCGGCGGCCAGTACCACCGGATAGCGGCGCAGCAGGTTGGCCAGGGCACTGCGCAACATCAGTGACAGAGCCAGGCGAATGTCGTTGGCACCGAGAGCTTGTTCCGTGGCTTCGCGCAGGTTCTTCGGCAGGCTTTGGCGGCGAATATCCATGCCGGCCACATGGGTGGGGATCACCGGGGTGTTATCCCGATTGCGGCTTCCCAGCCCCAACTGATCCATGACCTTGATCAGCAGCCAGATCGCCAGCCCGGCGAACAGGGTCCAGAACAGTATCCACAGTACGGCATCGGGGATGTCGAAGGGGCTTGAGGAGGAGTCCGGTTGGTCATCATCGTCCAGATTATCGAAGAAGTGCTTCCAGAACTCTTCCAGCCAGCTGTTGCTGTCGTCGTCCTGGTTTTTCCATTGCCGTTCGGTGCGCTCTTCGAAGGGCATGTAGTCCGGGCCGGCCAGCAGCTCGATGACCTGTTGTTGCTCTTCATTGCGGGGGACGGGCTCTGCCGTTGCCGGTTTCGGCAGCGGCAGCAACAGAGCCAGCAGCATCAGCACGGTGGCACCGCTGCGGGTTGCCCGGTGACGGCCGAGACGGGTCAGGCCCAGTTGCAGGTCCCAGCCTTCCAGCCAGGTGCGCTTGTTCAGATAGAGGGCAAAGCCACAGGCCACATAGAGTGGTTCGGTGACACACATGACCAGGTACAGGGTGGCACTGGCAATGGCCATCTGCAGGGCGCCCTGATCGTAGAACCAGTCGCTCCATTCCAGGCTGAACTGCCAGGGCACCAGAGTGTAAAGCAGTACCATCAACCCCATGGCCATGAACTGCTCCAGATGCAGCACCACGATGGTCATGATGCCGGCCCGGTTGGAGGGGTAGCTGTTCAGCGCCCGCAAGCGCTGGCTGAGTTGTTCCCCTTTGGCGCCCTCCAGCTGCCAGACGCAGGTGTTGAAACTGCGGGCCGGACTGAAACGTCGCCAGGTGAGCTGGCTGGCGAGGCCCGGCAGGGCGTAATGGCGCCAGCGCTGGAACAGTTGCTTGAGGGTCAGGGTTTCCGCAAACAGGGCATGGCTGTACCAGGCAAGTAACGGACGCTCCCAGAGTGGCTTGAGCCACCAGAACAGGAACAGCGGCCACAGGGTGTCTGCCAGCAGCGACCAGCCCAGTAATAGCCCGAAAGGTACCAGCGTGAACGCCAGCCATACCCACAGCACCGGTGCGGCCCAGTGCCGATACAGTTTTGTGCCCAGGTCCACCGCCTGCCAGGGGCTACGCGGTGCCAGGCGGGCGCTAGCCTTTTCCAGCTCCACGTTGACGTCCCCCGAAGAAAAGATAGAGATAAAGCAGTGCCCAGCAGGCGGCACCGACGCTGTATTTTATGGTGGGTGCGAAGTCCCTGGGCGACCAGAAGGCTTCGATGAAAGCGGCCAGCAGCAGCAGGGTGAATACCCCGTACATGGTTGGCAACGCATCCCGAGCGGCCAGGCGCAGGGCATCCAGTCGTGACCATTGGCCCGGTGCGATAATCGACCAGCCCAGTCGCAGCCCTGCGCCCCCGGCCAGCACGATGGCGGTGAGTTCCGGAGCGCCGTGGGCGATCACAAAGGTAAAGAAGGCCTCGTGGCTGCCGGTGTTGATCAGGTGGCCGGCGATGGCGCCAAAGAAACTGCCATTGAACAGCATGACAAAAATGGCGCCCACGCCCAGCAGCAGGCCGCCGGCAAAGGTGCGGAAGGCAATGCCGATGTTGTTCTTGATGTAATAACCGAACATCAGCACGTCATCCTCGCCCTCACGTCCGGCATGGATGTCGGCGCTGGCAGACTCCTCCGGCTGATACATGAGCTCCAGCTCCGAGAGCATGGCTTCGTCCACCACGGTGTAGACCATCTCCGGTTGTTGTTGCACCAGCGCCCAGGCAAGCGTGATGGAGAGAATAAAGCTGAGCGCGCTGATCAGATGCCATTTCCATTGCCGGCGAACGGCACCGGGAAACCCACTGGCAAAGAATTCGCCGATGCGATCCGCCAGGGGCGGGTTGTAGCGGTACAGCTGACGGTGGGCACGTAGCACCAGATTGTTCAGGTATTGCTGTAGTTCCAGGCTGTAGGTGCGCTCCCGGGCCAATGCCAGTTGATGGCAGAGTTGGCGGTAATCCGCCACGAAACTGTCCAGCGGCAGGCGCTTCTTGCGTGATACCCGCAGTGCCTCCAGTTGATCCAGTTGCTGTTCCAGGGAGTCCCATAGGGAGCGGTACTGTTGTTCGAAGCGAGCCTGTTTCATTGGGCTCCCTCAAGCAGGTAACGGGTCACCGATCGCAGACGTTGCAGTGCCAGTGGTGGGCTCAATTCCGGGAATGCCAACTGTGCCAGCTCCTGCTGGCGGGCTTCGGAAAACTGGTCCTGGCGTTCGTGGAAAGCCAGCAGGGCCAGTTGGTCCTGGGAGCTGAGCGGCCAGTCCGGTGGATTGGTCGGGCCGTTATGTTGCTTGCGGGTGGTCTCGGTTTTTTCGATATGAACAACCAGGGTATTGGCCGCCATATCTCCCAGGCGCTGATAGCGGGGGCTGATCAGGGTAGTGACGAAACCCAGCAGGTAAAACAGCGGAAAGGCATCGGCGGTGCGCAGCAGATTGCGGATCAGGCTGCCGTTGAAACTGAGGGGGCTGCCGTTGGCGTGAACGACAGCAATGCCCATGGCTTTCTTGCCTGGCGTCTGGCCATGGCGCAGGGCTTCGAACAGGGTGGGGTAAAACCATTCCAGGGCAAAGCCGATGATCAGCAACAGGCCGATGCCCATTTTGCCGAGCAGGCTGAGCACAAAGGCCAGTATCGCAAAGATCAACAAACGAAGGGTGAGGTCGATGCCATAGGCCATGGCCCGGGTCACCGGGCCGGCCAGGGACAGGCTGAGCATGGCCCCTTCCGGTGTTTCGACCTCGAACCGTTCGTCAATCAGCATGTTGCCCCTGGCGAATCTGCAGCGCAGAGAACACAAACAGCATTACCGTCAGTGAGGTCT
>NZ_JBNPEC010000174.1:0-10932 GCF_051117345.1 Alcanivorax sp.
GCGGACTATCAGGAAGTGGCGGATGAACACGATCCCTCCCGTACCCGCGAAATCATTGTCGGAAAACCGAATCTGTCCCTGCTGCGGGGTGATGAAAGCCGCGAGCATTATTCTGCGTTTCGGCTGGCCAGCTTTGAGCAGCAGGGGGATGGCCGTTACGCCCAGGTGGAAAGCTATGTTCCACCTGTGGTGACGTTGCAGGGCAGTGAGCAGTTGCAGGCCTGGATGGCACGGATCCGCGATCTGCTGTCTGCCCGGGTTCGCCAGCTGTCTCAGCAGCGCAACAGCTACGGCGACATCGCTGATATGGGCAGCCGGGAAATGGGCCAGTTCCTGCGATTACTGCAGTTACGCCCCGCTCTGGCCACGCTGGACCATCTTATCCAGCAGGAAAGTAGCCAACCGGAAACGCTTTACCGTGAAATGTTGCGGCTGATCACCGGCCTGAGAGATTTTCAGCCTGATATGCCGGAGCTTGAGTTACCACTGTACCAACACGGGGATCTGGGCTCCGTATTCACAACTCTAGAAACTCTGTTGCGCGAATCCCTGGCACAAAGTGCCAAAACCGCCAGTACCGCACTGTCCCTCAATCAGGAAAGCCCTGCCTTGTTACTGGCGGAAGGCGTCCCCTGGAGCAATCTGGACAAGCAGCACCTGTACTTGGGTGTGTATCACGAATCCGAAGACCCGAACTGGGTGACCGATTTTTCCCGCCAGGCAAAATCCGGCAGCCGTGAAGACCTGGAGCTGATTTTGGCTTCCGCGCTGCCCGGAATCCGGCTGACCCATACCCAGCGTCCTCCCAACAAATTACCGGTGAAAAGTGGCTTTGAATATTTCCGCTTCGAACCTAGCGGTGAATTTTGGCCACGGGCCATGGAAGCGGAAAGCCTGGCGGTGTTCCTGCCCGGTCAGTTCCAGGGTAGCCGTTTTGAACTGCTGTGCGTGGAGGACTGATGATGAGCGATTCTCTCGTGGCAACCACCAATCCGCTGCTGGAATGCACCGCTCACCTTTTCACATTGGTGATGCCTCTCCGAGCGGGCGGTAGTGATGCACCGGATGATCTTTACGAACAGGTTTTGAACGGGTTCGACCAGTTCGAGCGGCTGGCCTTTGAGCGGCAGATCCCTACCGCCGATGTGCAGAACGCCAAGTTCGCCATTGCCGCCTTTATCGACGAGGCGGTCATGGCCTCGTCTTGGCCACACCGTATGCAATGGATGTCTCAGCCACTGCAACTGAAGCTCTTTGGCGAGCATCTGGGGGGCGAAGCGTTTTTTATCAAGCTGGGAGAGCTGCGCCAGCGTGGCGAGCAGAACCTGCACCTGCTCGAACTGTACTACGTCTGTCTGCAGCTGGGGTTTGAAGGCGTCTACAAGTTGCGTGGCCTGGAGCAGCTGATGGCGCTACAGGTTGACCTGCGCAGTCAGATTGATGGCCACCGGGGCGTGGCGGATCCGCGCCTGGCACCCAACGGTGCGGCCCGCGAGCATGTGCTGGCCCGGGTAGGGCGTCAGATCCCCTACTGGGTCATCGCGGCGGTGACCGTGGCCATCGTCTTTTTCAGTTACACCGGCTATACGGCCGTCAGCATGAAAAGCGCCAGTGATGCCGCCGCAGACATTGCCCTGTTTCGCGAAAACCTGTTGACCTCGCCTTCCTACTCCTCGCTGTCAGAAGGGGACCTGAAATAATGTCGCTGGGCTCATTCTCTCAAATCCTGAAAAAACTTGTGCTGTCTCGCTTTGGCAGTTCCGCTATTGGTCTGCTGGCGGTGATCGCCTTGATCTGGTTTGCCGGTCCGCGTTTTGGACTTACCGGCACCAACCGGTATCTGGCAGTAGCTGCTGTGGTGGCAATATTTGTTCTGATAGCGGGTATCCGTTTTCTGCTCGCCCGCAGGCATGGATCGCGGTTACAGAAAGAAATTGGGGGCGGCGATGGCAGCGATGATGTAGATGCCCTCAAGGAAAAAATGACCGATGCCATCTCCTCGCTAAAGTCGTCGCAATTGGGTGCTGGCTACCGGGGCAGTGCCGCTCTCTATGCCTTGCCCTGGTACATGGTTATCGGGCCGTCTGCAGCGGGGAAAAGTACCTTGCTGCGCAATTCCGGCCTGCATTTTCCCTATGCCGATGCGGATGACCTGCATTTTCGAGGGGTGGGTGGTACACGCAACTGTGACTGGTGGTTCTCTGATCAGGCTGTGCTACTGGATACCGCCGGGCGCTACACCACCGAAGAAGATGATCGACAGGAATGGTTTTCTTTCCTGGAAATGCTGCGCAAAGAGCGTAAGCAAACGCCAATCAACGGTGTCATGGTGGCGATCAGTGTGGCGGACCTGCTAACCGCTGACAGCGAAGCCATGGAACGGCATATCAAGATCATCCGTGAGCGCATCAATGAGCTCATGGAGCGGTTGGGGCTATTGTTCCCGGTGTTCATCGTCTTCACCAAGACGGATCTGATTCCCGGTTTCGAGGAGTTTTTCGAGGACCTGAGTGACAGCGAGAGGGAACAGATCTGGGGCGCTTACCTGTTGGAAGAGGGCGCCGACTCCAGTCCTGCCGAGCAGTTCGAAAACCATGCCCGGGAGCTGTATCAGAAGCTCTGCGATCTACGCTTGCGCAAGCTGTCCATGCAGAGAAATCTGGAGCGCAAGGCTGCCTTGTACGGTTTCCCGGATCAGTTTCAGGTGGCCGCAGAAAAACTGTCGGAATTTATCAACCTGTTGTTCCGGGACAACCCCTATCAGGAAATGCCTCGTTTTGCCGGCGCCTATTTCACCAGTGGCACCCAGGAAGGCACACCCCTGACACGTCTGGTGGGGAACATTCGCCAGGCCTTCGGGCTGGCCAGCCAGGAACGTACGGCACGCAGTACCCCACCCAAACCCTTCTTTATCCACCGTTTTTTCACCGAGGTGGTCATTCCGTTGCAAGGCGTGGCTCAGGGCAACCGCCGGAGCCTCATCTGGCAGCGCGGTCTGAAAACCCTCTCCATGGGCGTTGCCCTGTCGATGGTGGTGGGCACGCTGCTGTTGTTGGGGGCTTCCTACGGGACCAATAAAATGCTGCTCGACAAGGGGGTGGCCTTGTCCCAGAAGGCAACCCTGGCCTTGCAGGATGACCGCTACGATAGCCTGGAACGGTTTCAGGTGCTGGACGCGCTTTACCAGCATTACCAGCAGCTCATGGCCTATGAAGAACGCAAGCCCTGGCGTTTTCGCTTTGGGGTCTATACCGGAGATCGCCAGCTGCCGGAGTTGCAAGACCTGCTGATGACGTCCATGGACGTGCTGTATCGGGATACCGCTATCCAGTCACTGGAGTATGCACTGGAAAATCATGCCAGAGCTTGGGAATCCTCGGATCGTCAGGGGCAGGAAGCGATTCGGGAAGATTACTACGCGGCCCTGAAAAGCTATCTGATGCTGTCACGGGCGCCGCAGCGCATGCAGGCGGATCAGGCTGTCCCGGTGCTGAATCGTTTGTGGCTCGATCGTAAGGGTCTGCAGGACAAAGAGGTGTTCAAGAAGGCGGATAGCGATACCTCTCACTCCCTGTACGGCATTGCCCATTTCTATCTGACTGGACGGGCTGAGCGGGATCAGCGCTGGCAAGCTCGTCAGGAACTAATCGATCAGGGGCGAGCTCACCTGAAAACCCCGCCTAATGCCCAGCAAATGTATGCCCAGGTTATTTCCAAAGGCAGCACCGAGCTAAAACCTTATGGCATCGAGGACATGCTAGACCGCAATGCCCGCAAGGTAATCGGTGCGAGCACCAAGGTCGAAGGGGTATACACCCGCCATGGCTGGGAAGAGTTTGTCATGCCGCAAATTGATGCCCGGATTGAATCTGCCACTCGCGGTGACTGGGTCCTCACCGGCCAGTACGGTCTGCGTGAGGGCGAAGATGCGGATGGCCAGTTGATTGATGAAGCCCTGGCGACGGAGCTGCGTGCACAGATCCGCGATCTGTACTTCAGCGACTATGCCAAATCCTGGCTGAGCTTCCTTTCTGATGTGCGTATCAAACGCTTCACCTCCCTGGATGACGGGGTGAAAAAGCTGGATCGCCTTTCCCGGGGGGATGGCCCCATCGGTCAGCTGATGAACCAGACCAGCAAGAATCTGGCACTTTATGAAGCAGCGCCGGATCTGGTGGGTGGCGCTGTTGAGGCAGCAGCTCTGGAAAAACGCAGCACCATCAAGGCACTGGACGAGCGCACCACCGAACTGCGTCGCTTCACCAAAGCGGCGGAGGAACGGTCTGTCAGTGAACTGATTCATCAGTACCTGCTGATTGTATCTGCCCTGAAAACCGACATGGAGCGACTGTCCCTCTCCGTGGATGTGGGGCGTGAGGCAGAAGTCTACGCGGGCAGCATTCTCGGACGGGGTGGCTCGGAAACCGAACTTTACAAGAGCTGGGTCACCATCAGCAGTTTGCTCAGCGGTGCGGACGTTACTACCCGTGAAGCACTGCGTCCGCTGTTCGAAGGTGCGATGCGGGAAAGCTGGCGCAATGTGTTGGTGGAGGCCCGTGGTGGCATCGCCGATCAGTGGCAGACTGAAGTGGCCAGTGTGTTCGACAGCCGTCTGCGCAAAAAATTTCCCTTCGCTGAAAAGGGCCGCGATGCCACCCTGGATGACATGGCCGATTTCTTCCAGCCAGGCAATGGTCGGCTGTGGCGGTTTGTCGACGAGAGCTTGAGTCCTTTCCTGGAACAGACCCGACGTGGTGGCTGGACAGAGCGGCAATGGCTGAACCAGGGGCTGGGTCTGTCCAAACAGTTCATGGGCAGCTTGGCTTCGGCCCAGGTGATTACCGAGAGTCTGTTTGGTCGGGGTGGCCGCCGTCCGGAAATGAGCTTCTATCTGTACCCGCTGCCGGCCCGTGGTGTCAGTGAGATCATGCTGGAAAGCAACGGTCAGTCCTACCGTTACCGCAATGGTCCCCAGGAATGGCGCCGATTCACCTGGCCGGGTGACCAGAACACTCTGGGTGCCCGGGTAGCAGGGGTGTCCCGCCGTGGGCAGGTTCGTGATGAGGTGAAGGTCAGCGGCCCCTGGGCATTGTTCCGCCTGCTGAATCAGGCCGCCATTTCCCGGGAAAGCAGCTCCGAGTTCGTGTTGCAGTGGGAGCTTAACGGTGGGCTCAGCGATCCGCTGGTGGTGCGTTATCGGCTACGTGCTGACCGTCAGGCTAATGTCTTCAGTCAGCGGGTGCTGAGCAGTTTCAATCTGCCCCATGACATGTTGCGGCCTCTGGTGCCGTCCGCGGGCAGTGTGTTGGAGGCGGGCTGATGCTGGGATTCCTGAAACAGCCCAAGCCTGTTGCCGCCAGTATGACGGTGGCGAGCAAGCCGAAAATCGCGGCCTTTGGCAAACTTCCCATTCGTGCGGATTTTATCAAGCTCAATGTGGTTGAGCGGGAAATTCGCGAACTGGATGGTTGGGTGCAGGAAGGTTATGCATTGATTTCCCGGCGCCTGAATGGCGCCCAGGGGGAGCAGGCGTTTCCCTCTGCCGGCATCCATCATCTGGTGTTTTCAGCCACAGAAGAGCGGCGCCCTGTATTGGCCACCATTGGCCCGGGTAGTGACCAGAGCGGACGCTGGTATCCCTTTCTCATTAGCACCGTTACCCAGATTCCCTATCTGAAAGAAACCCAGGCGGCCGTGCCGGTGGTGTATCAACGGTTTTACCAGCAGTCCGCCTCTGTGATTGGGCAGCGCTGGAAGACCGAACCACTGGATATTCTGCTGGGCTGCCTGGAAACCATTGCCGGGGAATGCCATCAGGATGAGCGATCACAGGCGGTCAAGCAGGAGCTGGGGTTACTGCGTGCCACCCCGGTGGACTGTATTCATGAGCTGGCCGCTGCCTACGGCAATACGGCACTTTTTTATCAAGGCGTTTGCGACCTGCTGGCCAATGTCATGCGTCGTGGGCCGGCAAGAACCGGTTGGGGTATTCGTCTGCCATTACCGGGTGGAGAACACGGGCAGGTATGTCTGGTGTTCTGGCTGCGGTTGATCGACAGCTTGTTGGGTGGCAAGTGGTCGGCCAATTATTTCTGGCGCTGGGGGCAGGAAGGGGCGCAGGGGCAGTTGATCCTGTTTTTCCGCCGCGTCCCCCCCAGTTTTCTGCCTTACCTGTTTGACCCGACCCTGCGCGACGGCAATGTGCAGACCCTGTCCGACATGCTCAAGGGAGCGGTGACACCGTCCCAGCGAGCCAGAGATCTGGCGGCACTGGAGCAGGGAAGCTTGCTGGACCTGCTCAGCCGCTTTGTCAGCGGAGGCCAACTATGAGCAAGACGCAGAGCGAACTGCTGGCAATCCTGTCGCAGTGGGAAAACCGGGAAGCCGGTGAAGATCCCCGTTACAGCGACGGTTTTGCCCAGTTGCGCGGAGAAGTGGAAAAGCTCAGCGGCAATGACTTCGAGCGAATCCGCGATCTCTCCCATGCTGTGCTTCGTGAGCAGGCCCTGGACCTGCGGGTGCTGGCTTATACGTCACTGGCCTACGCCTACCTGTATGGCGTCAAAGGGCTGGCAGATGCGTTGGCAGGCTGGTGCTGGGCAATTGAATTTGCCTGGGAAAATTGTCATCCCGCCCGGCCCAATGCTCGCCTGGGCGCTTTTGAATGGCTGAGAAATGAGCGTTTCCCGGTTTATCTGAACAAGCATGTCTGCAACCAGGGTGAGCTGGAACAACTGGAAAATGAGCTGACACGCTTTCATTCCTTGCTGGATGACAAAATTGATGACGGCCCCCGTCTGAAAGCGATAACTGACTGGTTGGCCGAGCAGAAGAAAAAGCAGCCGGCGGCTACGGAGTCGTCTTCTCCAGAAAAAGACAATGCGGATCAACCACAAGCAGAGCCCACATCGCAGACGTCTAGAGGCCGTGAATCCGCTACCGGGCCGACGGCACCGGTGGGCAATATCGACAACGACAAGGCAGAGCAGAAAGCCCTGCGCGAATTGCTGGCCTGGTATCGCCACGAAAAACGCTATGAACCCATGGTGCGCCTGTCTCGTTCCATGCGCTGGTCCGCGTTGACGGTGCCTCCCGCGGACAAGGGAAAGACCCGCATCGCACCGCCGCGTCCGGCTTCGCTGAATGCGGTGTCCTCGGCACTGGAGCGTCAGCAATGGGATGAAGCCCTGCTGGCTGCTGAGCGGACTTTTCTGGAACCGGGTGGGCAGTTCTCTCTGGCGTTGCAGCACGCCGCTTTCCAGGCCGCTCAAAGTTTGGGGATGGGCAACCTGGCGGATCTGATCAGCCGTGAGTGCCGGGCCTTGCTTACTGCACGGCGCGATCTGATCAAGTTGCAGTTCAGTGATGGCACACCCTTTCTGGATGGCTCCGCTGCTAACTGGGTGGAATCGCTGATGTCCGATGACAGCGACAGCACTGCCAGTGATGACAGCCTGTGGGCTCAGGTGGGAGTGGAAGCCGCCGCCGCCAGTCAGCAGGACGGCTTGGTGGCTGGCCTCAAGGTGATCGACCAGACGCCGACCCGGGGCAGGAAAGCCCGCTCAGAGCAGGATCTACTTAAGGCCGAGCTGTGTCTGCTGAACCAGCGCCATGATCTGGCGTTGCCTTTGCTGGAGGCCGTTGCAGAACGTCTGGATGACCACGGCATACCCGCCTGGGAGCCCACGTTTGCCCTGCGGGTCTGGCGCTTGCTGCAGCAGGCGCTGCGTGCCCAGGACAACAACGAGCAGACTCAGATGCGGCTGGAGCAGATCGGTCAGCACATCAGCCGCACCGATATCACCGCCGCGGCAGCCATGCTGTAACGGCATTCATGTTCATGGATCGACAAGTCAACGAGGGGAATCATGTCTAAAAGCTTTCAGAATGAAGTGCCGCGGGCACGGGTCAATATCACCCTGGATCTGGAAACCGGTGGTGCCAAGAAGAAACTCGAACTGCCGCTGAAACTCCTGGTAATGGGGGACTACAGCAACGGTCAGGCGGAAGGGCGGCTGGCCGAACGCGAGCGGGTACGTATCGACCGTAACAACATCGACGATGTGCTCAAGGACATGGCTCCCCGAGTGAAATACACGGTGGACAACCAGCTTCGTGAAGACGGTTCCGAAATCGAAGTGGATCTGGCCTTCGACAGCTTCAAGTCCTTCAAACCGGAAGCGGTGGCCCAGAGCATCCCGCAGCTCAACGACATGCTGGCCATGCGTAGCCTGCTCAAGGATCTAAAATCCAACCTGCTGGATAACAGCAAGTTCCGCCGCGAGCTGGAGCGCATCGTCAAAAATCAACCCGAGCTGGAATCCCTGATGGGCCAGCTGGAATCCCTGGTGCCACTGGATGGCGAAAGCAGCGGCGAATAAGCGCAGTGCAGCAAGGAGAGATTGCATGAGTAAACAACAGACGCAACAGACTACCGCCGAGGTGGAAAGCCAGGAAGAAGGCAGCATCTACGAGCGCCTTTGCAGCATGGTAGATATCAACCCGGTAGGGCAGCCACTGACCCTGCAGACCTTTCACCACAGCGAAAATCTGGCGGAAGTGCCACTGGAGCAGCGGCTGACGGCGGCGCTGCAAGTCTTTCTTGACCTGGCCAGCCGTAGCGACAAGTTCGACCGAATCGACAAGACCCTGCTGGATCAGTACATCGCTCGCATCGACAGCGCCATCAGTACGCAGCTGGATGCTGTCATGCATCACCCGGAATTCCAGAAAGTGGAATCCGCCTGGACCTCGCTGAAATTCCTGGTGGATCGTGCTGACCCCAAAGCCAACATTCGCGTGGAGCTGCTGGATTCCAGCAAGGATGATCTGGCAGAGGACTTCGAAGATGTGCCGGATGTGACCCAGTCCGGATTGTTCAATCACCTCTATATTCAGGAATACGACACTCCCGGCGGCGAGCCCATGTCTGCGGTGATTTCGAACTTTGAATTCGATTGTTCGGCGCCGGATATTTCCCTGCTGACAGAAATTTCCCGGGTGGCGGCGGCATCCCATTGTCCTTTCCTGGGTAGTGCCGGCAGCAAGTTCTTTGGTAAAGATGCCATCGAGGAAGTGCCCAAGATCCAGGATATCGGCAGCTATCTGGAAAAGGCCGAGTACACCCGCTGGCGTAGTTTCCGGGAAAGCGAAGATTCCCGCTATGTGGGCCTGGTAATGCCACGTTTTCTGCTGCGTCTTCCCTATGGGGAAAGCAATCCGGTGCGCCAGTTCAACTATCAGGAAAGCGTGGCTGGTGAAGACCACGAGAAATACCTGTGGGGGAATGCCACCTTCGCTTTCGCATCCAATATGGCACGCAGTTTCAAACAGTACGGCTGGACGGTGAATATCCGGGGCCCGGAAGCGGGCGGCAAGCTGGAAAAGCTGCCACTGCATCATTACGACGTGGGGCGTGGCACCCAGGCGAAGATTCCTACGGAAATCCTGATTTCCGAAACCAAAGAACTGGAATTCGCCGAGGAAGGCTTTATTCCGCTGAGTTTCTACAAGAACAGTGACTACGCTTGCTTCTTTTCAGCCAATTCCACCCAGAGACCGGCGGAATATACGACAAAAGAAGCCACCGCTAACTCACGCATAAATTCGCGTTTGCCTTACATCTTCCTGGTGTCGCGTCTGGCACATTACCTCAAGGTTTTGCAGCGCGAGAACATCGGTGCCAGCAAAAGCCGCCAGGAACTGGAAAACGAACTCAATGACTGGCTCCAGGGCCTGGTCACCAAGATGAACAATCCGGACCCGGAACTGGTGGCCAATTACCCGCTGCAGGATGGCTATGTGAAAGTGCAGAGCATTCCCGAAAACCCGGGCTACTACCGGGTGGACATGGCCGTCATGCCGCATTTCCAGATCGAAGGGGTGGATGTGCGCCTGTCACTGGTGTCCCAGTTACCGGCAGGC
The DNA here is from genome assembly GCF_051117345.1 of Alcanivorax sp. Lineage (GTDB taxonomy): Bacteria > Pseudomonadota > Gammaproteobacteria > Pseudomonadales > Alcanivoracaceae > Alcanivorax. Next base: position 9,925 of record NZ_JBNPEC010000174.1, read on the forward strand.
AAAGACGGCTGATCACTTTGGCAGGCAGAGAGTTTCAGACGCTCCCTGGCTGCATGGAACACATCCTTGAGCCGTGAGTGACAACAACGTTGTTGCCCTGGGGGGAGGGTGTGCGGGGCTGGCATCAGCCGGCCTTTGATAAAACTGAAACTGAACAGGAGGTTTTCTTATGGCGATTCCCGCCTATATGTGGATCAAGGACGATCAGGGGAGCGAGATTGAAGGGTCTGTTTCCATTGCAGATCGGGAAGGGAGCATCGAGGTGCTGCATTTCGATCATGAGCTGCGTATCCCCACCGATGGCGATACCGGTTCCCTGACGGGTACCCGCAAGCATGAGCCCTTTGTCTTCACCAAGGGCTTCGATAGCGCGTCGCCGTATCTGTACAAGGCTTGCAGCAACGGTCAGACCCTGAAGGAACTGGTGCTGCGCTGGTTCCGCATCGACGATACTGGTACCGAGAAGGAATATTTCCGTCACACACTCAAGGACGTGAAAATTACTTCGGTGAAGCCGGTCATGCACAACGTGAAGGACATCGATAAGGAAAGCTATCCGCATCTGGAAGAAGTGTCCGCGCGCTACGCAGCGATCACCTGGACCTATGTGGACGGCAACATCGAGTTCTCTGACTCCTGGACCGAAGGCCGCTAAGAGCCCGGGGGCGGATTCCGTCCGCTCCCTCCCAATCCATTTTGTTGCATCACGAGGGATTATGTCCGCTGCCCTGTTCGAGATTATTCATAGCCGGTTTGCCGATGGCACACCGGTGGCGTCGCTGGAAGGCCGCGAGGCTCGCCTGCGTAGCATCCACGATCATCTACAGCGATTGCTAAATGCCCGCTATGACGTTCTGGAGCACCTTCCCGAACACGGTTTGCCGGATTTACCGTCTCTCTATGATGCCTTGCCCTATTCAATCGACACCCTCGCTCGCCTGGTCCGCGAGACCATCGTTCGCTTCGAACCGCGCTTGAAACATATCCAGGTAACGGCGCGACGGGAGA
>NZ_JBNPEC010000082.1:0-50616 GCF_051117345.1 Alcanivorax sp.
GTCTACCTGTGCTGGGTCTACAGCCGTCTCAGTTTCCCCGTGCAGGCGCAGCTGCCCGGTGAGCAACCGTTGCGTCTGTTGTCCTCCGTGGCAGGGATCATCAAGGAAGCCGCCAGCCTTACCGTGCTGGTGTTCAGCTACCCGTTGCGGCTGATCCACGATGCCTCCCCGGTGCGCAGCCGCCACCACGGGGAAACCCCGGTGATCCTGGTGCACGGTTACGGCGGCAACAGTGCCAACTTCCTGTTCATGCAGTGGCGGCTGAAATGGCGTGGCTGGGGTAATGTGTACTCAGTGAGTTACACCCCGCCGCACATCAACGCCCGCAAACTGGCCCAGCAGGTCAACGACCACGTGGAGCGCATCCTCGCCACCACCGGTGCGGAGAAAGCCCATATCGTCTGCCACTCCATGGGTGGTCCGCTGACCCGCTACGCCCTGAAAAACCTGGGCCTGGCCGGCAAGATCGACCGGGTGATCACCCTGGGCAGCCCCCATTACGGCTCGCGCATCGCCGGGCTGTTCCCGGCCCAGGGCTCTGCGGCGCAAATGCGCTACCAGAGCCCCTTCCTGCAGGAGCTGGCAGAAGGCGGCGGTTGCCCCGGCGGGGCCCGCTTCTTCTCCATCTACTCCAATCTGGACAACTTTGTACTGCCGGTATCCACCGCGGTGCTGGACGGTGCGGAAGCCAACATCAACGTCCCCTATCTGGGGCACTGTGCCCTGCTGTACAGCAACCGCGTGCTGGATCAGGTGGAGCGCTGCCTGCTGGCACCGCTACCGGAACATTGATCTGAAACAGTGTTGCGATTCCCTGTGACGTGGATCATGGTTAATACAGGAGAACAGAAAATCGTGATGCAACAGAGGGAGCGAATCATGAGTGAATACGGTGCAACGGTTGCCTGGCATCTCAAGCCGGGCGCGTCGTTCGATTACGAACACTTCAACCGGGAACACGAGTGGACCTTCGCTGGTGGCGAAGTCGTGCAGGCCTCGGCCGCATCGGAATACTTCGGCAGCGGCAACCGGGTCAACCCGGACGAGGCGGTGATCGCCGCCACCTCCAGTTGCCACATGTTGGCCTTCCTGTCGATCGCCGCCAAGCAGGGCCACAAGGTGCTCAGCTACATCGACCAGCCTGCGGGCACCGTGGAAAAGGCCGGTGACGGCCACATGGCCATCACCCGCATCGTGCTGCGCCCGCGGGTGGTGTTCGATGATGGCCAGGAACCGGATGCCACTGCGATGGACGAGCTTCACGCCAGTGCCCACCGCAACTGTTTTGTGGCCAATTCCCTCAAGGCCGAGATCAGCATCGAGCCGATCTGACCTGGTCCATCGTTCCTGCGGCGGAAACCCCGCCGTAGGAGCGAAGCGAATAACGCTTTTTCCAAGTGAACACCATTAGAAGCGAGTCACGAGAAGCGAGTTTCGAAACCCCGTAGGCAAGCCCGGGGTTTGCCTTTCGTTACTCGCGTCTCGTGGCTCGCTCCTTATCACGCCAGTTGGTGCTCCGGGATTGCGGTATACAGCGGACCGGACAGTCACTCGCGGATGATGTTGCCTTCACACCGTGCCGCTAGAATGTTGGCCATAGTTTCGCTGGCTCCCTGCCCGGGGGCGGCGCCGTTGACCAACAGGATTGTCTGAAATGCTTGATCAAAACGAAATCGAACTGTTCCGCGACAACGTCAAAAAATTCCTCGAAAACGAAGTGGCCCCTCACTACGATCAGTGGGAAAAAGCCGAAATGTTCCCCCGTGAGCTGTGGAACAAGCTGGGCGAGAATGGCCTGCTGTGCGTGGACGTACCGGAAGAGTACGGCGGCTTCGGCGCCAACTTCCGCTTGTCTGCGGTGATCGTGGAAGAAGCCTCCCGCGCCGGTTACGGTGCTCTGGCCTCCAACATCTCCGTGCACTCCGATATCGTTGCCCCCTACATCCTGCACCTGGGCAGTGAAGAGCAGAAACAGACCTGGTTGCCGAAAATGGTCAGCGGTGAAGCCGTGGGCGCCATCGGCATGACCGAGCCCGGCGCCGGTTCCGATCTGCAGGGCATGAAAACCCGTGCCGACAAGGATGGCGACGTCTACAAGATCAGCGGCCAGAAAACCTTCATCACCAATGGCCAGCACTGCGACGTCATCGTGCTCGCCACCAAGACCGACCCCAACGCCGGCTCCAAAGGCATGACCCTGTTTACCGTGGACTGTGCGCTGCCGGGCTTCGCCCGTGGTCGTAACCTGGAAAAAATGGGCCACCACGCCGCCGACACCTCCGAGCTGTTCTTCGAAGATGTGAAAGTGGGCGCCGACCAGATTCTCGGCGGTGAAGGCAAAGGCTTCGCCAACCTGATGAACGAACTGCCCCGCGAACGCCTGATCCTGGCCCTGGGTGCCATCGCCGCCTGCGAAGGCATGATCGAGCGCACCATCGAATACACCAAAGAGCGCATGGCGTTCGGTAAGCCCATCTCCAGCCTGCAGAACACCCGCTTTGTGCTGGCGGACCTGCATGCCCAGGTCGTGGTTAACCGCGCCTACGGTGAGCAGTGCATCGAGCAATACGACCGCAATGAGCTCACCGCCACCAACGCCTCCATCGCCAAGCTCACCACCACCGAGCTGCAAGGCGTGGTCGCCGACAAATGTCTGCAACTGTTCGGTGGTTACGGCTACATGCAGGAGTACCCCATCTCCCGCGACTACGTGGATGCCCGCATCCAGCGCATCTACGGCGGCACCAGCGAAATCATGAAGGAAATCATCTCCCGGGAAATTATCGGGCGATAAATCCTCAGGATTTCAGCACCAAAAAACGCGGCTCCGGCCGCGTTTTTTTATGCCTCCCCTTTTCTGTAGGAGCACCTCTTGAGGTGCGAACCTAATGCAGCCAAACCCTGACTGCCCCCGTGCTCAACAGATGGGCCTTTCTGGCTTGTAGGATATGGCTTACAGAAAATGCTAACTGGTTGATATAAAGTGAATTTGTAGAGGGGGAGTACTTTGTCAAAAAGCACGCTCGTACTGGCATTATGTCGAACGTTCGTGATTTGTCAGTTGGGCTAGGTTCTCAACTTGGCTGTAAGTTGCTGCCCAATATCAAATTATTCGTGGCTGATCTTGTAAGCCAAAAATAATTATGTCGAATTGGGTTAAGTCGATTCGTTCGTCTTAATATGCTGTTAGGGTCAAGAGATGTTTGAGCTCATTATCCAGCTTTGAGCGGTGGTTTTCTCCTGCATAGTTCTGTTGCATATATATTCGGCAGTCCGATTTTGCCGCATTGTTGAGAAGGAGAAGCCTGAGTGGCTGGAAGCTCAATCGTCACTAAGTTTTTTCTATACGGGTTTGCCGCGATATGGAGATCCTAATGTCCAAATTAAGCTCATAAAGATTATTTATAGCTCCAAGATTGAAGAGTTGAGCTCGCCAATGGCTGTCACATATGCGAAAAGGGTAAGGGTGCTTCTGCCTGTGGGGGCGTTATTGTTCGTCATGTATCTTTTGGTGGTCTTAATAACTGCTCCCTAACAAGAAGCTGCAGCGGATCAAATTTCGCTGCACTCAATTAGTCCGCTGAGTTTGGCGTTAGATGGCATTGAAATGGTTGTGATTACTGATCGTAAGAGTGTTCTTGGTATCGACTTAATCTCTTGGGATGGAGATGCTTACTTGGGTGTAACGCTAGAGTCGCATGGGTTTTCCGGTCGCAATGACTTACATGTCGAGGGTAGGGATTTCCGGAATTTCTGTAGAGATCTAGTAAAACTGCAAAGTACGTTGAGCGGAAAAGCGGTTCTAAGATCTGTTGATCCCGGAGAGCTTGAGATAACCTTTGAACCATATGGTTCGTTTGGCCACATCTCTGTTAAAGGGCGTCTTGGATACCATGTGGATACAGGTCGCGCCCTAAATTGGCATGCGGTTGAATTTGGTTTTGAAGTGGATCCGCAGATTATCGATGAGGCGGTTCGCAGTGAATGGTTGAGTTAGCATGCAATCTAACAAGCGGCGCCAGGCAGACCAAATTTCCGCTCCTGCGTCGCTCCAATTTGCCTGCTGCGCCGGGCGTTATGCGGGGAAAAAATGAATCATATTATACTGACGCTGATCATGGCCGTGATGCTGTCTGGTTGTGTGAATTTGTCAAAAAGAAGCCACATGATGATTCCTGATGGAGGAACTGATTATTCTGATTCCTTTTGCGGATATTCCTCTGTTGAATGGGCTCGGTTTGGTGACGAAAACAAAGCTTCATTTAAAGATGAAAATATTCATATCTCTATCTGCGCAAAAAACTTTCATACGAAGAGTGTTGCTTTCGGTTTTGTTGTTCCATTATTTCCTGTTAATGGTGGCAAGCATGATGCAGATGAAAAAAGGTGGATAAAGATTTCTAATTTGAATGAAGAGGGTGGGGTGTTGATTGAGTCAAAACTTCAGGTTTGTGAAAGTAAATACCCCTCTGAAAACTGTGGGATGAATGGCAGTGTCTGGATTGAACAAGGAGGTTATCGGTGGGTGGCGCTTCCTGATTTGGATGAATACGAGTTGAAAGTGAAGAGTTCGGACAAGCTCTATTTGCTGAGATTTGTAAGGCAGTCAGCATATTCGTGGTGGATGGTGACTGTATAGTTCCGCATAACAAGGCGCTTCTACCGACAAGCGGCAGAGCGCGGCGTTATGACTGAGAGAGACATGCCAATTCCTCATGTACTTAAAGAGGCTCTTTCTTTGGATCGGGGATCGCTGCCTGGGTTTTATTTTGAAGGCCTAAGTTCATCCGAGATTATGAGTATCTACGATTACATTTGTGCGCATAGCGGGAAGGTTTCGGATGAGAAAACAGTGTGGAGTAATATTGAGAACAAAGATGTTCCTCTGAGTCGCATTGATGAGGTTGCTAAAAAGGTTATCTCAGGTGAAATTACCCCTGTATGCCATTCCATAGCTAACTTTAGGGACGGGAAGGCCGTTACTAATTGTGCAGCGGTGTATGTGTTCCCGGATTCAGTTGAGGTTTTTTATGATCCTAGAGAATTAGTAAATGAATCCGAAATGGTTGGGTTTCTTGAGCTTGTGAAGCAGGTGATGCGTCATGGCAGGGTTCATTGCCCATTTCTAGGTGATGAGACTGGCAACCCAAGAGAGTCGGAATATCAGAATGCTTTACAGAGCTATGTTGGGTCATAGCAAGCGGCGGCAGTCGGGCGTGATTCTCACCCTTTTTAACGGACGCCAATATCTAAAAGAAGATGAGGTGTCCCATGCCTCCATACATCACCTCAAGAAAGACCTAGCAGTATTCAGATGAATTCAATGCCTGGTATCAAAATTGAACCGCGGCGGTAGCCTCTCTGGCCAAGTCCGTGGTGAAAAAGAGAGTATGCCCTGAAATGATGAAGCCTGTTTTCCTCATCCTTATCCTCTTTGTTTTCGTCGGCTGCACAAATGTGACGGGTGATGCCCCCAGGGCTATTTCTTCGTTTCCAGATGAGCGCCTAAGCACAGCGCATCTGTTTGCTACAGCGGATACATTTTTCTCTGAAGCGGGCTATGCCTGCAGCACTGATTCAGAAGCTGGCCAGTTTCGTTGTTCCAGAGCGCTTCGGGATCTTTATATTCATCAGACAACCGCTGAGGTGAACATTTACCCCGGTGATGAGGGTGACAAGGCCTACAGGATCATCGCGACCCGCTGGGATGAGGGGTTGATTCCCAGTGAGCTAATTTCCAATACCTATGCCAACGATGACGTTGAGGCATTCTGTGCGTATCTTGCTAGCGAGACGATTGCGCTATGCAGTGATTATAAAGGCTAAGGCCCAACAGGCACTTACGTCATTTTGGCCTTGCTGTCTCATTGCCTGATGGAGCCTGCTGCAAATGCCGTTCGAGTCATGATCTCATGACCCGCTCTTCTTCTTGGATTCAATTAGTTCATCTTCTCAAACCGCCCCATCGCTTCTTTCCTTTCCGCAGATAGTCTGTAACTCAGAGGCTCAATAGGCGTTGCCGCCGGTGTGATGCCTGCCAGTGAATTCTTGCTGCCCAGACGATGATCAGTAGCTCAATCACAAACGACCAGTGCAGCACAAAGTTGAGCCACCAGGGCTGGAAGCGGGCGGGGACGGTGAACAGGGCGTAGGGCTGGTCAACGATTGGGGCCAGCCACCAGATGTCGCCCACCACGCTATCCAGCAGCATGTGTAGCAGGCCGCCCAGGGAAAAGATCATGGCGAGAACGGGGAGCGGCTGCCTTTTTATCAGACCCATTGCCAGTGCAGAGGCACACAGCAGGCCGATCCACAGGATGGGCCAGTGGCTGAAGTATTTGTGATGGTGGGTCTGGCCGTTGTCGATGACATAAAAGTAGAGCATGTCCAGATCCGGGGCGATGGCGCCGGCCATGGCGGTGAGAGTGAGCGCTTTGGGGGAGACCGGGAGGGTGCTGATTTTTTTCACAAGGTGGTGGGCCAGGAGATAGCCGGCGGGGAGGTGGGCGATGAACATGATGGCTTCCTTTTATCCTTCAGAGGTTATTTCTTGAGGTGCTAAGGCGTTGGCTTGGGCGGTGACCACGTAGCGAAGGGGGCCGCCGGGGGTGATGGCGTCGAAGGGGTAGCAGGTAATCAGCAGTAGTTCTTGAGTGTCCCCGGGGATATGAAGGGGCTGTTTCTGGCTGTCGATGACTTGTTGGGCTGTGACTTGAAAGTGCTGTTGCGAGCCGTCGGTAAATTCCACGATGAGTGGGTCGCCGCTGTTCAGGGTTTCCAGAAAGGCGAAGTGGGTGTCGCGGTGGCCGGCCAGGGTGAGGGCCTGGTCGCTGCCGATGCCGCCGGCCAGTCGGCCGGGGCCGAAGGCCAGGGCTTCGCCGCTGGTGCTTTCCAGTACATAGAGGGTTTGCCCGTCGGGTGTCGTGAGCTGTGCCACGGGCCAGGTGTCGGCCCAGGGCCAGGGGCGCTGGGGGGCGCCCTGGTCCAGGGTGGTGTGCCAGGCGTGTGCGATCAGGTGCTGGGCCAGCCAGGCCTTACCATCCAGCCAGCTGGCCCAGCCTGCCAGCCCCAGCAGGGTTGCCAGACTCAAGGCCAGCAGGCCACGCTCATACCGTGCCATGGGCCTGTCTCCGCTGACGCAGCCAGAGCAGGAGGGTGACGATCAGCAGCACGCCGGCCAGTCGCCACAACAGGGGCGCCGGTGTGGCGGTGCCGGGCCAGGCGGTATTGTGTTGAGTGCCGTGGGGTGCCTGGTTGCGGATGGTGTCGTGCAGCAGCGGTTGATGGGCCGGGCGGGAGACGGTTTCTTCCACGGCGATAAAGCTGGTGTAGCGGCTGACCAGTTGATGGCGCAGGGCTACCTGGGTGATCTGCGGGGCGATGTCGGTTTCCGGGGCGCCCAGGGTGATGCGGTCCATCAGGTCGGCGATCTTGCGCCGGGCCCAGAGGCTGGCGGTGCCCGGGTGGTTGCTGTTGGTGGGCAGGGTGACCGGTTGTTGCCAGTGCCGCTCACGGTAGCCGCTGACGGTGATCTGGTCCGTTGGGGCGGATAGTTTCATGGCCACCAGCAGGGGCTCACCGGCGTACAGGTCCGGCAGTTTTTGCGGCCAGCGTTCGGCGACAATGCCGTCCGGGAGTTTCACCTGCAGGTTGCGCATCAGCGGCGATTCCAGGCGGCGGAACAGGGTGTCCATGCCCTGCTGTACCTGGCTCTGGTCGTTGATGTAGGTGAAGCTGCCGCGCCCGAACTGGGCGGCGCGGGTCATGAAGTGGCTGTTGGGGGCGGAGCCGATGCCCACGGTGAACAGGCGCGCTTCGCCGAGCTGTTCGTGCAGGGCACGGAAGATGCCGTTCTCGTTGCCCACAGCGCCGTCGGTGATAAAGATCACCTGGCGCAGGAAGCCGTCGTTGGTGGGTTGGCTCAGGGTGGCGCTGAGGGCGGGCAGCATGTGGGTGCCGCCGCTGGCTTGCAGGCTGTTAACGAAGCCTTGCGCCTGTTGGCGGCTGGCGTCGGTGACCGTGGCCGGCGCTTCAAACAGCAGGGTGTGCTGGTTGTCGAAGTCGGTGATGTTGAAGCGATCGCCGGGCTTCAGGCGTTGCAGGGCCAGTTGCAGGCTGGCCTTGGCCTGGCGCATGGGGGCACCGCCCATGGAGCCGGAGCTGTCGATGATGAACAGGGTTTCCCGTGGCAGCGCTGCCTCCTGTCCGGTTTCCGGCGGGACCACCATCAGCAGGGCATAGTGCTCGCCATCAATCTCTTGGTGGAAGCTGGTGACCAGTGGTTCGCCGTTGTCTTCCAGTTCCCAGTTGAGCAGCAGGTCCCGGTCCATGGCGATGGGGCCGGCTTTCGGGGTGATGGTGTAGCGCCGCCCGTGGCGTTGTGAGTGGATAGCGTGGCTGGGGCTGCCAAGCGTTGCCAGGCGGTTGCCGGCGTCCAGATCGATGAGGATCGACGCGGTGCCGGCCTCGGCCGGGCCGCCGGGGTTCGCCACGGTATTGCGCAGCAGGGAATCCAGCGGATGCGGCGCTTCCGTGGCTGGGGTGAAGCGGGGTGTCAGGGTCAGCGGCAGGCGTAATTGAAAGCGACGCCCGTCCATGTTCAGGGTCTGCTGGTAATGCAGCTCTACCTGCACGGTTTCGCCGGGGGCGATATTGGCGACGGCGGTGGTGAACAGGTTGGGGCGCTGCTGGCTGACCAGGCTGGCTTTCTTGCCGCTGGCGCGGGCCTGACGATAGCCCTCTTCCGCCTCGGCCTTTTTGTCGATGCGGCCGACGATGCGTCTGTCGCCAATGGTCAGCACCATGCCGTCCACGGCTGCGTTCTCTAGCAGAGGAAACAGGTAGCGGCCCTCACGAAACTGCTGGCTGGGGTTGTGAAAGCGTTGCGTCAAGGTGACCCGCGCCAGCGGACCGCTGACGGTGATGTGAGCGTCAGTATCGAGCAGGGTGGCGGCGGTGATTTCCCCTTGGTCATCCGTCAGCAGCAAGGCGCCGGTGGCGGCCTCGTCCTGCCAGTCCGCTCGGGCGGTGAGTGTCAGTAGCAGTAGCGAGAAGAAAAGCGTCAGTTTCATGGTGGCCTCCTTGTGATGGGGGCCAGCATGGCAAGGGAACAAGGAGGCTTTGTGGGGATTGCGTGGGGAGAAGCAGTGAACAGTTAATAGTGAAAAGCTAACAGCGCGCGACAGGTGTTGTGTCTGGTTTTAAAGGTGGAAAGCCGCGCTCAGGGGCTTGGGCGCGGCTTTCTATGCAGGCAGTTGGCGGTGAAGTCAGTTCGCGAACTATTAACTTTTCACTATTAACTGCCTTTTACGCTGCATTGCGGCGTTTGGCGATGGCGCGGAGGACGATCTGGCACTGGTTTTCACCGTATTCGCGAATATCCGCTTCGGCGTCGGCCTGGTTGCGACCTACGACATTGATCAGCAGGCGCTTGAACAGCTGCAGGGAAACGTCGAACTCGGAGGTGTCTTCCTGCAGGGCGATAAAGGTGTAGCGCTTGAGCAGGGGGATCAGGTCGATAATGTCATCGGCCAGGTAGCGGTTGTTGGCAAAACGTTCCGTGGCCAGTTCCACAAAGCGGAAGGCCAGCTGGTGGGCGGCGGGCAGGTCGTTGCCCTGATAGTGCTGCTCCAGTTGCGGCAGCATTTCCACCATGTCCTCGATCTGGCCGGGCATCCAGTTGCTGGCGGCCTGGCCGGCCAGCCGCGACAGCAGCATGAAAAGGAAGTCGTAAAGGTCGTGAACCTGCTCATCAGTGACGTCGCACACCCGTGCGCCCTTGCGCGGCTGTAGCTCAATCAGATGCTGTTTCTCCAGCACGCGAAAGGCTTCACGAAGTGAGTTGGTGCTTACATCAAGCTGCTTGGCCAGATCATTTTCCGGCAGGCGTGCCCCGGGTGCCAGGGTGCCGGTGATGATCTGCTCGGCCAGGTGCTGGGCAATCTGTTCGCTCAGGCTGACGGCTTTCAACGACATGACAAAGGTCCTTTTCTGCTTCGGCGGGAATTATCCTCCGAGGTCGATACTATGGCAGTAAATGAGTTGTTTGACAATTCAAGAAATCAGGGATAGCCTAACCGTCACATTGAAGACTGTTACTTTTGGCTTGAACTAGCGAGGTATGAGCCATGTTCGAGAGCATGAATGCTGATCTAATGCTAAAAATGAAAAAATACGGCTACCTGACGTTTTGGGCGCTGATGGTCCCGCTAGTGCCCTTTTCGGCCTACGTGGGTGTGGATAGCGGTACCCAGGACTACTGGGCGTGGTTCCTTTACGTCTTTATCTTCGGGATTATTCCGGTACTCGATTATCTGGTAGGTAAAGATCCGAGCAACCCCAGTGAAGATGTGCAAGTCCCTACCATGAGTGAAGAAATCTTCTATCGGGTTTCTGCCATCGCCATGGGTTGTGTTTGGATCGCCGTGCTTTTCTACGCCGGCCACATTTTCATGACCAATGATTATGGCCTGCTCGGCAAGATTGGCTGGATCGTTTCGATCGGTACTGTGGGTGGCATCATCGCCATTAACCTGGGCCACGAACTGATCCACAAGGATCCCAAGGTAGAAAACTGGATGGGTGGGCTGCTGTTGTCTACGGTGACCTATGCCGGTTTTAAGGTGGAGCACGTTCGTGGTCACCATGTGCATGTGTCTACCCCGGACGATGCGTCGTCCAGCCGCTACAACCAGAGCCTGTATGACTTCCTGCCCAAGGCGTTTGTGCGCAACTTCAAGAATGCCTGGAGCCTGGAAAAGAAATACCTGGAGCGTAAGGGCAAGAAGAACATCAGTATCTATAACGAACTGATCTGGTGGTACAGCATTTCTGCCTTGTTTGCGGTGACCTTCGGGCTGCTGTGGGGCTGGCAGGGTGTGGTGTTCTTCCTGGGCCAGAGTTTCTTCGCCGCACTGGCACTGGAGATCATCAACTATATCGAGCACTACGGTCTGCACCGTCGTGTGAACGATAAAGGTCGCTTCGAGCGGGTAACGCCGGCCCACAGCTGGAACTCCAATTTCCTGCTGACCAACCTGGCCCTGTTCCAGCTGCAGCGTCACAGTGATCACCACGCCTACGCCAAGCGTCGTTATCAGGTGCTGCGCCACTACGAGGAAAGCCCGCAGCTGCCTGCCGGCTATGCCACCATGTATGTGCTGGCCCTGATCCCGCCGCTGTGGAAGAAAGTGATGAACCCGCGGGTGGAAGCTTACTATGAAGGCGAGCTGGACCAGTTGTTCCGCGAATCCAAGCGGGTGAACAATATCGCGTAAGAGCAGTTAACAGTTAACAGTTAACAGCTAGAACAAAAAGCCCCGGCTCTGCCGGGGCTTTTTGTTTGGTCGGTATGATGCGCACCTTGCACACTAGAGGCCCCTTAGTAACCACAGGTCTTGTTGCGTAATTCCAGCCAGCGTTGGTGAAGGGTTTTCAGGGGTGTGATTTTCAGAGGGACACACAGCCGTTGTTCGCCCAGTGGGTCGAGAGTGGCAAGTTGCCGCAGCAGTGGCTGCAGGCTGCTTTCGTGGAGGTTCGGCACCACGATGAATAATTCCCCCTCCTGGGGAGTGAACGGGCTGGCGTTCAATATGCGGGAATGGCAAAGCTCATGGCTGCGCCAGATCAGCATGGATATCTCTGAGGAGCAACTATAGGCATAGATCACCTTGTAACGTTCCAGGTCCAGGGCGTTGAGTTCCTGCCTGTGGACGGACTGGGGCGTTGATAATGTACTTTTTCTGCCAAGCCATTTTTTAAGCATCCTGCCTGCCTTGCCGCCATCTTGATTCGTGACGTGCTTTCCTTAGCTGAGTGGCGGCTATTGGAGAATTTGCGTAATACGCAAACGATAAGTGCGTATTTGCATGGTGTCAATGCCGGCAGCTTTGGAAAATCCAGCCATGACAATCGGCGAGATACTCAAGCGTTACCGTCTTAAGATGGGAGAAACACTGGAAGAAGTGGCTTATCGAGCCGGTACTGATCCCAGCAATCTGTCACGGGTAGAGCGTGGCATGCAGCAACCTTCCGTTGCCCTTCTGGATGCGCTGGCCAATTCTCTGGGTACACGCGTGTCGGATTTATACCGGGAGTATGAGGATGCGGCATTGGCCAATCAGGTGGGTGAGCCTGCGCCTGCAGGCTGGGAAACCGATATGGGAAAGTTACAGCGTCACTTCCGCGCACTCGATGACAAGAACCGGCAATTGCTGATCGATTTCTGCAGGCTGCTAGAGAAGAACCAGTAGCGAGACGACGGAAAGTATCGGATAGCGCAACCAAAGCCCCGGCAATGCCGGGGCTTTTTCGTTTCTGCGAAGTGATTGTGGGAGGCGATGCTTGTCGCTTCCCACAGGAAAACAGGATCGTTGGGAGTTTTCAGTGGCTCTTAGAGGGATCTATGCGTGTCTGAACTATCTGATCGCCCTTTGGCCGATTTCCTCGCAAAGCGAGGTTCGCGCCTCGAGAGGCGCTCCTACAGCGGCGATGTAGAAAGGTTGGGTGGGCTTTTCCTGGTGGGCGCGGGCACGGCCTTTCCGTTGGCAGGGCTCCCCCCGCGCAACTATTAACTATTCACTGTTAACTATTAACTGCCCTTTCATTGTCGCCAGAACATGGGCGTAAACAACACCAGAAGGGTAAACACTTCCAGGCGTCCGGCCACCATCAGCACGGTCATCATCCACTTGGCGCTGTCGGTAATGTTGGCAAAACCGCCGCCGACCTGACCGATGCCCACACCCAGGTTATTGAGGCTGGCGGCCACGGCGCTGACGGCGGTGGTCAGGTCCATGCCGGTCATGGTGAACAGCAGGGTGAAGATGACCGACAGGGTGATATAGACCCCGACAAAGCCCCAGACCGCCTGTAATACCCGATCCGGCACCGAGTGGCGGCCAAAGCGCAGAGCAAACATACCGTTGGGGTAAATCAGCCGCCGCAGTTCGCGCACGCTGTGGTGAAACACCAGGGCGGCTCGCACTGCTTTCATGCCGCCGCCGGTGGAACCGGCGCAGCCGCCGATAAAGCTGGTGAAGATCAGCAGGTAGGGAATAAAGCCCGGCCAGGCGGCGGCGTTGGTGCTGGTAAGCCCGGTACCCGTGCTGAACGAGGCCACCTGGAAAGCGGAGTGACGCAGGGCATCATCAGCGGTTACATCCACCTCGAAGGCGAGCAGACCTACGGTAATCAATCCTGTGTAAAGCAGGAACAGGGTCATGAAAAAGCGGAATTCCGGGTCGAGGACATAGGCCATCAATGAGCGCCCCCGCCAGACCGCAAAGTGCAACGCAAAGTTGAGGCCACCGATAAGAATAAACAGGGTGGCAGTCCAGTCTATCCAGGGGTTGTCCCAGTAGGCCATGGAGGCATCGTGGGTGGAGAAGCCGGCGGTGGCCACGGTGCTGAAGCTGTGACAGATGGCATCGAATACGGTCATCCCTGCTGCCCAGTAGAGTACTGCGCAGGCTGTGGTGATAAACAGATAGAGTAGCCACAGGGCCTTGGCGGTTTCGGCAATGCGCGGGGTGAGCTTGGCATCCTTCATGGTGCCGGGGATTTCCGCCGTGTAAAGCTGCATGCCGCCGACGCCAAGCATGGGCAGAATCGCCACGGCCAGGACCACCACGCCCATGCCGCCCAGCCACTGCAGTTGCTGGCGGTCGCAGAGAATGGGTTTGGGCAGAAAATCGATGCCGGAAAGGATGGTGGCGCCGGTGGTGGTCAGCCCGGACATGGACTCAAACACTGCGTCGGTAAAGCCCACCGGCACGTCATCGCTGATATACAGCGGCAAGGCCCCGATCAGCCCCAGTACCGACCAGAACAGGGTCACCACCAGAAAGCCGTCGCGGGTCTGCAGTTCTTCCTTGTGCTTAAAGAAGGGTAGCCACAGGGCCAGGCCCAACAGCAGGGTGATGACGAATGACACCAGGAAGGGGCCTTCGCTGCCCTCCTGGTACCAGTAGGACACAGCCACCGGCGGCATCATGGTGAAACTGAACACCACCAGTAGCAGGCCGAGAATTTTCGAGATCAGTGCAAAGTGCATGCGCTGGCGTGGCCTCGGCCGTCAGAAGAAGGTAAACCCGACCTGGAACAGTTTTTCCACGTCCCGGGTGCGGCGTTTGTCGATCAGGAACAGGATCACATGATCGTCCGGTTCGATAACCACATCATCGTGGGCAATCAGCACCTTTTCGCCGCGTACGATGGCACCGATGGTGGTGCCTTCCGGCAGGTCGATGTCTTCAACGGCGCGGCCCACTACTTTGGACGATTTGCTGTCACCGTGAGCGATGGCCTCGATGGCTTCCGCCGCACCCCGGCGCAGGGAATAGACGTTGACCACATCGCCGCGGCGCACATGGCTGAGCAGGCTGCCGATGGTGGACTGCTGGGGCGAGATGGCGATATCGATATCGTGGCCCTGCACCAGATCCACGTAGGCCGGGTTGGAGATCAGCGTCATCACCTTGCGCGCGCCCAGACGCTTGGCCAGCAAAGAGGCCATGATGTTGGCTTCGTCATCGTTGGTGAGGGCGCAGAACACGTCGGTGTTTTCGATGTTGGCCTTGAGCAGTTCGTCCCGGTCTGTGGCGAGCCCTTGTAATACCACGGTCTGGTGCAGTTTTTCGCCCAGCCATTCCGCGCGCCCGGGGCTGCGTTCCAGAATCTTCACGTTATAGCGGTGCTGGATGCTCTTGGCGAGTCGGTAGCCGATGTTGCCGCCGCCGGCGATCAAAATGCGCTTGTAGTTATGTTCCAGCCGGCGCAGTTCGCTCATGACTGCACGGATATCGTTCTTGGCGGCGATGAAGAAAACCTCGTCATCCGCTTCGATCACCGTGTTGCCTTCCGGAATGATGGGGCGACCCCGGCGGAAGATGGCCGCCACCCGGGTATCCACATTGGGCATGTGCTTGCGCAGTTCGCGCAGTTCGTTGCCCACCAGTGGCCCGCCGTAATAGGCGCGTACAGCCACCAGCTGTACCCGGCCACCGGCAAAGTTGACTACCTGCAGGGCGCCCGGGTGCTCAATAAGCCGTTTGATATAGTCGGTGACCACCTGCTCGGGGCTGATGATCACATCAATGGGCAGGGCGTTTTCGTTGAATAGCTTGTCGGCGCGGCTGGTGTAGTGGGCGGTACGGATACGGGCGATCTTCGAGGGGGTACGGAACAGGGAGTAGGCCACCTGACAGGCGATCATGTTCACCTCGTCAGAGTTGGTGACCGCGATCAGCATGTCCGCGTCTTCGGCACCAGCATCCTTGAGCACCGCCGGGTAGCAGCCCATGCCGCGCACGGTGCCGATATCCAGGCGGTCGCCCAGTTCGCGCAGCCGTTCCGCATCGGTGTCGATGACGGTAATGTCGTTGCGCTCGTTGGCCAGGTTCTCGGCCAGGGTGCCGCCCACTTGGCCGGCACCGAGAATAATGATCTTCATGGACTACGCTAGCGCCCCCGATTCCTTGCGCAAACACGCCAGATAGAAACCGTCTGGCCCATGATGTTGCGGGAACAGCTGCCATCCCGCGTTCACCATTGTGGCCCCTTCCGGCCGTGGCGTCACATCCCGGGCCTGTGGCTGGCGTTGCAGAAAGGCGCTGACCTGATGGTCGTTCTCGTCCCGCAATACCGAACAGGTGGCATACACCAGCATGCCGCCGGGTTTGAGCAGCGGCCATAGTGCATCCAGCATGCGCGCTTGTAAATCAACCAGTGCAGGAATGTCCGACCCCTTGCGGTGCCATTTTACATCCGGCTGACGACGCAGGATGCCAGTGGCGGAGCAGGGGGCATCCAGCAGGATGGCATCGAAGGGGGTGCCATCCCACCAGCTTTGCGGGTTGCTGGCATCGCCTTGCAGCAGGGTGATATCGGCACCGAGGCGGGCCAGGTTCTCCTTGATGCGGGCCAGGCGTTTGCCTTCCAGTTCCAGGGCGACCACGTCGGCATCGGGAAATTTCTCACAGAGCTGACCGGTCTTGCCGCCGGGGGCTGCACAGGCATCCAGAATGCGGCCGGTGGGCGGGCACTGCAGCATTTCAGCGGGTAACTGGGCGGCTTCGTCCTGTACCGACAGGGCGCCCTGTTCAAAGCCGGGCAGCTGGAATACCGGTCGCGCCGGGCTCAGGTAGATGCTCCAGGGGGACAGCTCGCCGGGGCGGGCGCCGTCGCCGAGGGCGGCGATGGCGCCTGCGCGCTGTTGCTGGCGGCGGTTGACCCGCAGGGTAAAGGGTGGTGTTTGCAGGTTGGCCTTGGCCATGGCTTCCGCGTCGCTGGGCCAGTCTTGCTGCCAGCGCTTGAATAGCCAGTCCGGCAGGCTGAGCCGGATGTTGGGGCTGGCGTCGGCGACGGCATCATCGATGGTCAGCTTGCTGGCCTTGCGCAGGATGGCGTTGCTGAGCCCGGCGGCCCAGGGGGCTTTCAGTTTGCGGCACAGTTGCGGGTAAGCGTTGACGATGGCGTGAGCGGGGCGCTCGCTGAACCACAGTTCGTAGAGCCCGGCGAGTAACGCCAGCCGCACGGGTTGGGCGCTGGCCTTGAGGGGTTTGCCCAGTTGCTGGTTGAGCCAGTGGTTGAGGGGGCGCAGGTGCCGGCAGACGCCGAAGCAGATATCGCGCATCAGGCCGCCGTCGGCGCCCTGCAGGGGAAAGTCGCGCAGCACTTCGCGCAGGCTTTCCCCGTCGCCTTTACCGGGCAGCACCCTGTTGAGGACGCGTACCGCGGTCAGGCGCGGGTCAGACGTTGTCAATGGAGTCACCCAGCGGTTCGCCTATCTTGAACAGATCCGGGTTGCCGCGTAGCAAGTCGGATACGGCCATGCGCCGTTTCCCGGGCAACTGCAGTTCTTCCAGAATCAGGGTGCCATCGCCGGTGGCCACATGGATGCCGCTGTCATCCACGGCCAGGATGTGGCCGGGTTCATCGCTATCCTGCCCGGGCTGCGGGCTTTCGCTGGCCTTCCAGATTCGCATGGGCTGACCGTTCAGCGGCACCCAGCTCACCGGAAAGGGGTTGAAAGCGCGAATGCGGTTGTAGAGGGCGCGGGTGGGCAGGCGGAAATCCAGTCGCGCTTCCGCTTTGCTCAGTTTGTGGGCGTAGGTGACGCCATCGTCCGGCTGCGCGGTGGCGTTGGCCAGGTAGTGCTCGAGATCGTCCAGTACCGTCACCAGCAGGCGGGCGCCCTGGGCGGCGAGCCGGTCATGCAGCTCGCCCCCGGTTTCGCTGTCGCCAATGGGCAGGGCTTCGCTGAGCAGCATGGGCCCGGTGTCCAGGCCCGCTTCCATCTGCATGATGGTGTTGCCGGTTTCGGTGTCGCCCATGGTGATGGCGCGCTGGATAGGGGCCGCACCGCGCCAGCGGGGTAGCAGGGAGCCATGCACGTTGAGGCAGCCCAGGCGTGGCATATCCAGCACCGCCTGGGGGATAATCAGGCCGTAGGCCACCACGACCAGCGCATCCAGATTCAGGTCGCGCAGCTGCTGGCGAATATCGTCGCCCTTCAGATTTTCCGGCTGCAGCACCGGAATGTGGTGGCTTGCGGCCAGCACCTTGACCGGGCTTTGCTGCACTTTCTTGCCGCGCCCGGCGGCCCGGTCCGGCTGGGTGAGTACCGCAACCACCTCATGGTCGCTGTCCAGCACCGCCTGCAGGCTGGCGGCGGCGAAATCCGGGGTGCCGGCGAAGGCAAGGCGTAAGGGTTTCAAGGCAAACCTCTAATGAGTTGTGAGCGGCAAGCCCCAAGCTACAAGGTGCAAGGCGCGGATCAGGACAGTGCTAGCTGATATGCGCCCTGCCTGCGTTTAAAAGGACGATTCGCGATGCGAGCATCGCTTCCCACAACGGTGGAAGGTGCTGGGGCGCGAAGATTTTGCCTTTCCTTGTGGCTTGTACCTTGTAGCTTGCAGCTGATTTTAAGCCTGCTGGCGGTGGATCTTTTCCAGTTTCTTCTTGATGCGATCCCGCTTCAGCCGGGAGACATAGTCCACAAACAGCTTGCCATCCAGGTGGTCGATCTCGTGCTGGATGCAGGTGGCCAGCAGTTCGTCGGCCTCTTCTTCGAAGGTATTGCCGTCCCGGTCCAGGGCCTTGATATGCACCCGGGCCGGACGTTGCACCTTCTCGTAAAAGCCGGGCACGGACAGGCAGCCTTCTTCATAGGGGGCCACCTCATCGGTGAGCGGGGTGATCTCCGGGTTGATGAACACGCGAGGCTGGGTCTGGTCCTCGGACAGGTCCATCACGATCAGCCGCTGATGCACATCCACCTGGGTGGCGGCCAGGCCGATGCCCGGGCAGGCGTACATGGTTTCGAACATGTCGTCGATCAGTTTGCGAAGCTCGTCATCTACCTTTTCCACAGGCTTTGCTACCGTGCGTAGCCGGGGGTCAGGGAATTCCAGTATTTCCAGTTTGGCCATGTACCTTCTCGGAAGTTGCGATAGCACTCGAATTTCGGTTGCTAAATATATGATCGCATTGCTAATATCCAAAAGAAACCGTGTCCGTGAAAACCGGTCCACGGCCGCTCTCGGGGATGAGTCCAATAATGATAAAAGGAATCCGATGATGATGAAATCGGTCCAGCGCGCCCTGGCCTTCGGGCTGTTAGTGTCTTTATCCGGCCTGGCGGCTGCCCAGGTCATGCTCAAAGAGGGGCATCCCGGCAAGTATTTCGTCAAGAATGGCGATACCCTCTGGGATATCAGCGCCCGTTTTCTGGAAGAACCCTGGCAATGGCCGGAGATCTGGCAGATCAATGAAGAAATCAGCAACCCCCACCTGATTTATCCCGGCGATGAAATCCGCCTGACCTATGTGGATGGTGAGCCCCGCCTGTCGGTCAAACGCGGTGTGGAAGAGAAAACTCTGCCCAACGGCACCGTCAAACTCACTCCTAAAGTGCGCGAGATCGCCAATGATGAGGCTATCCCTGCCATTCCTGCCGGTGCCATTGCCGCTTATTTGAAGGAAGGCCTGGTGGTCAGTCGTCAGGAAATTGCCGAGGCTCCCTATATCGTTGGGGGTCGTGATCGTCGGGTGATCTTTGGCGAAGGTGACACCGTTTATGCGCGGGATGCCCAGACCCAATGGGAAAATCTTGAACAGAGCTACGGTTTCTACCGGACCGGTGAGCAATACGTGGACCCGGATACCAACGAAGTACTGGGCTATGAGGCCCGTCAAATCGGCCTGGGACGTGTGACCGGTCACGAAGACGATATGCTGACCCTGCGGGTGACCAAGTCCAGCGAAGATCTCCGTATTGATGATCGCCTGTTCTCCACCGAAGATCGTCGGGTTCGCTCAGTGCTATACCCATCGGCCCCGGATACCAAGATCGAAGCCAAGGTGATCCGTTTCTTTGATCGCATCAACAGCGTGGCACGCAACGATGTGGTGGTGATCAACAAGGGTCTGCGTGACGGCTTGAAAGAAGGCAATGTACTGGATGTCTTCGGCCAGGGCGAAGCGGTCCGTGATCGCCAGCGTGGCGATATGGTGCGTCTGCCCAGGGAAAGGACGGGTTCCATGGTGATCTTCCGAGCCTTCGACAAGGTCAGCTATGGCTTGATCATGGAGTCCAAGCGGCCTATTTATTTGCATGACATCGCCGAAAGCCCGGCGGGCAGCTACTGATTGAGTAAATCGCGGTAGCGCTCACCGCCGGAGCTGTGGCTCCCTACAACCCGTCAAACGCACACAAGGAGGTGGGCGATGGACGGACAATACAAGCGCCTGCTATTGCAGGCGTTGTTTTCCCCGTCTTCCGCGGCTCTGGGCCGCGCTCTCAAACAGCAATCCATCGACCGCACTGCGCTGGCCGATTACCTCCCCCTGTTGCCGGATGGCCTGAAAGAGCGTCGTAAGCTGCTGGATAACACCGGTTCCCTGACCGCGCATTACGAGCATCTGCGTGAGCAAGGTTGGCGCTGGCTGGCCCTGGGAGATGCGGATTATCCCTCCTTGTTGGCCCAGCTTGGGGATGCCCCCGGGGTGCTGGCGGTGCGCGGCTGCGTGGAGGCACTCAATGCGCCTGGTCTTGCCATCGTCGGTGCGCGCAATGCGTCAGCGGACGGGCTGGACAACAGTCGCCGTTTTGCCCGGGATCTGGCTGGCAGTGGTTTTGTTATCGTCAGCGGTCTGGCTCTGGGTGTGGATGCTGCTGCACATCGGGGAGCGATCAGCAGCGGACGTACGGTGGCCGTGCTTGGCAGTGGTCCGGATCGCATTTACCCGCCCCGCAATGCGGTGTTGGCCGGCCAGATCGTGGAGACCGGCGGTGCCTTGGTCACGGAGTTTGCCCCCGGTGCGCCGCCACTGCCGGCCCAGTTCCCCCAGCGCAATCGGGTGATCAGCGGACTGAGTCTGGGCACCATCGTGGTGGAGGCCGCCATCAAGAGCGGTTCCCTGATCACTGCTCGCACGGCTCTGGCCCAGGGTCGCGAGGTATTCGCCATTCCCGGCAGTATTCACAACCCCTTGAGCAAGGGCTGCCATCAGCTATTGCGTGATGGCGCCAGCTGGCTGGAGTCTCGGGAGGATATTTTTCATGCCTTCGGTGACTTCCGGCGTAGTGTCGAAGCGGCCGGCGTCAATGAGTCGGATCTGCCCGCCTTGCTTCAGCACCTGACCGGGGGCCTAAATTCCCTTGATGCTCTGCAGGAGCGCACCGGAATGCCGATCACTGACCTGGCAGGGCAGCTTTCCGAACTGGAACTGGAAGGCTGGGTAGAGCGAGTGGCCGGCGGCTATCTGAAACGCAGCGGTGCGGCCTAGCCGGCTGTCGAACTTGATGATCCCTCTATGACACACCTGCACTGGCTCTTGTCTGGTATTTGACCTTTTCTCGCCAGGGGCGGAATGTTGAAGATGTCAGGGAGTCTGTATTCGAGGTGTGCCATGTTTGAGATCTATGTGCCCCTGCTGCGAGGACAAGAAGAGTGGCGTGCGGTAGACGCGGTCCATGTGGGCGGTATGCGCTACCGGATTATTGGCACCATGCCGGAAGGGGAGGAGTGGGCGTTCACCCCGGGCGAGGAGGTGGAGTGTGAAACCACCGAGATGAAGAAAGGCAAAAAGGCACTCACAGCAAAACGTCTGACACCGGTGCCGCTTTAAGCGGTGCAATCAGGGGCTCTCTCTTGAGCCGGCATCCCATGCAGGGTATTTTCCCGTCTTTCTTTCAGGGCGAGTTCGTCATGTACCAGCATCTGCATAGTGCGGCACAGATCATTCAGGCCGGTGGCGTAGTGGCTTATCCCACCGAGTCGGTCTACGGGCTGGGCTGTGACCCTTTCAATGAAGAGGCAGTATTGCGGCTGTTGGCTATCAAGGAGCGTCCGGTTAGCAAGGGCCTGATTCTGATCGGCGCAGACCTGGCACAACTGGAGCCCTATATCCGCCTCACCGACAGTCAGCGTGAACAGGTGGCCGGGCAATGGCCGGCACCGCTGACCTATCTGGTTGACGCCCGCGATAGCGTGCCCGCCTGGGTACGTGGCGCCTTTACCAAGGTGGCGGTGCGGGTGCCGGATCACCCCCTTACCCGTTCGCTTTGCCGGGCGGTGGGCCAGCCGATCATTTCCACCAGTGCCAATATCAGTGGTCGCCCGGCGGCCCGCAATCAGTTTCAGGTGGCCCGTCAGCTTGGTGAGCGGTTGGACTTTATTGTCAGCGGCGCCTGTGACCGGGCCGCTAAACCCTCTACCATTATTGATCTGGAAAGTGGCCGCACCTTGCGCGCCTGAAACAGGCTCCACGCCAAGAATTCAAACCGGGAGACGGCATGTCAGAGGTATCACTGCAGGCGGTGAAGGACTACCTGCTGGGCCTTCAGGACCGCATTTGCGAGGAACTGGCCGAGGAGGATGGCAGCGCCACCTTCCGTGAAGACAGTTGGGACCGGGAGCAGGGCGGCGGTGGCCGTAGCCGTGTGCTGGAAAACGGGGCAGTGATTGAAAAGGGCGGGGTGAATTTTTCCCATGTGTTCGGCAATCAGTTGCCGCCCTCTGCCACCGCTGCCCGCCCGGAACTGGCGGGCCGCAGTTTTCAGGCTATGGGGGTGTCGCTGGTTATTCACCCGAAGAACCCCTACGTGCCTACCAGTCATGCCAACGTTCGTTTTTTTGTCGCCGAAAAAGAAGGCGAAGACCCGGTGTGGTGGTTCGGTGGCGGCTTTGATCTTACCCCCTTTTACGGTTTCGAAGAGGATGTGGTGCACTGGCACCAAACCGCCAAGGAGGCCTGTGATCCTTTCGGCGAAGGTATCTACCAGGAATTCAAAAGCTGGTGCGATGACTACTTTTATATCAAGCATCGCGACGAGCCCCGTGGTGTGGGCGGGCTGTTTTTCGATGACCTGAATCGCTTCGATTTCGATACCAGTTTTGCGCTGATGCGCAGCGTCGGTGATGCCTATATCCAGGCCTATCGGCCCATCGTGGCACGCCGTAAAGACCATGATTACGGCGACCGGGAGCGCCAGTTTCAGCTTTATCGTCGTGGTCGCTATGTGGAGTTCAACCTGGTCTACGATCGCGGCACCATCTTCGGATTGCAGTCCGGCGGGCGTACCGAATCCATCCTCATGTCCCTGCCGCCACTGGTGCGCTGGGACTACGACTATCATCCGCAGCCGGACAGTGCGGAAATCGAGCTCTACCAGAAATTTCTGATTCACCGGGAGTGGTTATGACAGCCCTGTATTGTGTGTTCGGCAATCCGGTGGCCCATTCCCGGTCGCCGGATATTCATCATGCCTTTGCCGCCCAGCGCGACGAGGATTTGCGTTATGAAAAGCGCGAAGCGCCGCTGGATGATTTTACCGGTACGGTAAAAGCCTTCCGTGAAGACGGTGGTCTGGGCGCCAATGTGACCGTGCCCTTCAAGGAGCAGGCCTTCGATCTCTGCGATGCGGTGACCGAGCGTGCCGGCCAGGCGGGGGCAGTGAACACCTTGTGGTGGGATGGCGACCAGCTCCACGGCGACAACACTGATGGTGCCGGTATGGTGAAAGATATTCGCGATAATCTGGGTTGGAGCATTCAGGGCAAGCGGGTGCTGGTGCTGGGTGCCGGCGGTGCGGTGCGCGGTGTCATGGGTCCGTTGCTGGCGGAAAATCCGACTCTGGTGCGAGTGGCCAATCGTACCGCCGAAAAAGCGGAAATCCTGGCCCGCCGTTTTATGAGTGGCGACAATTCGCCGGTATTGGGCAGCGGCCTGGATAACCTGACCGGCCAGTTCGATCTAATCATCAATGCGATTTCTGCCGGCCTGCATGGCGAGATGCCGGACCTGCCGGAGGGGCTGTTGGCGGAAGGGGCGGCAGCCTACGACATGGTTTATGGCAGCGAGCCGACGCCCTTTATGGTTTGGGCGCAACAGCAGGGCGCGGCAGTCACCGCGGATGGTCTGGGTATGCTGGTGGAGCAGGCCGCAGAAGCCTTTGAAATATGGCGTGGTTGGCGCCCGGACAGTGCCCCGGTAATCGCCGGGTTGCGCTAGCGTCATGACGGAAAGTGCGGTCATGAATGAAGTGTTGTTTGCCTCCATAGTCAGTCTGGCTATGGTGCTGAGCACCGTGACTTTGCACTACTGGACCCTGGCGGGTTTGTCTGCCGTGCTCAAGAGCCGGTCGGGTTTCCGCGGCGAGATCCTGCTGGTGGTACTGGTCATGTTCGTTGCCCATATGGTGGAGGTAACGCTTTATGCCTGGGTCTATCTGATTCTGGACAGGGGCGATACCGCCATGAACCTGGCCGGGTCGGTAGATGGCAGTTTCCTGGACCACCTGTATTTTTCCACCGCCTGCTATACCTCGTTGGGCCTGGGTGATCTCTATCCCATAGGTACCTTGCGTTTGATTGCCGGGGTAGAAGCCCTGAACGGGCTGATACTCATAACCTGGTCTGCGTCGTTCGCTTTTCTGGTCATGCAGCGGCGGTGGCGTTTTTGATGTTGATGGCGGGGAGCGTCTTCTTGCCGAAGGAGGTATGGTTATGTCCCCGCGTGTTCTGTTAGTCCTTTCCTGCCTGCTCCCCTTGCCTGCTGCGGCGTCCACCTTCGGTTTTTCCTGGGACAACGATCTGTTTGTCGGTTCTGACGGCCAATATACCAATGGCGTACGCATCAGCTGGGTGGGTAATGCCCATGAGCGCTGTGATCGCAATGGGACGTTCACTTGCGGTCTGGCCGCCGCGCTGGACCCGCTACCCGGCATCAGTCTGGTAGATGAAAAGCACGCGGTGACCCTGAGCCTGGAACAGATCATGATTACCCCGTCCGACATTAGCCGGGAGACGCCGGACTTCAATGATCTGCCCTACGTGGGCTACAGCAATCTGGAGCTGGGCTTGTTCAGCTGGAACGGCAACAGCCTGTTCGGCTATGGCGTGAGGGTTGGCATCGTGGGTCCGGATTCCGGCGCCGAACAGTCACAGAAAGTGGTGCACAAGATCACCGGTTCCGAGCAACCTCAAGGCTGGGACAATCAGCTTGGCCATGATGCAATTGGTGGCGCCTATTTTCTCCATGCCCACCGTCTGTTCCGGTATGTTCAGGGTCCGCTGGAAAGTGAAGTGGGTTACGCCTGGGGGGTGGATGCCAATAATTTTAATGGTACAGCCAGGGCCGGTGGGTTCTGGCGCATTGGTCAGAATTTACCGCGCAACTTTATTCCCGATTACGCGGGTATTGGCACCGCCGGTTCATTGGTAGGTTTGTTCGATGGCGAGGGGTTCGGCTGGGAAGTCTTTTTTGCCAGCTTTGGCGAGTACATCGGCTATTCCTACCTGGAAGAAAACAGCGGGCCCTATGATGTTGAATCCCGTGACGGCATTCTCGGGCTGGTGCTCGGCGGAGGTATTACGCTGGATGATTTTTCCTTCACGCTGACCTTGCAGGGGTCTTCATCCCCGATTCGGAACAGCGACGATATTCTGAGTTTCGGCAATATGTCTTTTATGTGGAGGATCTGAGGCTCAGTTGCGAGTCTCGAGTGACGAGTCGCGAAAGGGACATTAACTACCCCGGGGTTTGGGTTTTAGAAACGCGTTACTCGCTTCTTTGGACCCCATCCGCCATATACCGGTCCTTCAACCGCACATAATTCCCCGCCACGTAGGGCAGAAATTCCTTTTCTTCTGCGGTAAGTGCGCGTACCTGGCGGGCCGGTTGGCCGCGGTAGAGGTAACCGCTTTCCAGCCGCTTGCCGGGTCCCACCAGTGAGCCGGCGGCGATGATCACGTCGTCTTCCACTACGGCGCCATCCATGATGATGGCCTGCATGCCCACCATTACCCGGTTGCCCAGGGTGCAGCCGTGCAGCATGACCTGGTGGGCGAGGGTTACATCGTCACCGATCTTCAGGGCATAGCCGCCCGGGTTGAAACCGGAGTCGTGGGTGATATGCAGTACCGCGTTGTCCTGGATACTTACCCGGGCACCGATGCGGATGGCATGCATATCCCCGCGAATGACTGCCCGTGGCCATACGGAGCTGTCATCTCCCAGTGTTACGTCACCGATCACGGTGGCATCCGGGTCGACAAATACCCGTTCGCCCAACTGCGGGGCCTTGTCTTCAAAGCGGCGAATCCCCATCACTGATAAACTCGATAGCTGAATGTGATCGTCAGGGAGGCCCATGAACAAGCCGCCCACCCGTATACTGATTGCCATACTGATCTTGCTTGGCGTTTTCCTGCTGAGCAAGTGGCTGATTTTCCAGACGCTGCTGCAGCCGGACGAGAGTACTCGTCAGCGCTTGCCGGCAGCGCAGACAGAACCAGGACAGGACACCCATGAGCAACAACCCGCTGATTGACTACCCGGAACTGCCGCCGTTTTCCAAAATCCAGCCGGAGCACGTATTGCCCGCCGTGGAGCAACTGGTGGCGGATGGCCGCGCCCGCATCCAGCAGGTGCTGGCGGAGGGCAAGTTCGATTACGCCCATCTGGTGCAGGCACTGGATGAGGAAGACGACCGTCTCAGCAAGGCCTTTGGCCCCGCCGGGCATCTCAATGCGGTGGCTCAAAATGAAGCCCTGCGCAATGCCTACAACAGCTGCCTGCCGCTGCTCAGTGAGTACGGCACCGAAGTGGGTCAGAACGCGCAGCTGTGTGCTGCCTATCAGACCCTACGGGACAGCGATGAGTGGGACTCTCTCAGCGAAGCCCAACAGAAAGACATTGAAAACACCCTGCGCGATTTCCGCCTTTCCGGGGTGGATCTGCCGGATGACAAGAAAGCCCAGTATATGGCCAATTCCAAGCGGTTGTCTGAGCTGACCAGCCAATTTTCCGACAATACGCTTGATGCTTCTCAGGCCTGGACCAAGCACATTAGCGACGAGGCGGAACTGGATGGTCTGCCGGACAGTGCCAAGGCTGGCGCCGCCGATCGGGCAAAGGCTGACGGCAAGGACGGCTGGGTGCTGACCCTGGATGCGCCGGTATTTATCGCCGTTATGAGCCACTGCAAGAACGCCGGCCTGCGCAAGGAAATGTACGTGGCCTGGACCACCCGGGCCTCCGATCAGGGCCCCCAGGCTGGCCAGTTCGACAACACCGCCATCATGGATGAAATCCTCAAATTGCGGCACGAACAGTCGCAACTGCTGGGCTTTGCCAACTTTGGCGAAGAGTCCCTGGCCACCAAGATGGCCCGTGATGTAAACGAGGTGATCCAGTTTCTCGAAGACCTGGCCGAACGGGCCAAGCCTCAGGCGGAACAGGAGCTGGCAGCACTGAGAGCCTTTGCGGCTGAGCAGGGTGCCGACGATCTGAATCCCTGGGATATCGGTTTCTGGAGCGAGCGTCTGCGTGAAGAGCGCTACAGCATTTCCGAAGAAGAGCTGCGCCCCTGGTTCCCGGCGGATACCGTGATTAACGGCATGTTTGCCGTGGTCGGCAAGCTGTTCGGCATTCAATTCCGACAGCGAGACGATGTGGATTTGTGGCACAACGATGCACGTTTCTACGAATTGGTGGACGACGATGGCAGTGTGCGCGCGGCCTTCTATCTGGATATGTATGCCCGCACTGGCAAGCGGGGTGGCGCCTGGATGGATGATGCCCGCATTCGCCGCCGCCGCCCGGACGGCAGTCTGCAAACGCCGGTGGCCTACCTGACCTGCAACTTCGCGCCGCCTGCCGGCGGCAAGCCGGGCCTGCTGACCCACGATGAAGTGGTCACCCTGTTCCACGAGTTCGGTCATGGCCTGCACCACATGCTTACTGAACAGGATGTGTCCGGTATCTCCGGTATCAACGGTGTGGCCTGGGATGCGGTGGAGTTGCCTAGCCAGTTTCTGGAAAACTGGTGCTGGACCGAAGAAGGCATCGCCCTGATCTCCGGCCATTATGAAACCGGTGAACCCCTGCCCAAGGAAAAGCTGGACAAGATGCTGGCGGCGAAAAATTTCCAGGGCGCCATGCAGATGGTGCGGCAACTGGAATTCTCCCTGTTCGACATGCGCATCCATGCCGAATACCGGGAAGGCCTGGACATCTATCAGGTCCTGAACGAAGTGCGTGAGCAGGTAGCGGTAATGCAACCGCCCGCATTCAACCGTTTCCCCAACAGCTTCGGACACATTTTTGCCGGTGGCTATGCGGCGGGGTATTACAGCTATAAATGGGCGGAAGTGCTCTCCGCCGATGCCTATTCCCGTTTCGAGGAAGAGGGCGAGTTCAACGAAGACACCGGCCGTGCCTTCCGCAGCGAAATTCTCGCCAAGGGTGGCAGCCGTGAACCCATGGAGCTGTTCAAGGCCTTCCGCGGCCGCGAGCCCAGCGTGGAACCCTTGCTGCGCCATTGCGGTATCAACGGCTAGAACGTCCTGGGTTGGTCCCTGATGCCTGGCGTAAGGGTGTCAGGCGTCCAGCGTCAGGCGAGGAGGATGCATGAAACGCCAATTTATTGCCGGTGCCACCTGCCCGGAATGTGGGCAGATGGACAAGATTCAGCGCGTCATCGACGGCGATGCACAGTGGATGGAATGTGTTTCCTGCGGGGCGACAAAAGATCTGGATGCCAAGCCACCAGAAGCTAGGGATGCCTTGGCGAAGCCAGTCACTTTGCAGCCGGCAAAAAAATAAGGTCTTCGTTTAAGGGCCGGAGCAACGATGGGTCGTTCGGCCCGCAGGAAAACCACCAGGAACCAAAAGACTTCCAGCGCAGGGCTGTGGGGCACGGGAGTCAATCGTCCTCCTGCTGATGCTGAGAGCGCCGGAGGCCCGGAGACAGCCGGCAGTCTGCTTCTATTTCTTCCCCTTGATAGCGGGTGCCAGTGACTGTTGCATCATCACACCCCTCCCCCTCCATCGGCACGCTTATCCTGGCCGCAGTCCCGGCCCGAGACAGGCATTTCAATGCCCCTGTACCTATCAACTGTTGTCAGTTTTTCCCGGCAAGTGCGAGGGGATTGCTTATTTCTCGTTGTTGGAGGCATCAAAATATCGAATTAGATTCATATTTTTACGGAATTTAATAATAAAAGCGTAGCCTAGATAAAAATAAGTAAGCGTTAATAACGATAAAAGTGACGATGGGGTGATTAATCGTTATTAGAATGTGTAAAAAAGTAACCTTACGTATCCATTTTTACAAATAACTTTCTTCCGCTCGTGCTAAGTTCCTCTCCGTTGTTTGTTATGTGATCTATTTCACTAAAACAAATAGCAAATTCGGTAATGACCACCCAAAGAGGGAACTTTTCATGCGCGTGAACAAGCTTATTCTGGCATCTGCCATCGCGGCATTGTCTGCACCGGCCCTGGCGGTCGACGGAACTATTACATTCAACGGCCTGGTAACTGACCAGACCTGTGAAATTACAACGCCTGCTGGCAAAGACTTCACTGTCACTCTGCCGACAGTGTCTGCCACTACCCTGAATGCGGCCGCTCAAACAGCGGGTCGTACGCCTTTTTCCATCAATCTGTCCAACTGCAGCAGCGATGGCAAAGTGGCAACCTACTTCGAGCCGGGCCCCACTGTTGATTTCGACTCTGGCCGTTTGGTTAACCAGGCAAACGCTGCCGATGCCTCCACCAACGTACAGATCCAGTTGCTGGGCGAGAACAGCTTGTTCATTCCTGTTCAAGCTGCCGGTGCTGGCGGTGCGCAGGATAACTCCCAGTGGGTCGACGTAACCGCGGGCGGAGCTGCTGATCTGAACTACTACGCTGAATACTACGCTACCGGTGCAGCGACTGCCGGGACGGTGAATACCTCTATTCAGTACACCATCATCTATCAGTGATGACGTGATGGCAGCTCCCGTTGCCGGGGGCTGCCAACTATTTGTGCCGGGTAATTCAATGTTATTACGAATGAAACTGTTCTTTCTGAGCGGCTTTGTGCTGTTGGCTGAGTGGGCGAGCGCCAGTGTGATTATTGATGGCACCCGTGTGGTTTATCCGCAAAAAGCCCGTGAAGTGACGGTACAGCTTCACAACACAGGTGAGTCACCCTCACTGGTTCAGTCGTGGGTAGACGAAGGCAACAAGGACGCAACACCGGACACCAGTTCGGCGCCGTTCATTATTACACCGCCCATTTCCCGCATAGAGGCGGGCTCTGGACAGGCATTGCGATTGACATTTACCGGTCGGGATTTGCCCTCAGACCGGGAATCCTTGTTCTGGTTGAACGTTCTCGAGGTGCCGCCGGCACCGGAAAGTGCTGAGGACAAGAACCTAATGCAATTGGCATTTCGTTCCAGGCTGAAGATTTTTTATCGACCTGACGGTCTTTCAGGCAGAGCCAACTTATCAAGCCACTCTCTTGAATGTGACTTTGAAACAGAAAATAGAATCATGAATTGTACCAATCCAACGCCCTACTACATAAGCGTTGTCAAATTGGAGCTCGCCCACGAAAGCGGCGAAAAGGATCAGGTTGAAAAAGGAGTCATGTTTTTGCCTTTTTCAACACAGAATTTCGAGATTGGTTTTAAAAAAGATGTAAGGCCGGGAACAAAAGCCATCTTTACATCCATTAACGATTTTGGTGGGGCGGTAGAAGCCAGTATCGATATATCCCAATGATAACGGAATAAAGCGGCCTAGAGGTCAGGTAAGGATGCCAATGCTGTCGGCGAGATCACACAAAAAAAGCGTCGCTATCGGTATAGCCGTTTTGGTTGTCGGCTTTTGTTGTGAAAATTCTTACGCACAGGAAAAGTCAGAATCTTTCAACTCATCTTTTCTGATGGGTTCAGCCAGAGATATGGACACTTCCCTGTACAGCCATGGAAACCCGGTATCGCCTGGCGAATACCGCCTTGATATGTATGTAAACGGGCAATGGTTTGGTAAGCAGGACATTGTTTTCACGTCGGTGCAGGGAAAAAAGAGCGCAGAAACCTGTTTTACCGCCGAAAAGCTGGAGTTCTATGGCGTCGACTTTGAGTCAATTGGCGCGCCAGATAGTGAAGTCGAAAAGTGTAAGCCTGTTTCCGAATGGATCGGGCAAGCGCAATCCCGCCTTGAGCTTTCCTCGCTACGGATGGACATTACCATTCCTCAGGAAAACATGCGCCGCGAAGCCAGAGGGTATGTGAACCCTGAGCTATGGGATCGCGGCATTGATGCCGGTTTTATTGGCTACGATCTGAATGCGACAACAATTCGCGCTGACGAGTCTGGATCAGGCATCTCTAACAGTGACAACCTCTATCTTGGCCTGAATTCCGGTGTCAATGTTGCAGGTTGGCAGCTCAGGCATAACTCCAGCGTATCAAGGCGATCCGGTGAGGGTTATGACTGGCAAAAAACCTCTACATTCGCGCGGCGTGCGTTCTCGGAAATTCGCAGCAATCTGACCATTGGTGACAGCTTTACCAGTGGTGAGCTATTTGATTCCGTCGCCTATCGGGGCATCAATCTTGCCAGCGAGGATCGTATGCTGCCCGATTCCATGCGTGGTTATGCGCCGGTAATTCGGGGAGTGGCTTCTACCAATGCTCGTGTTGAAGTCCGCCAGAACGGCAATCTTCTTTATAGCACCACAGTATCCCCCGGCAATTTTGTCATTGATGACCTTTACCCCACAGGTTTTGGGGGCGATCTGGATGTTCTTGTCACCGAAGCGGACGGCCAGCAGCGCACCTTTAGTGTGCCCTATTCGTCCATTTCGCAATTGCTGCGAGAAGGCATTGGCCGGCATAGCGTTACCGTAGCGCAGCTACGTAATGACGAACTGGAAGATGAGCCTCTTTTCATGCAGGCCACATATCAGCGTGGCCTGTACCATGACATCACCGGTTACCTGGGCAGTACTGTCAGCGAGGGTTATCGTTCCGTTTTGGTTGGCGCTGGCCTGGCGACAAGTCTGGGCGCCTTTTCGTTTGATGTTACCCGCTCGCAAACAGAGTTCAGAAACAATGACGATAAGTTCGGCAACAGTGTCCGAATCAATTATTCCAAAATGCTGAACCAGACCAACACCAACTTTACGCTTGCGGCATATCGCTATTCCACGAAGGGTTTTTATGGTTTGTCGGATGCCATGTTTGCCAGGGAGTTTGATGAGCAACAGCTGAGTCTGGGGGCTCTGAGAAATCAAAAAAGTCAGTTCCAGCTGACATTGAATCAGGCGCTTGGCCGGCGCTATGGCTCTTTATACTTTACCGGTTCTGTGCGTGATTTCTGGGATACCGACGGGGAAACCAAGCAATACCAGATGGGGTATAACAACCGTTTCAGATCTGTCAGCTATGGCATTTCTGCAATTCGCACCACGACTCAGGAAGGCGAGGCGGATAATCAGTTTGATCTTTCCTTTACGATGCCAATTGGTGGTGGCTACAACGGTCAATATATCGATGGTGGTGTCTCACTGGATGATGATGGTTACACATCCAGCCGTGCCGGTATCAATGGCTATGGCGGTGACCGGAACCAGTACAACTACGGCATGCGGGTAACGGACAATGAGCAGAATGGCTCCACCGTTGGCGTAAACGGTGAATACCGTAGCCGCTTTGCGTCTGTTAATGGCTCTTACAGTTACAGCGATGATTATCAGCAGGCGTCTGCCGGTGCGCGCGGTGCCTTTGTGGCGCATAAGGATGGCATCACCATGACGCCGCAACATGGCGACACCATGGTGCTTATTGAAGCCAAAGACGCCAAGGGCGCGGGGGTGGTCAGTGCCTCCGGTGTGGAAGTCGATGATTTTGGCTATGCGGTATTGCCCTATGTGACCCCTTACCGGATGAATCGAATCACGCTGGATCCCAACGGCATTGACAGAAATGTTGAGTTGAAAGGCACCAGTCGCAAGCTGGCGCCTTACGCCGGTTCCATCACCAAGGTGACATTCGAGACAGAAAAAGGACTGCCGATACTGATAAAAGCGCACCGCCGTGACGGTATCAGTTTGCCTTTCGCTGCCAGAGTTTTTGACATGTCTGGTAGCGAAGTAGGTGTGGTCGGCCAGAGCAGTGTCATTTTTGTTCGCAGCGAACAACGACAAGGGATGCTGACGGTGAAGTGGGGTGGGGAGCAATGCAGGCTGACTTACCAGCTTGGTGAAGTGTCCCCGGAACAGGAGTTCGGTTTTGAAAAAACCAATGCGATTTGTCACTGATCGGCTTTACAGGCTGGCCGGATACCTTTTATCGGTAAGCATGCTGTCTTTGCTGAGTATGGCAGGGCATGCCGCTTGCTATGTGTCATCCGGGTTTAGCGCTCAGGATGTGCGGATGGAATTGGGCCGTGTACTGATTCAGCCGGATTTACCGGTTGGGGCGATTATCCAGACACTGCAAGTGCCAATTACCGCAAAAAATAATGCCGGGTCCTGTGATTTTTTTGGGGGCTCTTCCATAGGCGAGTTGGTGCGTAATCCTGCTGCCGTCCCCGGGTTTTCGAATGTGTATCAAACGGATGTCCCGGGTGTCGGGATTCGGCTTTACCGGGAAGCGGGTGATATCTCGACGTACTATCCCCACCAGATAAATTTCAGCGGCAACCGACAGCTAAACCTGATCGGGGGTTTCTTCAAGGTGGACCTGGTAAAGACGGCGGCGGTTACCGGGTCCGGGCCCGTGGGACCCCCTGGGTTGTTTTCAACCTATTATCTTGATGGTTCTGGCCGCAATCGGCCGGTTCTTACATCCACGTTGACGGGACAGGGTATCACCATTGTGACGTCGTCCTGCCAAGTTGATGCAGGATCAAAAAATATCGCCGTTAATTTTGGCACGGTTTCCAACCGTGATTTTAGCGGGGTAGGGTCGAGGGTGAATCCGAGAGATTTCGAGATTCGTATGCAGTGTCAGGGTGGCAATGTGGCCGGCCTGGACCAGGGGCTCATCAAGGTAAGGTTTGATGGCACCCAGGACGCCTCGAACATGCCGGGTGTACTCGCTATTGATGGGGGGGCGGCATCAGCGAGCGGGATTGGTATTCAGCTTAATCAGACGCTGGGAGGCACCGAGCAGACGGTTGCTCTAGGCGAGGGCGTTGCTCTTGGCCGCACCCCTATTAACGATGCGGCGGAGTTTATTCTGCCCATGCGCGCCTACTATATCCAGACTCAGCCAGGCACAGTGGGCGCAGGGACCGGCAACGGCAGGGCCACGTTCACCATTGAGTACCATTAATGGTATTCGATGACATAGCGCATGCTGGTGGGCTTTGCACCGGAAGACGCAATACGCTCATGAAGGTGTCCTGACCGGGTCTTAACGATCACTGATTGGGCGTCACTGGCGCCGGCAACAGGCTCAAGGTAGGTCCTGGCAATGTGCTGGCCGGCAGACAGTGCCTGATTGCCGCAGGATTCCACGATCACGTCTGTATAACCGGCCTGGCTCTGTGCGCCCGGTTGGCAAGACGCATAAACAACCGCTCCCTGGAATGAGATGGTATTGCTGGCCATGCCTGCTGAGGCAGACAGTGCGAGTAACGCGGCGATCCCTGTTCGGCTTGCAGTGTTCATAATGCCCCCTTCGATCACTGATTAGTTATTTTGTCTAAGCTCGAAGGTGTACTTCTAGTACTTTTTCATTGGTTTTATGTAGTAATTGGCGTGCTCTTTTACATTTTCAGCACTCAAAGGTGGAAAATAGAGGATGACCGGTTACGGCAAAACAATCAGTCGAACAAGGAATGCTTCAGTCCCGCCACCGTTTTTGCCATCTGCATACGCAGCCATGGCACTCTCTCCATGATAGGAAAAAACAGGTCCCGCCCGCTGGATACCGTGCGGCTGTGGGATTGAAACGCCGGTGTCAGCCAGCGGCTCATGCGCTGGTAGAAGCGGATCTGAGGCTCGCGCTGACGATGATAGTGCGCCCAGACCTGGGGCCAGGTGTCCGCGTCGGCTATTGCCTGGCCGAGCGCCCGGGCATCCAGCAGGGCCATGTTGGCGCCCTGTCCCAGTTGTGGGCTCATGGCGTGGGCGGCATCGCCAATCACACCCAGCCGGTTTTCACCCCAGTGATGCATGATCACATCGCGATAGGTGGCGGGTAGCAGTTGTTTCTGGTGTGTCAGTGGCGCCAACAGCGTTTCCAGCTGGGGCCAGAGCATGAGTGCTTCCTGACGCCAGGCGGAAAAATCAAAATTCGGCTGCTGCCATTCGTTCATCTGCGCCACCGGCAGACTCCAGAAAAAACTGGCCAGAGCTTGGTCCGGCTGATCCGGGCGGCAGCCGGTGGGCAGGATGCCGGCCAGCTGTCCGGCCTGGTGGTAGCGCTGTTGCAGCAGCGGTGCCGCAAACGACTCCACAATGGGCTGCATGGCCCACATGGCTCCCCAGGGGTACAGCCGGTCGTAGTGAGTCCAGGCGGCCGGGCGCAGGCGGCTGTGGCTGCCGTTGGCAATCAATACGGCATCAAAGGACAGCCGGCAGGGCTCCCCTGCCTGCTCGGCGATCACGATGGCGTGATCCGCCATGGTTTTCACGGCACTGACCGTGCAGCCCATCCGTCGTTGGTGTGGCAGTGTCTCCAGGTGCTGGTCCAATACATGACAGAGGCTGGCGCGGTGCACGCCCAGGCCGTGGCTGTGGGTGTCTAGGCTGCGGTAGGCGGTGCTCATGATGCGCCGACCTTCGCGGGTGTGGCCGACCAGAGCATCGATGCGGGCGCCGTATCCGAGCATCGCGTGATACAGGCCCATCTCCTCAAGCACTGCCAGCCCGCTGGGCTGTAATAGCAGCCCGGCACCCACTGGCGCCAGCGCCTCGGCCCGCTCAATCAGGGTAATGCGGTGGCCTTGCGCGGCGAGCAGGGCAGCCGTGGCCAGGCCGGCGGTACCGGCGCCGATAATGGCGATGGTTTGTGGTTGCACAGATGCGTACCCCTTCCCCGAACAAGCCCACCATGCTAACAGGCCGGGTGTTGGTGGTTCGGGCAGGGGTCAAAAAAACGGGCCGCGAAAGCGGCCCGTAGCGTGTTGCATGCAGCGTTAAGGTGCGAGGGGTTTATTTCTCCACAAACGCCCGCTCGATCACATACTCACCCAGCTCGCCGCCGCGGGTTTCCTTGAAGCCCCAGCCATCGAGAATCGCCTGGGTATCCTTGAGCATGGCCGGGCTGCCGCACAGCATGAAGCGGTCGTTCTCCAAGCTCGGCGTGGGCAGGCCCAGGTCCGCGAAGATCTTGCCGCTGGTCATCAGGTCGGTGAGCCGGCCCTGGTTGCGGAACGGTTCGCGGGTCACGGTCGGGTAGTAGAGCAGTTTGCCTTTGACGAATTCACCGAAGAATTCGTTATTGGGCAGCTCGCTCTGAATGGTGTCCTGATAGGCCAGCTCGGAAACGTGGCGCACACCGTGGGTGAGAATCACCCGGTCGTACTGGTCGTAGACCTCCGGGTCCTTGATGATGCTCATGAACGGCGCCAGACCAGTGCCGGTGGACAGCAGCCACAGATTCTTGCCCGGCAGCAGGTGATCGGCGACCAGAGTACCGGTGGGCTTGCGGCTCACATAGATCTTGTCACCCGGCTGGATGTTCTGCAGCTGGGAAGTGAGCGGACCGTCCGGCACCTTGATGCTGAAGAACTCCAGCTCTTCCTCATAGTTGGCGCTGGCGATGGAGTAGGCACGCAACAGCGGACGGCCGTTGTCCTGTTCCAGGCCGATCATGGTGAAGTGGCCATTCTTGAAACGGAAACCCGGGTCCCGGCTGGTGGTGAAGCTGAACAGGGTGTCGTTCCAGTGGCGCACGCTGGTGACGGTTTCAGTATTCAAATTAGACATAATTAATTCAGCGCTTATTCCAAAACTCCAGTTGGTGGAAATTTAATCGAAGAAGGTTTATCGGTAAAATGGGTAATTCCGATAGAATATATCGGTAAATACGATATACGGCATGTCCACCTGTGCCGACAGCCCGGAGGGAGCCATGAAATTCACTCTGCGACAGCTCCAGGTCTTCCTGGCCACCGCGCACCACGAAAACATCAGCAAGGCAGCGGACAGCCTCAGCATGAGTCAGTCCGCTGCTTCCGGGGCGCTCAAGGAGTTGGAGGCCTTGTACGACCTGAAGTTTTTCGAACGGGCCGGCAAGCGACTCAAGCTCAATGAGCTGGGCCGCCAGTTCTGGCCGCGGGCAGAGGCGCTACTGGCCCAGGCCCGGGAGCTGGAGGCTGATCTGCTCAGTCACCGGGATCTGGGGCGCCTGAATGTGGGCGCCACGCTGACCATCGGCAATTATCTGGCGGTGGGCATTATGGCCGATTACATGGCCGAACAGCCCGGCGCCCGGGTGCACCTGGAGGTGGCCAACACGCGGACTATCGTGGAGCGGGTTCGGGCGTTCGAGCTGGATCTGGGCCTGATTGAGGGCGAGCTGAATCACCCGGACCTGGAACTGTTGCCCTGGCGAGAGGATGAGTTGGTGGTTTTTTGCAGCCCGGACCATGCACTTGCGGGTAAGGAAGCACTTACAGACGAAGACTTGCGGGCGGCCCACTGGATTGTCCGCGAGTCCGGTTCCGGCACCCGGCAAACGTTTGAGCGCGGCCTGCATGGCCTGGTGCCGGAGCTGGATCTGGCGCTGGAACTGGAGCATACCGAGGCCATAAAGCGGGCGGTGGAAGCCGGGTTGGGTATCAGTTGTCTGTCCCGGGTGTGTCTGCGCGAAGCCTTCAAGCGCGGCTCATTGGTGGAATTGCCGGTACCCCACCGGGATTTCAGCCGCGATTTCTACTTTGTGCTGCATCGTCAGAAATATCGCAGCCCGGGCATTGAGAGGTGGCTGGAATTATGTCGCGCTTCCGCCGGATAATCGGTTACAACCTGATCGGGCTGACACTGCTGCTGGCTCTCGGGTTGCTGCTGCCGGAGGGACGGCAGGTTCCCGTGCAGGGCGCCGAGAGCAACGACTGGCATCCGCAGACGTTCTGGTATTACCCCTGGGGCCAGTCCGGAGTGCATAAGGGCGTGGATATTTTTGCCGCCAGCGGCACGCCGGTATTGGCCAGTAGTGGTGGCCTGGTGCTATTTCGCGGCGAACTGACTCGAGGCGGCAAGGTCGCTCTGGTGCTGGGCCCCCGTTGGCGGCTCCACTATTATGCGCATCTGGCGGACATTGCCGATACCGGACCCTGGCTATGGGCCGGGGAAGCGGTGGGCACCGTGGGCAGTAGCGGCAATGCGGTGGGTAAGCCGCCCCATCTGCATTATTCGCTGGTCAGCCTGTTGCCGTTGGTGTGGCAGGTAGATGGCGAACCGCAGGGCTGGAAGAAGATGTTTTACCTCAATCCACTGACGCATTTTGATGTGCGCTAACCCGTCGCTGTTGAAGGAGACCCCCGTCATCGTGAAACAGGAATGGCAGGCGTTCTGGCTGGCAGTGGGCTTTCTGACCCGGATTCCCATGCCGGTGAAAATCGATTATTCCCAGAGCTTGATGAACCGTTCCAGCCTCTACTTTCCGTTGGTGGGGCTGCTGCTGGGTGGGCTCTATGCGGCGCTCTTTACGGGCCTGGCCGCGTTCTGGAGCCTGCCGGTGTGTATCGGTCTGGTACTGGCCTTCCATCTCTGGATTACCGGCGCTTTTCACGAGGATGGTCTGGCGGACAGCATGGATGCCCTGGGCGGCGGCTACACGGTGGCACGGCGGCTGGAGATCATGAAGGACAGCCGTATCGGCACCTACGGCGCCGTGGCGTTGATACTGGCGTTGGGCCTGAAGGTCGTGCTGCTGATGGATGCCGAGCCGGTCTGGCTGGCCCTGCTGGTGACCCCCGCCATCGGCCGTCTGACGCCCCTGCTACTGATGCGCTTTCTGCCCTACATGACCGACCCGGATACCAGTAAAAGCAAACCGGTGGCGGAAGCCTTCAATGGACAGCGATTGCTACTGGCCACACTCTTCACCGTGGTGGTGGCGTTGCTGTTTTCGGTGTGGCTGCCGGCCTTGCTGGCGGTGGGGGTGGTCACTCTGCTGTGGGCCACCAGCCTGAAACGTCAGCTTGGTGGCTATACCGGGGATGCATTGGGGGCCAGCGTGGTGTTTACCGAGCTGGTGTTTTTGTTGGGCCTGACTTTGTAAGGTGGGTTAGCCGTAGGCGTAATCCACCTTTTTCATCGTAGGCGTTCTGGTTGAGAGAGGAGTATGTATGGTGGATTACGCCTGTGGCTAATCCACCCTACGTTTCCATCAGGGGTTGAGGTATTTCCCCCGCACAATCCCGCCCAGTTTTTCATACGGAATCGTCAACTCCGGCTGCCCCATGGCGTAGGGGGCAATGTGGTAGACATTGTAGTGCAGCACCAGGCCGCCCTTGCCGAAGTAGACATTGTCGGTGCGATAGAAGGGCCAGCTGTCGCGAAAGGTCTGATCCAGCTCTTCCTTGTCCAGCCATTGCTGGTGCTGGTGACGGGCCAGCTCCCAGAAAGCCTGTTTTTTACCAGGCTCCAGCAGGTCAGCAAGGGTCAGTTTTTGCTTGCGCGCCAGGTCCCAATGAAAGTACTGCACGCCGGGCTGGCCATGGGCGCCACCGGTGTACTCGTAGCTGTCCATGCGCAGGGTGAGCAGCTCGCCCCGACGGGTCTGGCGCTTGATGGTGGCATTCAGCTCCCAGCCTTGTTTGGACGCCATGGCCATGTCTGACGCATCGGCGAGGAAGGCATCCACCAGGCTTTCGATGGTGCCGTCATGGGGGGTGCTGCCCTGATTCTGAACCAGCATGCCGGCCAGTTGAGTGGTGATTGCCTCGTTCAGGGTCGGCTGGTTTTCAAAGGTGACCCATGCCAGGTCCACTTTCGGGCAGCCGTCGCCCTGGCATTGTTCATCCGTTTTTTCCAGGGTGTGAAGAATGCGCACCAGCTCACCGGTATGCCCTTGGGCGTCGCCAGCCTGCGGGTCGGCGGCGCCCTGTTTTGCGCCAGACGGGTCGGTGTCCTGATTATTGTTATCACAACCTGCCAGCAGTGCTGCTGCGAGCAGGAACACAAATGTCATGCGCATGGGATAGCCTTTTCGGAAAATTCGGATGCAGGCATTTAACGGCAGGCGCCTTGCCTTTTGCAACCACGGACCTATGCTGGCCGGGCTGACTGACACTGTTATTGATGGGAGAAATGCAATGAGCTTCTGGACGGTTTACCTCTCCGGGGAAATTCACACCGATTGGCGCGAGCGGATCATTCAGGGGTGTGCCGAGAAAGAACTGGATATCGAATTTAGCGGCCCGGTGACCGATCATGAAGCCAGCGACAAGGTGGGGGTAAACATTCTCGGTGCGGAAGAAAAGCGCTTCTGGGAAGACCGCCTGGGAGCCGGCATTAACGGTATCCGTACTCGCAAGCTGGTCGACGAGGCAGACCTGGTGATCGTCCGTTTCGGGCCCAAATACAAGCAGTGGAATGCGGCCTTCGATGC
This sequence comes from Alcanivorax sp., assembly GCF_051117345.1. Classification (GTDB taxonomy): domain Bacteria; phylum Pseudomonadota; class Gammaproteobacteria; order Pseudomonadales; family Alcanivoracaceae; genus Alcanivorax. Next base: position 39,864 of record NZ_JBNPEC010000082.1, read on the forward strand.
GGGTTACACCGCCGCCCTGGGCACCCCCATGATCATTCTTCACGACGAAGAACACGACCATCCCCTCAAGGAGGTGGATGCCGCCGCTGATGCCGTGGCACGCACTCCCGAGCAGGTGGTGGAGATGCTGGCCTATATTCTCAACGCCTGACAGTGCCCGGGGTCAAAGCTTGCCGGCAATGGTCAGTTGGGGCCCCGTTTTACCCCATTTTTCATCTCCTCAGGAGCATTTCCTGCGTTCTGCTTGTCCTACCGGGTGACAGGCATTAACAGGCAATACAAGGAGTGCTCCGATGACACACCGTTTACTCGCCGCCGCCGCATTCATGCTGGTAACCACTGCTACCTCCTGGGCAGACACCCAAGGGGTGCCCAATGTGAAGACCCCGGACCCGGATAAAGTCGCCGTGCAGATGGAAGACACCCTGGAAGATATTCAGGAATTCACGGTGGAACAGAAAAACGATGCCATGCGCACTGCTCGTCATGCGCTGGATGATCTGGATCAGCAGATCACGCTGCTGCAGAGCGAAATTGACAGCGGCTGGAAAGAGCTTTCGCAGCAGGCCCGGCTGGACAAACAGTCCGCCATGGCAACGCTGAAAGAACAGCGCGCGGAACTGGAAACCCGTTATCAGGCATTGCAGCAGGCCGGCGCGGACAACTGGGAGACCGCCAAGGATAAATTTTCCCAAGGCTGGGAAGCGGTCAAACAGAGCTGGCAGGCGCTGAATGCGTCCGAGGCTGAAGGTGCGGATAAGCCTGAGGAAAACTGAAGGCCGTACAAGGCACAAGGAGGGCAGGCATGCTGACGTTGATTCCGTTCGAGGATGACCGGGTGGTTGGGGCAAGAATTTCCGGCAAGATCACCCGCCCGGAATTCGATGCCGTGGCAGAAGCTCTGGAAGCGGCGCTGGCCAAGCACGACAAGGTGCGCTTCTATGCGGAAATGGAGACCTTTGGTGGCGTTGCCATGGATGCCCTGTTCCAGGACCTGAAGTTCGGTTTGCGCCATTGGCAACAGTTCGAGCGCGAGGCTGTGGTCACCGATCGAGACTGGATGCGGCGCCTGGCGCTGCTGGCGGACAAGCTGCTGCCTTCCATTGAGGTAAAGGTCTTTGCCGGGGATGACGTGGATAGTGCCAAGGCATGGATCTGCGCCGACTGATCGTATCCTCGTGTTGTTTCTCTCGCAGATAAAAAAGAAGGGCCATTCGGCCCTTCGTTGATTTCCCCATCTTGTGTGTCCGGCAGGCTCACCTGCAGCTCCTCGAATTCGTCCAGCGCCTGGCGCCAGTCCATCCGGGGCCGGGTCTGTTCCCTGGCGGATTGATGAGCACCGCCCTTACGCATCAGCGGATCCATTGCCGCCCAGTTGTGCAGCGGTTTGGGGCCTTTGGCCATTGTCGTTCTCCCTGTTAAATCAGATAGTTGCTGTCTGGAAGTGTGAATCCCCCGCACGGGTCTGGCTGCATGTGGAAGGCGGCGGCGATACTACGCCGCGGCTCAATGATTCACTAGCGTCAGCAGAGAAAAAAGATGATTTTCAGCAATGGCTGACAAGCTTGTCAGGGGCTTGTCGACAGAAGCCGCCATGCCGTGCAATTTTGGCAGGGGACTTTTGGCCTATGCGGGTGGTGGTGCCGGTCTTCGGTTATGGCGATACTGAATGTTCCCGGCCGACAAGCCACGCCTGGCCACTATCTCCCGCCGGGCCGAACAAGGAAGAGGAAAGCCAATGACAGGGGTGTCACCGGCAGAGCGGCGCAGGATCAGTCTGACGGCAATCGGCGAGTTTCTGCTTGTCGTCTTGTTTGTTGTCAGCCTGCCGGTGCTGTTTATCTGGACCTTGTGGTTGTTCTGGGCAGTGCTGGCTACTGCACTGGTTCTGGGTTTGCTGGTACGCGGTCTGGCATTGCTGTTGATGGGGTCGGAGCGTCGTGGCCATACCCTGGCGACCCTGATTCTCACCTTCAGTCTTCTCACCATCGCCGTTGCGTTGCCCATTTACTACCTGATCTACAAGGTAGAGGCGGACCCGCCTCTGTTGCCCAATGTGGTGCTCACCAATGGGGAAAAGACGGTAGTTTTCCAGGGGATGGTGCATGTGGGCATGGAAAGTTTCTTTAAATCCGTGGTCTATGACCTGGAATCCGCCTTGCAGTCCGGCTACCGGCTTTACTACGAAGGAATTCGACCTTCGCCGGGGGAGGGGGACGACTGGTACATCGCCAATCAGGCAGGCGGTCGTGACCTGACGGAGCATTTCAAGACGCTGTCCGATGCGTGCGGGGTGACCTTTCAGATGGACTATTTCACGCTGATGGAGGAGTCTGCCCGGCGCAATCCCGGCCGCCATGTGGTGGCAGACGTGACGACCCTGGAAATGAAGCAGGAATACCAGCGTCTGATCATGAACGATCCGGAATTCGATGAACGCATGCGCCGCCGCGGCAAACTCCCCGAGCCTCGCCCGCCGAACCTGGTTGACCGTCTGCTGGACTGGCACGGTCGGGCCAACGATTCCCAGCGGGAACTGATCGGTGTGCTGTGCCGGGGTTTTATTTCCATTGCGCTTGATGAAGATAATATCCGTGACCGAGACCTGGATAAGGTGGTACTGGATTTCCGCAACCGCAAGCTGGTGGAGCGGTTACTGGCAGATCCGGCAAACAAAATCTATATCACCTATGGGGCAGCGCACCTTCCCGGTGTTGTTGCCTTGCTTCGCGAACAGGACCCGGATTGGCAGATTCTCTCGGTAAAATGGGTGCGGGGACTGGCGACGCCGGAAAATTGGGAGGGGTCCCTGGATATTCCGCTGATTCCAGTGAAGACAGAGTTACCCTGAACCAGAACGATGGCTGGCGAGGCTGATAAGTTTTATCTGTTTTAATCCTTATCTTCTGCATGGTGTTGTCGGCGATATCTGCCCGGTGACACCCCTTCCCATCGGGCAAACGCCCGCGAAAAGGAACTTTGTTCGGTGTAGCCAACCATGCCGGCAATATCTGATAGGCCTAGCCGTGATTCCCGCAGGTAATTCGTTGCCAGCGTGTGGCGGGTTTGATCAAGGAGACTCTGAAAAGATATGCGATGTGCCCGTAGCCGTCTTTGCATCGAACGGGCAGAAATCCCGTTTTCCGCAGCGAGGTTTTCCAGCGAAGGTGGGGTTCTGGTAATGATCTGCAATAACTGTTTCCGATAACGCCCTATTTCCTCATCCTCCAGTGCTAGCTTCGTGAGCTGTTGTTGCGCTTGATTGTCCAGAATGTCATGGAGGTACGGGTCTGTTTTGGGGATGGGGGAGAACAGGTTCTTAACAGGGAAAACCAGTTTCGGCATTGTCTGATTAAATGCAACGTCACAGCCAAAAAACTGTTCATAGAGGCCTCGGTTTGAGGGAGGGGGGCCAACAAATTCAACGGAGGACGGAAATACAGGCTTCTGGTTAATGGCCTGAATCAGCTTGAGGGTGGTGCCAAGCCCCAGCTCATCCCATAGCTGGCCACACCAGCCATGCTCGAGAGGCCATCTTAAAACAAGGTGATCCTCTTGAATATGGGCTTTTACCGGGTTCATTTCTGAAATCAGCACGTGATAGCGCTGCCCTTTGGCCAGGGCATCCATGACATTGTGGCTGCTCAGAAGAAGGTAGCCAACAGCCCCCAGATACCGTAACGAGAACTGACTGGCGACAGAGAGACCAAAGGTGGAATCCCGGGCAGCGGAGGCTCCTTTTTCCAGCATGTCCTTCCAGCGATCTTCACCTATTCGGCTTCCTGCTTTTGGCATCTTGCCCAATAGTTTCTCGGCCGCAATCCCCCGGCTTGCCAGGTGGTCGAAAAGCAGATGTGAGTAAGTGGCATCAATGCAGCGCATGGGTGTCGTGATTTGCTAAAAGATGTCCGATTCTGGCAAGACGGCAACCCCGCATCAAAGTCATATTTGTATACGTCATGTAGTGGATTTGTCGGAGTGGGCTATGCAAATAAAAAGACGTTGCCGATTGGCACTCAAGGATATTTTCTGGATTCCGTTTGCCTTTCTGGTCGGGTGCGGCGGTGGCAGTGGCGGGAGTAGCACGCCCCCTGCGAGCCAGAATAATGTTGCCCAGGAGCAGGAGCGACCCGATACCCCGCCGCCCGAGGATGCCCGATCCCGCTGTGATGACAAGGTTTCCGAAGGAAGGCTGGGTCAGGTTGGACGGTGGGTGATCGATGCGGACTGCCGGGTGGTGATTCTTCAGGGGGTGAACCAGATCAGTAAGTTGCCGCCCTACACGCCCGAAGCGATCGGGTTTGGAGAGGATGACCTGAACTATATTGCCAGTCAGGGTTTCAACACTATTCGGTTGGGATTCATCTGGAAGGCGTTTGAGCCGGAGCCGGGCCAGTACGATACCGATTATCTGGAATCATTATACCGTACAGCCCAAGCGGCATCCGATGCCGGTCTGTGGGTATTGTTCGATTTTCATCAGGATATGTATAACGAGAAATACAGTGGGGAGGGCTTTCCCGACTGGACGGTGTTTGATGACGGCTTGCCGAACCAGCCTGATTTCGGCTTTCCAGGTAATTATTTCCTGATGCCCGCATTGTGGCGAGCCTATGATCATTTTCTGGATAACGACCAGGATCTGGCAGGCCGGCCTATGCATGATGCCTTCGCCGAAGCCTGGCGCCGGGTGGCTTCCCGAATCAAGGATGTGGACAAGTTGCTGGGTTATGACTTGTGGAACGAGCCTTTTCCGGGTTCTGCATTGGCCCTCTGTGCCAACCCGCTGGGTTGCCTGCTGACAGATCAGGACAGAAAACTCACCGCTGTCAGCCGCCTGGCTGCTGATGCGGTGCGGGAAGAGGATGATACGGCAATTATTTTTTATGAGCCCTTCGTCACCTTTAACAATGGTGCAGACACGGCACACGGTGGCGTGGGTGACGATATCAGGGCAGGCATGTCTTTTCATAATTACTGTTTGGCGAAAACGCCGGGATTGCCGGGCCTCCCTCTTAGTGATGCAGGGTGTGGGCTCGAAGAGCAACTGGTGTTCAGCAATGCAGAAAGACAGGCCAGAGAGAAGAGCGATACGTTGATGCTCAGCGAGTTTGGCGCTTCCAATGATCTAGTAACGATTGAACGGCTGATTAACCTGGCGGCGAAAAACCGTGTTTCCTGGCAGTACTGGGCATGGTGGAATCGTGATGTCTGCTGTGAGCGCCCGGAAGAGGGCATTATTTCTCACCCCTCCGCCCCGCCGCTGGCCGACAACCTGAATCAGGAAAAGCTGGATGTACTGGTGCGGGCTTATCCGCGGCGTGTAGCGGGGATTCCCGAGAGTTACGGATTTGATCGCAAGAGCAAAACCTTTCAACTGACATATTTTACGCAGCGAGCAGATGGCAATGGTACTTTCCCGCCGGGCTCCATCACCGAGATTTTTGTACCGGAAAGGCATTACCCCGATGGCTATCAGGTGTCTGTAGAGGGAGGTCAGGCTCTGCCCGGATCAGCTGATCAGATTTTGCAGATAGTCAGCTATGCGGAGGTGGAGACTGTGACGGTGAAAGTCGCCCCGTGAATTTGCAGGGGGGAATTAAATGTCTGCATAGCTTTCCCCTCCCTTCAGCCATCGCCGCAATAGTGATTCAACATTTTCTGGGTGGCCACGGAGCAGATTGTCGGCTACCTCGCGGGCGGGCTCCATCAGCGCTTCATCGCGCACCAGGTCGGCAATGCGGAATGCCATGTCGCCGGTCTGGCGGGTGCCCAGCCACTCGCCGGGACCGCGCAGTTTCAGATCTTCCTCGGCAATCACAAAGCCGTCGGTGGTGTCGCGCATGACTGCCAGGCGCCGTTTGGCGGTGAGCGACAGGGGCGTCTGGTACAGCAACAGACAGTAGCTTTGCTCGCCGCCCCGGCCCACCCGGCCGCGTAGCTGGTGGAGCTGCGCCAGGCCCAGCCGTTCGGCATTTTCCATCACCATCAGGGTGGCGTTGGGCACATCCACGCCCACCTCGATGACGGTGGTGGCCACCAGTAGCTGGGCCTCGCCACTGGCAAAACGGGCCATGCGTTCGGCCTTTTCCTTTGCCTTCATGCGGCCGTGCACCAGCTCCACGGTGAGGTCGGGGAGGGCGCTCTGCAGCTCTGTAAAAGAGGCTTCCGCGGCCCTGGCCTGAATCTCCTCGGACTCCTCAATCAGCGGGCATACCCAATAGGCTTGCGTGCCTTGCTGGCAGGCATCGTTGATGCGCTCGATTACCTGGGGGCGGCGTCCTTCCGGTAGCACCAGGGTGTCGATGGGCTTGCGCCCGGGCGGCATTTCATCAATGACTGATGTATCCAGATCGCCGTAGACGCTCATGGCCAGGGTGCGGGGAATCGGCGTGGCGGTTAGCACCAACTGGTGGGGTACCTGGATGCCATGGCGGGTATCGAAACGGCCTTTTTCGCGCAGGGCCAGGCGCTGTTGCACGCCGAAGCGGTGCTGTTCGTCGATGATAGTCAGGCCCAGGCGATGGAACTGCACTGCTTCCTGGAACAGGGCATGGGTGCCCACCACAATGTGGGCGCTGCCGTCCGCCAGCGCCGCCTGAGTGTCCCGGCGGGCCTTGGCCCCCAGGCTGCCAGCCAGCCAGTGCACCTCGATGCCCAGCGGCGCCAACCAGTGTTGGAAGTTGTCCCGGTGCTGCTCGGCGAGCAGTTCCGTGGGCGCCATCAGCGCCACCTGGTAGCCGGATTCAATAGCGGCCAGTGCTGCTGCGGCGGCGACCAGGGTCTTGCCCGAGCCCACATCCCCCTGGACCAGCCGCAGCATGGGATGGGGCTGGCCCATATCGCCAAGCAATTCTCCAATCACCCGCTGCTGGGCCCCGGTGAGGGTGAAGGGCAGGCTGGCCTGTAGTTGTTCGAATAAATCATCCGCGTGCAGGCGCGGGGCATGGAAAGCTTTCTGACCCGCCCGTTTCTGCAGCATGCCCAGCTGGTGGGCGACCATCTCTTCCATGACCAGTCGCTTTACCGCCGGGTGCTTGCCGTCCAGCAACAGGTTGACCGGATCATCCGGGCGCGGGTTGTGCAACTTGGTCAGTGCGTCGGTGAGTGACGGCAGGCCGCGTTGATCCAGCAGTTCGCCGGGAATCAGTTCCGTTGGCGGGTGACCCTGCAGGTACTGCAGGGCCTGACCGGCCAGATTGCGCAGCAGTTTCTGGCTGACGCCTTCGGTAGTGGGATAGACCGGCGTCAGCGCTTTTTCCAGAGGGGGCAAGATGTCGCCGACTTGATATTCGGGATGATAAAACTCCAGCCCGGCAGCACCGGGGCGAGGTTCGCCATACACCCGAATGGTGCGGCCCCGCTCCAGATTGTTCTTCTGCGCGGCGCTGAAATGGTAGAAGCGCAGGGTCACCATGCCGGTGCCATCGGCCACCTTGCACAGCAACGAGCGGCGGCGCCCGAATACCACATCGGCGGCCATTACCTGGCCTTCGATCACCACGCCGGTTTCCGGTCGTAGACTGCCAATGGGGGTGATGCGGGTGCGGTCTTCGTAACGGAACGGCAGATGGAAGAGCACATCTTCCAGATTATGCAGGCCCAGCTTGGCCAGCCGTTCGGCGGCAGCGGGGCCGACGCCTTTCAGGCGGGTGATGGGCAGGGCGGAGAGGGAATCAGCAGGCATGGGAGGCAAGGTCAGACGTCGGATGTCGGAGGTCGGACGCATTGCGCCAGTGGTGCAATGCGTCCGTCCAGGCCACCAGGGCGTGTTTGGCGTCCGACGTCAGACATCCGACGTCTGACCGGGCCTTTCTTGCCGCCAAGTTCGGATGCATTACACCGTCCTCAACCGGCCAGCCCTTCCTTCGGCACTGCCTGGCGCAGCACTTCAATGGCTTTCGGTCGCGGGAAGCTGTCGCGCCAGATCAGGGCGATGGTCCGTGCCGGGACCGGCGCCTTGAAGGGGCGTACCGCGAAGGTGGCCTTGTCGTAGCCGTGCTGGTGCAGGGCGGAGTTGGGCAGTACGGTGATGCCCAGGCCGCTGGCGACCATGTGGCGCAGGGTTTCGAGGGAGCCGCCTTCGATCTGCACCAGGTTGCGCTGGCGCTGGGAATCGATGGCCGGGCACAGTTCCAGTACCTGATCGCGGAAACAGTGGCCTTCACCCAGCAGCAGCAGGGTTTCGTCCAGCAACTGGTCCGGGGCGATTTCCTTCTGGGCAGTCCAGGGGTGGTCGCCGGGGAGCAGCACCGAAAAGGATTCTTCGTACATGCGTGCCCGCACTAGCCCGCCACCGGAGAAGGGCAGCGCCACGATAATGGCATCCAGATCGCCCTGTTCCAGCTTGCGGCGCAGCACATGGGTGTAGTTCTCTTCGATGAACAGGGGCATTTCCGGGCCTGCAGCGCGTACCTTTGGCACCATGGTGGGGAACAGATAGGGCGCCACAGTAAAAATGGCTCCGACTCGCAGTGGCGACCCCAGTTGATCCTGCTGGCTCATGGCCATCTGTGTAAGCAGGTCCGCCTGTTCCAGCACCCGTTGGGCCTGGGCCACAATGGGCTCCGCCTGGGGCGTCACCACGACTTCCCGGGGGCGCCGTTCGAACAGGGGCATGCCCAGCTGCTCTTCCAGCTTCTTGATTGCCGCGCTGAGAGTGGGCTGGCTCACGTTGCAGACCTGGGCGGCGTGGCCGAAATGGCGCTCCCGGGCCAGGGCGACGAGATAGCGTAGTTCTGTTAATGTCATGGCACTGATTCGCTAATTCAATTACTGATCATTGTGCCTAGAAAAAAAGGCAGTGAATAGTTAACAGTGAATAGTTAATAGCTCGCGAGAAAGGGCAGCTGCGGGGGTGGCTGGCGCCTGCGAACTTAAGGGCGTTTCTCGCTGTTAACTATTCATTGTTCACTATTAACTGGTTTTGCTTTTATGTCCCATATTCTGATTGCCGGCCTGGGTGACCTGGGCACCGGCCTGGCGGAGCAATTTCTGGCCGAGGGTCACCGTGTCAGCGCCATTCGCCGGGGCAGCCGCTGCCCCTCTGGGGTGGAGCTATACAGCCAGGATTTGCTCGCCGGCGCAGCCCTGCTGCCACCGGACCCGGTGGATCTGGTCATTATCATAATGACGCCGTCTGAATACAGCGAAGAAGGTTACCTGAAGGCCTATGTGCGAGCGCCACAGACGCTGCTGGATGCCCTGGCGGCGCAGCAGCCGCTGCCGCCGGTGGTCTTTGTCTCCAGCACGGCGGTCTTTGGTGAGGTTGAGGGAGAGGTAGACGAGGTTACGCCGCCAACGCCGTCTCGCTACAACGGCAAGGTATTGCTGGCGGCGGAAGAGGAGCTCAGCATCCGTTCCCATTGCACGGTGGTGCGCTTCTCCGGCATCTACGGCCCAGGGCGCTATCGCCAGATCGACAAGGCGGCGCGACTGGCCCGGGGCGAGGAAACACTTCCTTCCGCCCAGTGGACCAATCGCATTCATCGTGACGATTGTGTGGGCCTGCTCAAGAGTGTGGCCGATGGCTGGCTGGCCGGGCAGGAAATGCCGCCGCTGGTGATCGGTACCGACAACGTGGGCGGGCGCAATCTGGACGTGCTGCAATGGCTGGCCGAACAGCAGGGGCTGACCTTGGCGGTGCCCGACGATACGCCTGCTGGCAAGCGGATTCGCAGCCAGTACATCCGCCAGGGACACTACGCCCTACGCTATCCGGGTTACCAGGATGGCTATGGCCAGGTGCTGGCAGAAAGAAACAGGGACTAGCTCGGAGCCGCATCCTTGCATGGGCTCCAGCGGGAAGCGCAAAGGTGGGGTAGCAGAAGCGCATTCCCGGCCAAATCGCGCTAAAATCGCCTTCCTGCCGGGAATTGGCGACGCCGTTGGTCATTTTTTCGTCGGTAGACTTGCCTCCCGCGCACGCGCTAGTAAAGTGTGCGCCTCAATTTTTTCTGTGGCGGGCCCAGGGCCCGCAAAAGCCCGTGGTGGGCGCGATGGAGTGAAGCGAATGAGCACACCGGTTGCCGTGGTAATGGGTTCCCAGTCCGATTGGGAAACCATGAAAGAAGCCTGTGACGCCCTGACCCAGTTCGGTGTGGGCTGGAAGGCGGAAGTGGTGTCTGCTCACCGGACCCCCCAGCGCATGTACGACTTCGCCAAAAGCGCCCATGACAATGGCTATCAGGTGATCATTGCTGGCGCCGGTGGCGCCGCTCACCTGCCCGGTATGATCGCGTCCCTGACTCCGCTGCCAGTGCTGGGCGTGCCGGTGAAAAGCCGCACCCTGTCCGGCTGGGACAGCCTGCTGTCCATCGTGCAGATGCCCAAGGGCGTGGCCGTGGGCACCCTGGCCATCGGCGCCGCTGGCGCCTGGAATGCGGGCCTGCTGGCGGCGCAGATGCTGGCCGCCGGCAACCCGGAGCAGTTGCAGAAAATCGCCGACTGGAAAGCGTCCCGTGCCGACGATGTGCTGGCTAATGCCGAGCTGGGTGAAGGCTGATGAATCGTGTGCTCGTTCTCGGTGGTGGCCAGCTTGGCCTGATGATGGCAGAAGCGGCGGCGCGTCTGGGCCTGGTAGTGGATCGTTACGACCCGGAACGGGCCTTGCTGCTGCCAGGCACCTCGGACCTGGCAGTGCCGATCAGCTGGGAAGAGTGCCAGGAGCGCTACCCGGTGATCACCGTGGAGCGCGAAGCCTTCCCGGAAGCCGGCCTGTCCGCCGAGCTGGCAAAGAGCGACCGTTGCGTGG